>NZ_LHVI01000036.1:0-259207 GCF_001269755.1 Pseudomonas sp. Q12-87 | reverse complement strand
GTCCGTGACATCCGTAACCGCAGGAGTCGTGCTCGGCACCAGGTTCTCGAAGTTGCCACCGGCAGCTTTATCAATGGAGACTTCCACCTTGCCGGCGTCTTTGTAGACGTCATCTTTCGGCGCGTCGACGGTCACGGTACCGGTCGTGGCGCCGGCAGCGATGTTGATGACCGCGCCGTTGCTCAACGTAACGGTGACAGGCGAGCCAGCAGCGTTAGTCAGTGTTGCGGTGTAAGTGATCTGGCCGCCTTCCGTAACCGTGTCGGTCGCGGTCAAAGTGAGGCCAGTGGTGTCCTGGGTATCGGTCACCGACGTGTCAGCCGGTTTTTCGTCGATAGCCAGTTTTTCGTAGTTACCGCCCTTGGCGTCGTCAATTTTGACGCTCAGGTTGTCTCCGCCTGCCAGGGCGTTGTCTTGCGTGACGAAGTTCACCGAGCCGGAGCTTTCGCCAACCGGGATGGTGATGGTTTGGCCGTTCGACAGGGTGACGACCAGCGGAGCGCCGGTCACTGGAGCGTTCACCGAGGCGGTGTAAACCACGGTGCCGCCTTCGGCAACGGTCGATGTTGCGCTCAGGCTGACAGTCGAAGTGTCGATGGTGTCTGTGACATCCGTAACCGCAGGAGTCGTGCTTGGCACCAGATTCTCGAAGTTACCGCCGGCAGCTTTGTCGATGCTGACTTCAACCTTGCCGGCGTCCTTGTAGACGTCGTCTTTTGGTGCGTCGACGGTCACGGTGCCGGTGGTGGCGCCGGCTGCGATGTTGATCACCGCGCCGTTGCTCAGGGTCACGGTGACGGGCGAACCAGCGGCGTTGGTCAGGGTGGCGGTGTAAACAATCGAACCGCCTTCCGTAACGGTGTCGGTCGCGGTCAAAGTGAGGCCGGTGGTGTCCTGGGTATCGGTCACCGAGGTGTCGGCGGTCTTGCCGTCGATAGCCAACTTCTCGTAGTTGCCACCTTTGGCATCGTCAATTTTGACGCTCAGGTTATCGCCGCCTGCGAGGGCGTTGTCCTGCGTGGCGAAGTTCACTGAGCCGGAGCTTTCGCCGACTGGGATGGTGATGGTTTGGCCGTTGCTCAATGTGACAACGAGCGGAGCGCCAGTAACCGGTGCGTTGACCGAAGCGGTGTAAACCACAGTGCCGCTTTCGGCCACAGTCGACGTTGCGCTCAGGCTGACAGTCGAAGTGTCGATGGTGTCGGTTACGTCAGTGACAGCTGGGGCGGTGCTCGGAACAAGGTTCTCGAAATTGCCCCCGGCAGCTTTATCAATGGTGACTTCCACCTTGCCGGCGTCTTTGTAGACGTCGTCCTTCGGTGCGTCGACGGTCACGGTGCCGGTGGTGGCGCCGGCTGCGATGTTGATGACCGCGCCATTGCTCAGCGTAACGGTGACTGGCGAACCGGCGGCGTTGGTCAGGGTGGCGGTGTAAACAATCGAACCGCCTTCCGTAACGGTGTCGGTCGCGGTCAAAGTGAGGCCGGTGGTGTCCTGGGTATCGGTCACCGAGGTGTCGGCGGTCTTGCCGTCGATAGCCAACTTCTCGTAGTTGCCACCTTTGGCATCGTCAATTTTGACGCTCAGGTTATCGCCGCCTGCCAGGGCGTTGTCCTGCGTGGCGAAGTTCACTGAGCCGGAGCTTTCGCCGACTGGGATGGTGATGGTCTGGCCGTTCGACAGGGTGACGACCAACGGAGCGCCGGTCACCGGAGCGTTGACCGAGGCGGTGTAAACCACGGTACCGCCTTCAGCAACGGTCGAAGTCGCTGAGAGCGAAACGGTACTGGTGTCGATGGTGTCGGTTACGTCAGTGACAGCTGGGGTGGTACTCGGCACCAGGTTCTCGAAGTTGCCACCGGCAGCTTTATCAATGGTGACTTCCACCTTGCCGGCATCTTTGTATACGTCGTCTTTTGGCGCGTCGACGGTCACGGTGCCGGTCGTGGCGCCAGCCGCGATGTTGATGACCGCGCCATTGCTCAGCGTAACGGTGACTGGCGAACCGGCGGCGTTGGTCAGGGTGGCGGTGTAAACAATCGAACCGCCTTCCGTAACGGTGTCGGTCGCCGAGAGGGTCAGACCAGTAGTGTCCTGGGTATCGGTCACCGACGTGTCAGCCGGTTTTTCGTCGATAGCCAGTTTTTCGTAATTACCGCCCTTGGCGTCATCGATCTTGACGCTCAGGTTATCGCCGCCTGCGAGGGCGTTGTCCTGCGTGACGAAGTTCACCGAGCCGGAGCTTTCGCCGACCGGGATGGTGATGGTCTGGCCGTTGCTCAATGTGACAACCAACGGAGCGCCGGTCACTGGAGCGTTGACCGAAGCGGTGTAAACCACGGTGCCGCCTTCGGCCACAGTCGAAGTCGCTGAGAGCGAAACAGTGCTGGTGTCGATGGTATCGGTGACATCGGTGACGGCTGGGGTGGTATTCGGAACCAGGTTCTCGAAGTTGCCGCCGGCAGTTTTATCAATGGTGACTTCAACCTTGCCGGCGTCTTTGTAAACGTCGTCTTTTGGCGCGTCGACGGTCACGGTGCCGGCGGTTGCACCGGCAGCGATATTGATCACAGCGCCATTGCTCAGGGTCACGGTGACTGGTGTGCCAGCAGCGTTAGTCAGGGTAGCGGTGTAGGTGATCTGACCGCCTTCGGTAACCGTGTCGGTCGCACTCAAAGTGAGGTCGGTAGTGTTCTGGGTATCGGTGACCGACGTGTCAGCAGGCTTGTCGTCGATAGCCAGTTTTTCGTAGTTGCCGCCCTTTGCGTCGTCGATCTTCACGCTAAGGTTGTCGCCGCCAGCGAGGGCGTTGTCCTGCGTGGCGAAGTTCACCGAGCCAGAGCTTTCGCCGACTGGGATGGTGATGGTCTGGCCGTTGCTCAATGTCACAACGAGCGGAGCGCCAGTAACCGGGGCATTCACCGAAGCCGTGTAAACCACAGTGCCGCCTTCGGCCACAGTCGAAGTCGCTGAGAGCGAAACGGTACTGGTGTCGATGGTGTCGGTTACGTCAGTAACAGCTGGGGTGGTGCTCGGAACGAGGTTCTCGAAGTTACCGCCAGTGGCTTTATCGATGCTGACCTCAACCTTGCCAGCGTCTTTGTAAACATCGTCGGATGGCGCATCAACAGCCACGCTGCCAGAGGTCGCGCCTGCAGCAATCGTAATAACTGAACCATTGCTCAAGGTCACGGTGACCGGTGTCTCGGCCGGATTGGTCAGCGTAGCGGTGTAGGTGATCTGGCCACCTTCGGTGACGGTGCTGCTGGCCGACAGGGTCAGCTCGGTGGTGTCAACAGAGTCGGTAATCGTGGTAACCGCAGGCGTAGTGCTTGGCACCAGGTTTTCAAAGTTGCCACCGGTCGCGCCTGTGATGGTGGTGCTGACAGTGCTGCCGTTGTTGTAGACGTCATTGGCCGGGGTTTCGACAGCCACGGTGCCGGTGGTCTGGCCCGCAGCGATGGTGATAACCGAGCCATTGCTCAAGGTCACAGTCACCGGAGTCTGAGCCGGGTTGGTCAACGTCGCGGTGTAAACAATCGACCCGCCTTCGGTGATGGTGTTGCTGGCGGTCAGGGTCAGGCCCGTGGTGTCAGCCGAATCGGTAATCGTGGTAACAGCAGGCGTAGTGCTTGGCACCAGGTTTTCAAAGTTGCCACCGGTCGCGCCTGTGATGGTGGTGCTGACAGTGCTGCCGTTGTTGTAGACGTCATTGGCCGGGGTTTCGACAGCCACGGTGCCGGTGGTCTGGCCCGCAGCGATGGTGATAACCGAGCCATTGCTCAACGTCACGGTAACTGGAGTCTGAGCCGGGTTGGTCAACGTCGCGGTGTAAACAATCGAACCGCCTTCGGTGATGGTGTTGCTGGCGGTCAGGGTCAGGCCTGTGGTGTCAGCCGAATCGGTAATCGTGGTAACAGCAGGCGTAGTGCTTGGCACCAGGTTTTCAAAGTTGCCACCAGTCGCGCCAGTGATGGTGGTGCTGACAGTGCTGCCGTTGTTGTAGACGTCATTGGCCGGGGTTTCGACAGCCACGGTGCCGGTGGTCTGGCCCGCAGCGATGGTGATAACCGAGCCATTGCTCAAGGTCACAGTCACCGGAGTCTGAGCCGGGTTGGTCAGCGTCGCGGTGTAAACAATCGAACCGCCTTCGGTGATGGCGTTGCTGGCGGTCAGGGTCAGGCCCGTGGCGTCAGCCGAATCGGTAATCGTGGTGACCGCAGGCGTAGTGCTTGGCACCAGATTTTCAAAATTGCCACCGGTCGCGCCAGTGATGGTGGTGCTGACAGTGCTGCCGTTGTTGTAGACGTCATTGGCTGGCGTCTCAACATTAACGGTGCCGGTGGTCTGGCCTGCAGCGATGGTGATAACCGAGCCATTGCTCAACGTCACGGTAACCGGAGTCTGAGCCGGGTTGGTCAACGTCGCGGTGTAAACAATCGAACCGCCTTCGGTGACGGTGTTGCCTGCCGACAGGGTGACGGTGGTGGTATCGATGGTGTCGGTGATCTGGGTCACGGCCGGCGTGGTGGGCAGGGTCACGGCAATGCCGGTGCCGCCGGTGGTACCGGTCACGGTCACGCTGATCTGGCTTGGGTCGTTATAGACGGTATCGTTCGGCGCCAGCGGGACGTTGACGCTGCCGGTGGTTTGCCCGGCGGGAATCACGATCACGGAGCCGTTGGATAAGGTCACGGTCAGGTCGGTCTGGGCCGCCTGGGTGACAGTCGCGGTGTAGACCAGCACGCCACCGGCCTCGGTCAGGGTCGGCGTGGCGCTCAAGGTCAGCGTCGAATTGAGCACCGCGTTGGCGGTGGTGTTGGCGTTTGTGTCCAGGCCGGTGATGTTGGTGTTGGCAGCTGCGGCCGTCGTCAAGCCGGCCGTTGGGAAGCCAATGGTCGGGTCGACGCTGCCTGCGGTGGCATCCAGCGCTACGAAGCTGTGACCGCCACCGGCAGCACCTGTGCCTGCGGCCGTTGCGCCGGCGGCGGTAGCTTCCAGGGCGGTGGTCGGGTCGGCACCGGCGGCGATGGCTTGTTGCAGCTCATCTACCGATGGCGCGGCCTGGGCGGTGGCCTGCTCAAGATTGGTGGTGGAATCCGGAGCGCTGGCACTCCACTGCGTGTCGCGACCCAGGTCCAGGGTGCGGCCATCAGCCAGTTCCAGCGTGACGGCGCCGGCAGGGCCGGTGTCCAGTTGGTCGCCTACGTTCAGGCGATCACCTTCAATGAGTACGCGCCGAATGCCCTCGGGGGAAACGACGAAAACCTGACCAACAATGCTTTTGACAACGGCAATAACACTGCTCATTGAAGACTCTCCGGGTACCACGTTCAGTAGACTTCCATGGACCCGACAGCCGGCGGCCGTAGCGGTCTGGACGTTATCTATTAGCTAAATGGGAAAAGTATTTTGACGCCGTGACTTGTCAATATTTTGGCTCGAAAAGCGACTGAAGTTTGTTTATGCCAAACTATTGACCTTCTGCTGGCCATCCTAAACAATCGCTTCCGTAATGTCACATTGATATTTAAGCGGCGACCTGTTCTTTCGGTGCGTGATTCAGTTCCTGTTTCGAACTTTCCGACATACGGTCATTCCGGTTGCCATCATCCGATGCAGCGCCATGTTTCGCTGTGATCCAAGACAAGTGTTTCAGGAAGAAAACCCCAATGCGTTCGCACCTGTTCATGGTTTTACCCTTTGCCCTCGCCGCCAGTTTCGTACAAGCACAAACCTTGCCGCAGGCCATGCAACAGGCGCTGGATGTTCATCCTGAAATCCAGGCCGGGGTGAACAGTCGCCTGGCGGCGGACTATCAACTCAAGGCGGCCAAGGGCGGCTACCTGCCTAGAGTGGACCTCGCAGCCGGATACGGCCGTGAAGGCACCGACAGCGTCACCACCCGGTCAGGCGGCAATAATCATTGGGAAACCCTGAATCGCAGCGAGTCGAGCCTGCGCCTGACGCAAATGGTTTTTGACGGTTTTGCGACGTCCAGCGAAGTGGGGCGTCAGCAAGCCACCGTCAATGCCCGCGCCTATTCGTTGCTGGACGCATCCGAGCGCACCGGTCTGACCGTTGCCCAGGTGTACCTGGACGTGCTGACCCGCCGTGAGTTCGTGCGCCTGGCCGAGGAAAACCTCAAGAGCCACGAACGCATCTTCGACCAGATCAAGCTGCGCACTTCCCGTGGCGTAGGCAGCGGTGCCGACCTGGACCAGGCCGAAGCGCGCATGGCCCAGGCTCGCAACAACCTGATCACCGAGCAGACCAACCTGGCCGATGCCGAAACCAACTTCCTCAGCGCCGTCGGTCAACTGCCCGATCAGCTGGAACGCCCCGCCGATTTCATGGCGCTGCTGCCTGCCAACCTGACCGAGGCCCGCGCGCAGATGCTGGAAAACAGCCCGGTACTGCGTTCCGCCGAGTCGGACATCGCCGCCGCCGAGCAGCAGTACCAAGCCGCCAAGTCCAGCTTCTATCCACGCTTTGACGCCGAGCTGGGCCGCACCGCGGACAATGACCTGGACGGTCAGAACGGCCACAACAATGAATGGCAAGCCATGCTGCGCATGCGTTTCAACCTGTATGCCGGCGGCAGCAACAAGGCCGACCTGGAATCCAAGTCGTACCTGTCCAATCAGGCGCTGGACATCCGTAACAATGCGCTGCGCCAATTGACTGAAGAGTTGGGCCTGGCCTGGAACGCCTTGAACAACGCCAATGCCCAGGTACCGATCGCTCAGCAGTACGTGGATCACAGCACCAGCGTGCGCACCGCCTACCAACGGCAGTTCAGCCTCGGCGAGCGGACCCTGCTCGACTTGCTCGACAGCGAAAACGAGCTGTTCAGTGCGTCCCGCCGCTTGGCGGAAATCAAGAACGTTCAGCTGTTCACCCAATACCGGATCAAGGCGACCATGGGCCAGTTGCTTAAAAGCCAGGGCGTGGTCGCGCCGTTGGCATCGGTTGTGCAGAACGACATGAAACCCAAGGTCCAGTTGCCTGGGATGAATTGATCCATCCATCCGGTTTCGACCAGTAAAGAGTGCAGAGCGTGGAATCAGAAGTCAGTCCAGTCGAACTCATCCATGATCCGCGCACGCTGCACGACGACCCGTTGCTGGACGGTTTGTTGGCGCTCTGCATGCTCCATCAGAAGCCGGCCAGCGCGGCGATGCTCACCACCGGCCTGCCGTTGCCCAAGCAGCGGCTGAGCGTCGATTTATTGTCGCGTGCGGCGGCCCGTGCCGGTCTTCAAGGCCGGGTGCTGCAACGCAAGCTCGAGCAGATCCCGACCATAGCCATGCCGGCCCTGTTGCTGCTCAAGGACGGTCGCAGCGCGGTTTTGCTGGGATGGGTCGGTGACGACCAGGCGCGGCTGCTGCTCAGCGAAAGCGATGGCGGCGAAGTGACCGTCAGTCGCGAACTGCTGGCCGACGACTACAGCGGCAAAGTCTTCTTCGCCCAACCCCAACATAAATTTGACGTGAACCACGGCACGCTGATTCCCCGGGCGCGTTCGTGGTTTCGCGACACCCTCAAGCGTTCCCGCTGGCTATACGCCGATGCCATTGCCGCCAGCCTGCTGATCAACATCATCGCCATGGCCGCGCCGCTGTTCGTGATGAACGTCTATGATCGCGTGGTGCCAAACCAGGCCGAATCGACCCTGTGGGTACTGGCTGTCGGCATTACCGGCGCCTACGTGTTCGATCTGATCCTGAAGATGCTGCGTAGCTTGTGCCTGGACCTGGCCGGCAAGAAGACCGACCTGATCATTTCGGCGACGCTGTTCGAACGCATCGTCGGCATGGCCATGAAATACCGCCCCGCGCGGGTCGGCAGCTTTGCCCAGAACATCCATGAATTCCAAAGCCTGCGCGATTTCCTTGCCTCGCTGACCCTCACCAGCCTGATCGACTTGCCGTTCACGCTGTTGATTTTCATGGTTATCGCGATTCTTGGCGGGCACCTGGTGTGGATTCCGGTGCTGGCTTTCCCGATTGCGCTGTTGATCGGTTATGCGCTGCAAAAGCCCCTGGTGGCAACCATGGAGCGAACCATGGCCCTGGGTGCCGAGCGCCAGTCCAGCCTGATCGAAACCCTGGCCGGCCTGGACGCGGTCAAGGTCAACAACGCCGAGAGCGAGCGCCAATACCAGTGGGAACAGACCATCGGTACCCTCAGCCGCCTCGAATTGCGGGTCAAGATGCTGTCCGGCCTGGCGATGAACATCACCTTGCTGATCCAGCAACTGGCCGGCGTGATCATGATTGTCTTCGGCGTCTACCAGATCATCGCCGGTAACCTGAGCATGGGTGGGCTGATCGCCTGCTACATGCTCAGCGGTCGCGCCCTGAGCCCACTGGCGTCGCTGTCGGGCTTGCTCACCCGTTACCAGCAGGCGCGGGTGACCATGACTTCGGTCGACCAGATGATGGAGCTGCCCCAGGAGCGCAATTTCGAAGAGCGTCCGCTGAGCCGCAAGGTGCTGCAGGGCGCCATTGAATGTCGCCAGTTGAATTTCACCTACCCGAACCAGCAGAACGCTGCGCTGAAAAACATCAACCTGGTGATCAAGCCAGGCGAGAAGATCGGCATCATCGGCCGCAGCGGTTCGGGCAAGAGTTCCCTGGCCAAGCTGTTGGTGGGCCTATACCAACCTGACGACGGTGCCCTGCTGGTGGACGGCGTGGACATCCGCCAGATCGATGTCAGCGAACTGCGCTACAACGTCGGTTACGTGCCCCAAGACATCCAGTTGCTGGCCGGTACCCTGCGGGACAATCTCACGTCCGGTGCTCGTTACGTCGAAGACGAACTGGTGCTCCAGGCGGCGGAACTGGCGGGGGTGCATGAATTTGCCCGCCTGCATCCGCAAGGCTATGAACTGCAAGTCGGCGAGCGCGGGCAGAACCTGTCCGGTGGCCAGCGCCAGAACGTCGCCCTGGCCCGTGCGCTGCTGCTCAACCCGCCCATCCTGTTGCTGGACGAGCCCACCAGCGCCATGGACAACACCGGTGAAGAACGCTTGAAACAGCGCCTGGCCGCCGTGGTGGAAAACAAGACAGTGTTGCTGGTAACGCACCGGGCATCCTTGTTGTCGCTGGTAGACCGCCTGCTGGTGATCGACCGTGGACAGATCCTGGCCGACGGCCCGAAAGCGGCCGTCATGGAAGCATTGAAGAAGGGGCAGATCAATGTTGCTTAAGTCGGGCTTCAAGGATTCCGTAGGCCGCTACTTCAAAGGCTCTGCCTCGTTGCATGGACAACCACTGCCCGAGGTCAACAAGGCGCTGATCGAAGACGCCCCGCGTGTGGTGCGTCTGACCATCTGGGGAATCATCGGCTTCTTTGTGTTCCTGATGCTCTGGGCGAACTTCGCCGTGATCGATGAAGTAACCAAGGGCGACGGCAAGGCGATTCCATCGTCCAAGATCCAGAAAATCCAGAACCTGGAGGGCGGGATCGTCGCCGAGCTGTTCGTCAAGGAAGGGCAGATCGTCGACGCGGGCGCGCCGTTGATTCGTCTGGACGACACGCGGTTTGTCTCCAACGTGGGCGAAACCGAAGCCGATCGCCAGGCCATGCTGTTGCGCGTCGAGCGTCTGAGCGCCGAGGTGGATGACCGACCGCTGAATTTCCCCGTTGATGTACTCAAGGCCGTACCACGCCAGGCCGCCAGCGAAGAATCGCTATACCTCAGCCGTCGCCAGCAACTGCACGATGAGATCGGCGGCTTGCAAGAACAATTGATCCAGCGCCAGCAGGAGTTGCGCGAGTTCGTTTCCAAACAGTCGCAGTACCGCTCCGGCCTGGCGCTGCAACGTCAGGAAATCAACATGTCCGAGCCGTTGGTGGCCCAAGGCGCGGTGTCGCCGGTGGAAGTGCTGCGGCTCAAGCGCGCCGAGGTCGAAACCCGTGGGCAACTGGACGCCACGACGCTGGCGATTCCTCGTGCCGAATCGGCGATCAAGGAAGTGCAGCGCAAGATCGACGAAACCCGCGGTAAATTCCGTAGCGAAGCCCTGACCCAGCTCAACGAGGCGCGCACCGATCTGAACAAGGCCCAGGCCACCGGCAAGGCCCTCGAAGATCGGGTGAGCCGTACCCTGGTGACGTCTCCGGTGCGCGGCATCGTCAACAAGTTGCTGGTGAACACCATCGGCGGGGTGATCCAACCCGGCAGCGACCTGGTGGAGATCGTGCCGTTGGACGACACCATTCTGGTGGAGGCGAAAATCCGTCCCCAAGACATCGCTTTCCTGCACCCTGGCCAGGACGCCACGGTGAAATTCACCGCGTATGACTACACCATCTACGGCGGCCTGAAAGCCAAGCTGGAACAGATCGGTGCCGATACCATCACTGATGAAGACAAGAAAACCACCTACTACATCATCAAACTGCGCACCGAACGCAGCCACCTGGGCACCGATGAAAAGCCACTGCTGATCATTCCCGGCATGGTGGCGTCGGTGGACATCATCACCGGCAAGAAAACTGTGCTCAGCTACCTGCTCAAGCCAATCATCAAGGCCCGGGCCGAGGCGTTGCACGAGCGCTAATCCCCCCTGCCAATCGGTGACAGGGCCGCTTTTGTGTGGCGAGGGAGCTTGCTCCCGCTGGGTCGCGCAGCGGCCCCAAAAAAAGCGATGAGCGCTTCGCACTCAAGCGGGAGCAAGCTCCCTCGCCACGGGTTGGTGTCGCTTTTCAAATTTGTTTTTGCATCTCAAGTCAAAAGCAATATCGTTATTCATTAACGGTATTTAAATTTCAATTCTTATACCCTTAAAGTCATCCCCCTGCGTACCTGCCGACCAATCGGCGCGCCGCACGACACAAACCGACACGGTAACCCCGTGAGATTTTGATCGATGCGCGCCTGTTCAAGCGCGCCGTGCGTGGGAGTGATGTATGCCAGCCGTCTCTTATTCACCAGATTCAAATACCCAAAGCATCGCGCCACAGCCGTTCGAGGTCCGCCCGTTCAGCGGTGCCGTCGGCGCCGAGATCGTTGGGCTGGATCTGTCCCGACCAATCAATGACCATGACTTTGCCCGCATCCACCGCGCGCACCTGGACTATCACGTCGTCGTGTTCCGCGACCAGCGCATCACCCCCGAACAACAAATCGCCTTCAGCCGCCGTTTTGGCGTGTTGCAAGTCCATGTGCTCAAGCAGTTCCTGTTGGCCGAGCATCCGGAAATCCTCATCGTTTCCAACATCATCGAAAACGGCCAATCCATCGGCCTCGGTGACGCTGGAAAATTCTGGCATTCGGACCTCTCCTACAAAGAGCTCCCCAGCCTGGGCTCGATGCTCCATGCCCAGGAGCTGCCAAGCGAAGGCGGTGACACGCTGTTTGCCGACATGCACAAAGCCTGGGAAGGCTTGCCCGAAGCGTTGCGCAAGGCGGTGGAAGGCCGTTCGGCGGCGCATTCCTACACGGCGCGCTACAGCGAAACCAAATTCGAAGGCAACTGGCGTCCAACGCTGACACCGGAGCAACTGGCCCAGGTCGCCGAAGTCGTCCATCCGATCGTGCGCACCCACCCGGAAACCGGGCGCAAGGCGTTGTTCGTCAGCGAGGGTTTCACCACCCGTATCGTCGGCCTGCCGGAGGATGAAAGTGCAGCGTTGCTGGCCGAGCTGTATGCCCACAGCGTGTTGCCGCAAAACATCTATCGCCATCAATGGCAGCCCCATGACTTGGTGTTTTGGGACAACCGTTCGCTGATCCACCTGGCCGCCGGTTGCCCGAGCCATCTGCGCCGCAAGCTGTATCGCACCACCATCCAGGGCGATGCCCCTTTCTGATCGGCTGCGCCTGGCGCAAAGAGCTTGGAGAATCACCATGTCCAAACGCATTGCTTTTGCACCGCTGGCCGCGGCCATCGGCCTAGGGTTCAGTTTGCTGGCCGGCAGCCTGGTGGCGCCTCCCAGCGCCCACGCCGAGGGCGAGATTCGCATCGCCGAACAGTTCGGCATCGTTTACCTGCTGCTGAACGTCGTTCGTGATCAACAACTGATCGAAAAATATGGCAAGCAAGAAGGCATCGACATCAAGGTCGACTGGACCCAATTGTCCGGCGGCGCGGCGGTCAACGATGCGCTGCTGTCGGGTTCCATCGACATTGCCGGGGCCGGCGTCGGGCCGTTGCTGACCATTTGGGACCGCACCCATGGCAAGCAGAACGTCAAGGCAGTGGCCTCCCTGGGCAACTTCCCCTATTACCTGCTGAGCAACAACCCGAAGGTCAAGACCATCGCCGACTTCACCGAACAGGACCGTATCGCGGTGCCAGCGGTGGGCGTTTCGGTGCAGTCGCGTTTCCTGCAGTACGCCGCCGCGAAGCAGTGGGGAGACAAGGAATTCAACCGCCTCGACAAATACACCCTGGCCGTTCCCCACCCGGACGCCACGGCGGCGTTGATTGCTGGCGGCACCGAGTTGACCGGGCATTTTTCCAACCCGCCGTTCCAGGACCAGGCGCTGCAAAATCCCAGCGTCCATGTAGTGCTC
This sequence comes from Pseudomonas sp. Q12-87, assembly GCF_001269755.1. Taxonomy (NCBI): domain Bacteria; kingdom Pseudomonadati; phylum Pseudomonadota; class Gammaproteobacteria; order Pseudomonadales; family Pseudomonadaceae; genus Pseudomonas; species Pseudomonas sp. Q12-87. Next base: position 246,675 of record NZ_LHVI01000036.1, on the reverse strand, counting down.
AATTCGTATGACGTGCTCGGGCCGAACTCACCCACGGTGCTGTTCGCCACGGAGAAATTCCGCGATGAAAACCCGAAGACCTACAAGGCGTTCGTCGAGGCGCTGACCGAGGCGGCGGAGTTCGCACAGAAGGACAAAGGCGCGGCGGCGGATACCTACCTGCGCGTGACGAAGGCCAAGATCGACCGGGCGACCCTGCTGAAAATCATCGACAACCCGCAGATCGAATTCACCGTCACGCCGAAAAACACCTACCCGCTGGCGGAGTTCCTCTACCGCGTCGGCGCAATCAAGAACAAGCCGGCGTCGTGGGAGGATTATTTCTTCCAGGACGCCAAACCGTTGCAGGGGAGCTGATTGTCATGAACGCGCCATTGCAAGGCCACGCGGCCAGCAATCCCACTGCCACCGGCACGGCGTTGCTGTCGGTGGATAACGTCAGCCTGGAATACCGCACCCCGCAGCGTGTGGTGCGGGCTACCCACCAGGTGAGTTTCGAGGTCGACCCGGCGGACCGTTTTGTCTTGCTCGGCCCGTCCGGTTGCGGCAAGTCCACCTTGCTCAAGGCCATCGGCGGTTTCATCGCGCCCTGCGAAGGCGAGATTCGTTTGCAAGGCCAGGCCGTCCGCGCGCCAGGGCCGGACCGGATCGTGGTGTTCCAGGAATTCGATCAACTGCCGCCGTGGAAAACCGTGAAGCAGAACGTGATGTTCGCGCTGCTGGCGTCCCATACCCTCAAGCGTCGCGAGGCCGAGGAGCGGGCGTTGCATTACCTGGACAAGGTCGGGTTGGCGGCGTTTGCCGATGCGTATCCCCACACCTTGTCCGGCGGCATGAAGGCCCGGGTCGCCATTGCCCGGGCATTGGCGATGCAACCGAAAATCCTGTTGATGGACGAACCCTTCGCCGCCCTCGATGCGCTGACCCGACGCAAGATGCAGGAAGAATTGCTGCTGCTCTGGGAAGAGGTGCGCTTCACGCTGCTGTTCGTCACCCACTCCATCGAAGAGGCGTTGGTGGTGGGCAATCGCATCCTGTTGCTATCACCCCATCCGGGACGTGTGCGGGCGGAGATCCACAGCCATCAGTACGACTTGCACAGCCTCGGTGGCGTGGCGTTCCAGCACACCGCGCAGCGCATCCATCGGCTGCTGTTCAATGAAGGCCAGCCGGCGGAAGCCGAGCGTGAGCTGGACTTCACCGACATTCGTATCGCGTATTAAGGGGATTTTCCATGAGCCATCTGTCGCCCGCGCGCGAAGAATACGAAGTCGACCTGCAACCTTTGACCCATGTGCCCCTGGAGCGAGAGCTGCCCCTGGGCCAGCGCCTCTGGCAACAGGGCTGGCTGCGTAAAAGCCTGATCCTGTTGCTGCTGGCGTTGGTGTGGGAGGGCGTGGCCCGCTACCAGAATAATGACCTGCTGCTGCCGGGCTTCCTGCAAACCGCCAGCGCGTTGTACGACGGTTTGCTCAGCGGCGAACTGCTGGGCAAGGTGTGGATTTCCCTGGTGGTGCTGATCAAGGGCTACTTGCTGGGTATCGTCTTGGCGTTTGGCCTGACCACCCTGGCGGTATCGACCCAATTGGGCCGTGATTTGCTCAGCACCCTGACGTCGATGTTCAACCCCTTGCCGGCCATCGCCCTGCTGCCGCTGGCGTTGCTGTGGTTTGGCCTCGGACAGAACAGCCTGATTTTCGTGCTGGTGCATTCGGTGCTGTGGGCGTTGGCGCTGAACATGTATGCGGGTTTTCTCGGCGTGTCGGAAACGCTGCGCATGGCCGGCCGCAACTATGGGCTGAAGGGCCTGCGTTTTGTGCTGTTCATCCTGATCCCGGCCGCGCTGCCGTCGATCCTCGCCGGGCTGAAAATCGGCTGGGCCTTTGCCTGGCGCACCTTGATCGCCGCCGAACTGGTCTTCGGCGCCACCAGCGGCAAGGGCGGCCTGGGCTGGTACATCTTCCAGAACCGCAATGAGTTGTATACCGATAAGGTGTTTGCCGGGTTGGCGGTGGTGATCTTGATTGGGTTGTTGGTAGAGAACCTGGTGTTCGACAGTTTGGAGCGGGTGACGGTGAAGCGCTGGGGGATGCAGCGCTGAGCCATGGGGTTTGGGTTGTCTGGGCTGGCGTTTTCGCGAGCAAGCCCGCTCCCACAGTTGATCGGTGTTGATCTCAATATTTCGGTTCGACACAGATCCCGTGTGGGAGCGGGCTTGCTCGCGAAGACGGTCTTCAATTCACCACAGGCATGTCAGCCTGACGCTACCTAATAATCCAAGTAAACCCTCGGCCATTTCCATTAGACTTGCGACCTCCAGCAAGCCTTCAGGACACGGAATGCCAACCCCTCCAAACCCCCTGCGCAAAGTCCTGGTCATTTGGCTCTACGCCGCCGCGCTGATGCATCTGCTGGCCGGTGTCACGCTGAGCTGGGCGGGTCATTCGGGCTTGCTCGATGGCTACCTGCACAGCATCGAACAGACCTTCTGGGGCGCCGCCGCCGTGCCTGCCACGGCCAGCGAACAACAGGTCTGGTGGCTGGCCTTGTTCGGTGCCACATTGCAAAGCTATGCGCTGTACATGTTCGCCCTTGTGCACATCGGTAATCGACTGAAAAGCGCGATGCCCTGGGGTTGGATAATCGCCGGCATCCTGCTCTGGGCGCCCCAGGACATGCTGATTTCCGCCCAGGCCCGGGTCTGGTCGCACCTGTGGCTCGACAGCCTTGCACTGCTGCTATTGCTGCCGCCGCTGTTCTGGCTCTATCGCCACGACCGCCGCACCTCCCTGCCTGACACCGCGTCGAGTGATTCGCACCATGCCTGACTTTTCATTGCTGGACCTGGCCATCGCGCTGTTGATCGCCCAGGCGATCCTCGGTGCGCTGGACACCCTGTATCACCACGAACTCACCGTCGCGCTGCCCTATCGCCACAGCGCCCGCCTGGAACTCTCCATCCACGCCCTGCGCTCGTGCTTCTACGGAATTCTGTTCCTGGGCATGGCGCACCTGGCCTTCCAGGGGACGTGGGCGATTGTCATTGGGTTGCTGTTTGCGCTGGAAATCGGCCTGACGCTCTGGGATTTCGTGGTCGAGGACCGGACCCGCAAACTGCCCGCCATCGAACGCATCATGCACACGGTGTTGGCGGTCAACGGCGGGGCATTCTTCGCGCTGTACGGGGTGCAACTGGCGCAGTGGGCGAGTCTGCCGACCGGCCTGGTTGCGATCGATTTCGGCTGGCGTGGCTGGCTGCTGACCTTGTTCGCCATCGGTGTGACAGCCTCGGGTATTCGTGACGGGTTGGCGGCGCTGCGCATGCAACGCGAAGGCAAACCGGCCAACCCGTTCGCCGGTGGCGCTTACAAACGTGTGTTGGTGACCGGCGGCACCGGGTTTATCGGCGAGGCCCTGGTCAATCAACTGCTTGATGCCGGGCATACGGTCAGCGTGTTGGCCCGCGATCCCTTGAAAGCGGCCTATCTGTTCGATGGACGCGCCCGTTGCCTGCGTTCGTTGAGCAAACTGGGCCATGACGAAACCTTCGACGTCGTGATCAACCTGGCGGGCGCACCGGTGGCCGGTCCGCGCTGGAGCCCCAAACGCCAGGCGCAACTCATCGCCAGCCGGGTCAGTACCACCGAAGCCTTGATGACCTGGCTGAAGAACGCCCGACACAAACCGGCGTTGTGGGTCCAGGCTTCGGCCATCGGTTTCTACGGCGTGCGTGACGCCAGCGAAAGTCTCGATGAAAGCGACACCCGTGGCGATGGTTTCATGGCCGAGCTCTGCGCGCGTTGGGAAGCCTCAGCGCTGCCCGCCACCGAGCTGGGTGTGCGCCAAGTGGTGATGCGCCTCGGTGTGGTGTTTGGTCCGGGCGGCGCATTGTTGCCGCTGCTGATTCCGTTTCGTCTGGGGTTCGGCGGGCGGATGGGTGACGGTCGGCAGATCATGAGTTGGGTGCATCGCGACGACGTGATTGCGGTCATCGCCTGTGCGTTCAACGACGACAGTTTGAGCGGCACCTATAACCTGGTGGCGCCGGAGACGGTCAGCCAGGCGCTGTTCGCTGAACGCGTTGGCAAGATTCTCAAGCGTCCGGTGTGGTTCCACATTCCCGCCGCGCCCGTGCGGGTCCTGGCCGGGGAAATGGCCCAGTTGTTTTTCGATGGACAACGGGTGGTGCCAAGCCGTCTCACCGAGGCCGGTTATACGTTCCGTTACCCGACCCTCGACGCCGCCCTGCGCGACCTGGCCTGAGGAGCATCCATGAGCAAGCCCCGGATGTACCTGCTGGCCGGCAACGGTAGCGCGGCCGATTGGTGGGACGACGCGTTGCCGCACTTCGAAGCCTACGATGTGATACCGCTGGAATTGCCGGGATTCGGCAACAACCCACAAGCCCCCTGCGAAGATCTTGTGGCCTATGCGCAAGCGCTCCTGGCGGCGACGGTCAAGGGCAGCGCAATCATGGCGGTGGGGGTGAACGCGTTGCTAGTGCTGCATGCGCTGCAACGCCAGCCCGGGCATTTTTGCCGCAGCGTGTTGCTGGCGCCGGTGGGCGCATTTTTATGGCAGCGGCGATTGCCGGCGTTGATGTCGCCGCTGCCGATTCGCAAGACCATTCACTGGCTGCTCTCGAACAAGCCGACGCTGTTTGCCCACAAGTTCTCCCGCCAGACCTGGACGCCCGCGCAGTATCAACGCATGGGCGCCGGATACGCCCGCTGCCGCGCCTTTGTGCCGCTCTGGGATCAGCTGCGTGCGGATACCGCACTGCCGCTGCTGGAGTGGATCACCGACCCGGTGGAACTGGTCTGGGGTGACCAGGACAAGGTGCTGGGCATCGAGCAGGCGGCCGCCTGGTCGGCCATTCTGGCCCGTGCCGATTTGACTATCAGCCTGAAAGCCGGCTGGGGTCATTACCCGTGGATTGACGCACCGGCCGAGTTCGCCGCGTGGCTGGAGTCGGGCGAGCGTGGGTTCGTCGCCCATACCAAAGGTGGGCGCTTGCGGCTGGCGGAACTGGCCGGGCAAGCGGTGCCGGCGGCGCTGTCGCTCAACGATTGCCACGACCCGCGCTTGCTGGCGTTTCTCGACGGCCAAACCGGCGCCAGCTGGGCGGTGCGCTCGTCCAGCTACGGTGAAGATCAGGCCGACGCGGCGAATGCGGGCTTGAGCACCACGTTCCTGCGCGAGCCGACGCACAACGTGCCAGCGCGCATCGCCGAATTGACGGCGGCGGGCGTCGAGGAAGTCGTGGTGCAGCGCTTCATCACGCCCAGGCTGTCCGGGATTGCGTTCGTACGTCACTTGTCTGTCGAGCTGGAATGGGTCGAAGGTCACTTGGAGTCGTTGGCCGACGGTCAGGCAAGTCCTGAGCGCGCCATCATGTCCCGCCTCGGCGCGGCGTGGAGCAGCGACACCTTCAAGCCCGCCCATGGCCTAACCGCCGACACGCTGTGGCGTTTCCTGCAAGGTGTGTTGCGGGTCTTTCACTACGTGCCTGGCGACGTTGAATGGGCCTGGGATGGCACGCAGCTGTGGTTGTTGCAGTATCGGCCGATCAGCGACTACGGCTGGCGCCGCCACCTGACCGCCGCCAACATCGCCGAGATCCTGCCGCCACAACCCAGCGTGCTGGTCGAATACGCCCAGCGCCGCGCGGCGGCGAGCATTCCGGCGATCATGGCCCGTTGGGATTCACGAGTATTGCAGGACAACGAGCCGTTCACGGCCGTATTTGACGGCGCTTCGTACATCAATAACGATCTGTTTCTCGCTCGATTGACAGATTGGGGCATCAGTGCCAGCAGCTATGCGGGCGAGGTCGGCGGCGCGACACCGCATCTGCCTTGGCGACCGCTGCGCCTGCTGCGTTCGCTGCCGTTGTTCCTGCGTATGCAGCGCATCGCTCGCGGACATCTGCTGACCCTCGAACACGGCCTGCGGCGCTTCGACCGGGAGTTGCTCGAACTCACCCGGCAAGGCGCCGACGGCCAGCAATTGGCCGACTGGTTCACCCGCTTCTATGTGTTTGTGGTGCAGGGAAACCTGTGCATCGCCAGCGCGTTGGCCAGCAGCGGCGGCGACCTGCTGGGGCGACCGCCCACTGCCTACGATGACCTTGAACACAGCCCGCATCGCCTGCCGTGGGAAACCGATCCGGCGACGCCACGTCCGGTCCCCACCGAGTTGCCCGTGCAAGCCTTCCCTCAATGGCCCTTGGTGATTCGCCTGGCCCATTCGACCGGCCTGCCGGGGCTGCGCGGTTACTATCTGCAAGTGCGCGAATGGTATCGCGACAACCTCATGCGGATCTTCTTTCGCCTGCACCACGCTATGCCAACTGCCGACCGGGCGCGTTGGTTTGCGCCGCATCCGGACATTCGCAGCCGCGCCGGCAGCTTCTGGCAGGACGGTCGCGAAGGCACCGAGCAGGCGAGTGGGTTCCTGATCTATCCGGGGCAGGCTCAAGGCATCCTGGGTGAGGACATTCTGCTTGAAGACACCCTGGACCCTGGCCGCCATGCACACTATCAAAGCGCCCGGGCCGTGATTGCGCGCATGGGGGGGCGTTTGTCCCATGGGTCGACCTTGTTGCGTGAGTTGCGTAAACCTTCGGCGGTGCTGCCTCAGGTGGATGTGGCGTGGCTGGGGCGTGAGGTGTTGTATCGGGATGGGGAGTTGACGTTGGTTGCTACCAGTAATCCGGCTTGATGGCGGGGGCTTTGTGTGTGGGCACTCGGTTGGGAAATTGGTGGGATTGGAGTTCGTCGCAAGTGACTACACGGCGCATCCAGTGGACGTGCTGCTTTAGCGAACCTGGAGACGGACGATTCAACTCAGCTCGATGAGGAAGAATGACGCCTACGGTTATTTCGGGAAAATCCTCCCGCAAGGCTCTCAAAGCGGGAGTCATATCGGTGTCGCTGGATACAAGCACCAATTGCTCTACCCGTTCATGACTCTTCAGCGTCGTTTGCTTTGCAGCGGCTCGGTACATGCTAATTGCTATGTGAACGTCCGTTTCTTTTTCCTCCAGTTTCCAGATGTCGACTTTGTCCTCACGAGAGGCTTTTGTCCTTCTATCAACGAAACGAGGGGCTTTGGCAGGTTCAAGTTGATGATGACCATAATGGACACGGATATGGGTGGTCTTCAGGGCGCGGATATAAGAATCTTGCGCTTCTTTTGATACTCGACCACGGGTGGCCAGTGAAGGTTTGACCGAGGAGGTGAAGTAGTCAACTGAGGCGGTCGTGCTGCGCGGGTTTTCGATATGCGCGATGTGTGACAGCAGGCTTCGCAAATCCAGCCATTTGTAAGGTGTGTCTGCGAGCAGTCCATAGAACAGGTTGTAGCCGTCAACAAAAAATGCGGTGCGCACAAGCTCTATCCCCAGAAACGAAAAAACCGGCCTAAGCCGGTTTTTTCACCCCAACAGCCAGAGAACTGAATCTCTGCGTACGGGGTTGAGTAGGGCCATCCTAAGTTGAGCGTGCCACAACGTCAACCGTTGGCTGGATGCTCCCTCGTCACCGGCGCAACAGTGTTGAGCGTATGCATGGTAGAAGGTCAAACCCATTTTTTGCTTGATCTGTCAGCGTTTGTTGCGAAATAGAGTCTTTCTTAGGGCAATGCTAGAAATCCGTCACCGAAAACCATTTCGAGCGAATGGAAGCTCCCAATCCCTTGTGGGATTTGATGTCCGTTGATATCAGAAAAAAACTGAGCGTTTTTTGGTCCCCCCTTCAACCTTTTTGAAACAAGAGTTTTCTTACTCCTGACAGCTACTCCCTTGACGCCCCCCACCGCTGTCGTAGACTCCGCCCATCCGTCAGGGAGTAACGGTCATGCGACGTTTGAGTAGTTGGGTTGTGGGATTGGCCTTTGTAACGTGCGGCGTCCAGGCGCAAACGCCTGTGGCAGATGATCCGTTGCTGGGCAACAACGTCGCGGCCAGTGCCTCGGGTGGCAATGAGGCGCGAGGCGTGTTGCGTGCGCGGGACCAGGCGGTGCTGGCCAGCGAGTTGGCCGGGCGAATCGTCGAGTTGCCGTTCAGCGAGGGCGAGTCGTTCAAGAAGGGCGACACATTGGCGCGTTTCGATTGCTCGGCGTACCAGGCCCAGCTCAATGCGGCGCAGGCGGCCAGCCGCGGCGCCGGTGAAGAGCTGGCCCATAACCGGCAGTTGGCGGAGCTGAAGTCGGTCGGGCGTTTCGAGGTCTCGCGGGCCGAAGCCCGGCTCAATGAAACCCAGGCCCAGTCCCAGGTTTACCAGGTCCAGGTCAAGCGCTGCAGCGTGATCGCTCCGTTCGATGGGCAAGTCGTGGCGCGCAAGGTCCAGCGCTATGAAAGCGTGGCAGCCGGCGCGCCGCTGCTGGATGTGGTCGACAACCGCACCCTGGAAATCCATCTGCTGGTGCCTTCACGCTGGATGGACCGGCTCAAGCCCGGCCAGCCTTTCACGTTCATTCCCGATGAAACGGGCAAGCCGTTGCAAGCGACCGTCAAGCGCCTGGGCGCACGCATTGATGAGGGTAGCCAGACCTTGTTGCTGGTGGCGAGCGTGCCGGATGCCAGCGGCTTGCTGTCCGGCATGAGTGGTACGGCGCGTTTCGCGGAGTCAAAGTGAACGCGCCGATAACGGGCAGCGCCGAACAGGTGTTTGCCCGCTTCCTCGATCTCGAACGCCAGACCCGGGCTGCGCGTACTCCGGCGCAGCTGAGTTATAGCCTGGTCAACGACGGCCAGGCCCTGTTCGGGTTTCGCCACGCCGCGTTATTGATCGCCGGCAAGGTACAGGCCGTAACGGGTGTCAGTGCCGTGGAGCCAAACGCGCCGTTCGTGGCCTTTGTCGAGCAGGCGGTGGCGCAGTTATTCAAGCAGGGCGTACTGAACCAGGCTCGGGTGATCGCTGCCGATGGCGTGAGCGAATCCATCCGGGCGGACTGGCGAAGTTTGTCGGCCGTGCAGGTGTTCTGGTTGCCGTTGATCGATCATCAGGGTCAGGTTTTCGGCGGTTTATGGCTGGCCCGTGACCTGCCCTGGACCCCGTCGGAGCAAGTGCTGTTGTCGCAACTGGGCGACACCTACAGTCATGCCTGGCTGGCGCTGCAACCGCGCAAGCCGTGGCGCCTGCGCTGGACGCGCAAACGCCAGGTCGCACTGGTGGCGGTGCTGCTGTTGGGTTTGCTGATCCCGGTGCGTCAGTCCGTATTGGCGCCTGCCGAAGTAGTGCCGCTGGGCGGGCAGGTGGTGGCCGCGCCGCTGGACGGCGTGATCGCTGAATTCCTGGTCAAGCCCAACCAGACCGTCAAGAACGGTGACCTGCTGCTGCGTTTCGAAAGCACCAGCCTCAAGGCCCAGGCCGATGTGGCCGAGCGCGCGTTGGGCGTGGCCGAGGCGGAACTCAAGGCCAACTCCCAGCGCTCGTTTGCCGACGCTGAGTCGAGCTCGAAGGTTGATTTGCTGGCTGCCCGCGTTGAACAGAAACGTGCCGAGCGCAACTACGCGCTTGAGCTGCTCAAGCGCAGCGAAGTGCGCGCCGAACGGGACGGCATTGCGGTGTTTGCCGACGCCGAGCGCTGGCTCGGCAAACCGGTGCAAACCGGCGAGCGCCTGATGGAAATCGCTGATCCGAACCAGGCCGAGTTGCGTATCGAACTGGCGGTGGGCGATGCGATTGCCTTGGAGCCCGGTGCGCAGGTGGCGTTGTTTCTCGACAGCGACCCGTTGCAGCGGCACCTGGCCTGGCTCGAACGCTCGGCCTACGAAGCGCAACCTACCGCTGCCGGGCAACTGGCGTATCGGTTGGATGCGCGTTTCGATGCCACAGCGCCGCGCATCGGCCTGCGGGGCACGGCGAAGATCTTTGGCGATCGCGCCCCGCTGGCCCTGTACCTGTTGCGCCGACCACTGGCCGGCCTGCGCCAGAGCGTAGGCCTGTAGCGTGAGCCTGCCGAGCCTGCGGCCGGACCTGCAGCTATCCCCGGCGACCCCGGATCCGGATGGTTCGCCCCAGTGGACCCTGGCGGATCCGGTGCGCGGCCGTTATTTCAAGCTCGGCGCGGCAGCGATGCGCTTGCTTCGCCACTGGTCCTTGGGTGATCCGGAGCAGGTACTGCAAGCCGCGAACCGGGAGCCGGGCCTGCCGCTCAATGGCGAGTCCCTGGAGCAGTTGCTGGGTTTCTTGCGCGGCCATGATCTGATCAGTGCAATGGACCCGCAACAGCGCGACAGCTATCAATTCAAAACGGCCGCGCAGCGTCAGAGCCTGTGGCAGATTCTGCTGCATCAATATTTGTTCTTCCGGATCCCGCTGTGGCGTCCAGACGCCTTTCTCAACCGCGCCTGGCCTTGGCTGGCGCGGTTCGGTCCCTCGGTCCTGCGCTACGGCATCCCGCTGACGTTGGGCACGGGTATCTTCCTGGTGTCGCGGGACTGGCAGCGGTTCCTGGCGACGTTCCCGCATCTTTTCAGCTTGGGCGGTGCCCTTGCGTTTGGGGTGGCATTGTTTTTCGCCAAGCTATGCCATGAGTTCGGCCATGCCTTCATGGCCAAGCGTGCCGGTTGCCGCGTACAGAGCATGGGCGTGGCCTTCATGGTGCTGCTGCCGATGTTCTATACCGACGTCAGCGATGCCTGGCGGATCAATGATCGCAGGGCTCGGTTGCTGATTGGCGCGGGCGGAGTCCTGGCGGAGTTGCTCCTGGCCTGCATTGCCTTGCTGGCCTGGTCGCTGCTGCCAGACGGGCCGGCGCGCACGGCGGCTTTCATGCTCGCCACGGCCACTTGGATCACCACGCTGATCATCAACTTGAACCCTTTCATGCGCTTTGATGGGTATTTCCTGCTCAGTGATTTCTGGGCGGTGGATAACCTTCAGGGCCGTGCATTCGCATTGTGTCGCTGGCGCCTGCGTGAAGCCTTGTTCGGCTATGGCACGGCGGCGCCGGAAGCCTGGTCGCCGCAGATGCGCCGCCGCTTGCTGGTGTGGGGATATGGCTCGTGGTTGTGGCGCGCTGCGCTGTTTTTCGGTATCGCCCTGGCGGTCTATCACTTGTTTTTCAAAGTGCTGGGCATTTTTCTGATGATGGTCGAATTGGTGTGGTTCATTTTTATGCCCATCGTGAATGAAGGGCGGCAATGGTGGAGCCGTCGTGAACACGCCCATGGTCCTCGGGTGGTGTTCACGGGGCTGGTGTTGCTGGCGTTGGCGTTGGCGCTGTTGCTGCCCTGGCGCAGTGCGGTGGAAGTGCCGGTCATGCTTGAGGCCGGTCGCGCCAGCGTGTTGCATGCGCCCGTGGCGGCGCGGGTCAAGCAGGTGAATGTGCATGACGGCCAGGTCGTGGCCCAGGGCGATGTGCTGGTTGAGCTGGAGTCGCCGGACATGGCGTCGCGCCTGACCATCGTGCGCCGGGAAATCGAGATCCAGCAGCTGCAAATGCGCCGCCAGGCCGGACGCAGCGAAACGGCCGCCGACGCTGGCATCATCGAGCAGCAGCTGGCCGAGGCGGTGGCCGAGTACCGTGGGCTGGTCGCCCAGCGTGAGCGCTTATTGCTGCGTGCGCCCCACGCCGGGCAGGTGCGCGACTTGCTGCCGCAACTGGCAGTGGGGCGCTGGCTGTCACCGACGCAGCCGCTGGCGCGGGTGGTGCAGACCGATTCCCGGCTGCGCGGTTACCTGACCGAAGCCGAGCTCTGGCGGGTCGGTGCCGGTGCCACGGGGCGGTTCATCGCCGACGATCCGATGCACACCTCGATTGCGGTGCAGTTGGATGAAATCGACAACAACGGCGTAGCCTGGGTCGAGCAGCAGGCGCTGACGTCCGACCATCACGGACCGATTGCCGTGCGCCGCGACTCACAGCAACGGGCGGAGCCTGTGCAGGCGCAGTATGGCGTGCGCCTGAGTGCTATCGACGACACGCCCGCCCCGGTGCAACCGCTGCGTGGCGTGGTGGTGTTGCAGGGCAAGGGTGAGTCGGTGCTCGGAGCGGCCTGGCGTCGGTTGGCGGCGTTGGGTGTCAGGGAAAGCGGTTTCTAAGGGAGGCAGCATGGATTCAGTGGCGGCAGAGCGGCTGGTGGTACGTCCATCGCGGGCCAGCGATGGTCCGTTCTTGCAGAGCCTTTACCAGGCGGCGCGGCCGGACCTGCAATGGATCGACGGCGAGCCAGAGCAAGTGCAGCAGGTTATCGCCCAGCAGTTCCAAGTGCAGGAGCAAGGCCTGGGTGAGCATTTTCCCGACGCCATGCATTACGTCGTGGAAAAGCTCGGCAGCGCTATAGGCGCCTTGAGCGCCGATTTCGGTCCCAATGAAATTCGTGTGCTGTACCTGGCCTTCATCCCCCAGGCTCGAGGCCAGGGCTTCGGTCGAGCGGTTCTGCAAGGGGTCCAAAAAGCGGCGCAACAGATCCGCTGCCCGGTGGCGACCGTGGTCTGGGCCAGCAACCCCCAGGCCCGCCAACACTACCTGGCGCTGGGCTTCGAAGTGCAGGAGCACAACCCGGCGGCGGAGCGGTTGGTCTGGTATCCGAAGGGGAACTGAGCCGTTCCTGACTCGCTACATGTCCAATGTGGGAACGAGCTTGCTCGCGAAGGCGGTGTGTCAGTAGAGGAATTCTCGCCGGATACTCCGTCTTCGCGAGCAAGCCCGCTCCCACAAGGGAATCAGCGTTTCTTCAGTTGAATGCGATATAAAAATACCCCATGGCCGGGTCCCGTCCCGCTGCCGGTACCCGCGAGACGAACACTCCTTCGAGCCTTCCGATTTCTGGCACCTCAAGTGAACACAGCCCGTCCACGAATTCGGTGTTCTGCAAACTGTTGAGCTCTACGCCGAAAGGCACGCGTTCGGCGTTCGGCATCTTCGCCCGAGGCGTTTGCTCAAGGTGCTCGAAGCGAACAGCCAGGCGGCTGCCGTCCGGCAGGGTCAGGCTGCTGGTCTGGCCTAGCAGCGGTTGGAAGTGGTGGCTCTGAACCTGTTGCAGCATATCGACACTCCACAAGACCGGAGGGCCGAAGCCCTCCGGCGGGTCATCAGTTGCGGGTCGGAAAAATACCTTCGAGTGCGATGCTGAAGTTGATCGCCAGGAACGGGTTCATGACCGACATGGGCAAGCCGTTGCCCGCAGGCGATATCGTGCCGTTGACGGTGGTGGTCACGCCTTGCAGTGGCACGGGAGACGCGCCTATCTGGTCGGAATAGATCGCCGCCGAGCCCGGTCCGGTGCCCGAGGTCCCGATGAACGAGTTGGTGGCCGTTGGAGTATTGACTGGGTTGCTGGCCGGGTTTGCCAATTGCAAGGTGGTTGCGGCGCTGATACCCGTGAGGGTGTGGGTGTGGTTGGGCAGGTTGTTGATCGTTGCGGTGACGCTTTCAGTGCCAGAGACTTCGCCGATGACGCGCGGGCTCAGCCCCCCGCCATTGCCCATGCCCATGGGGAGGCGACTTTGCAGGTTGGGAAGCAGGAAGGTGGTCTGCCCATTGCCTCCATAAGTCACGCCGAGCAGAGAGAACAGTGCCGAGTTTTGTGCGATGCCGATGGTTTGCCCGTTGCACAGCGCCCAGCCCCTGGGGGCAAAGTTAAAGCCGAACGCCTGGATGGTGCCCATGAATACTTCCATAAAATCCTCATCCCTCAGGTTATTGGTCTGACGGAACCTGGCGTACACGAGGAACAAGTCTGCGATCAGCCTGACTCCTTCATTCCCTGGCCTGGTCACGCACGGCTGAGCGTAGACGGGGTTCTTTCTTTCTGCCGAGGGAAAATGGACCGAAAAGGGGGCGGCGCAGCTGAATCGGTTCATTAAAAACGGGTGCTTGTACCGTCCATCTTTTTTACGGTTTAGCGAGGATTTGATATCAAAGTACTACTAGGCGACTTTTGTTTCCTCGGCTACGCTCTGCGGTACAAAGGGACTACACACGGTGAATGGATTGTCACAATTTCACTTTATTTCAGGTCTGCCGCGCTCGGGCTCGACCCTGCTTTCTGCGATTTTGCTGCAGAACCCGCGCTTTCATGCCGGCATGACCAGTCCCGTCGGTACGCTGTTCAGCAGCGTCCTGCAGCAATGCAGCGCCGGCAGCGAGTTTGGTTCGGTGATCGACACTGACTTGCGCCGCCGCCTGTTGCGCGGTCTCTTCGATTCCTACTACGCCGACAAGGCCGATAAACCGGTCATCTTCGACACCAATCGTCAATGGTGCGCCCGGCTGCCCGCGTTGCAAGACCTGTTTCCCCAAGCCAAGACGATCGCCTGCGTGCGCAACGTCGCCTGGGTGCTCGACAGCCTGGAGCGGCTCTATCGCGCCAACCCGTTCGAGAACACCAAGCTGTTCAATGACGATGACGAGCGCAACACCGTCTACAGCCGCTGCGAAACCCTGGCCCAGCGCAACCGTCTGGTGGGGTTTGCCTGGACGGCGCTCAAAGAGGCGTATTACGGCGAGAACGCCGAGTCGCTGCTGATCGTGGACTACGACCTGCTGAGCCAGGCGCCGGAACGGGTGATGCGGCTGGTGTACGACTTCATCGGCGAGCCCTGGTTCGAACACGATTTCGATCACCTGACCTACGACGCCCCGGCCTTCGACCAGGCGTTGGGTGTCGCCGGCCTGCACAAGGTCAAGCCCAAGGTCGCGCCGCAAGCGCGGCGCACCCTCCTGCCGCCGGATCTGTTCGAGAAATATGCCGAGCTGTCGTTCTGGCGTGATGGGTCCGCGAGCGCCGCCAATGTCATTCGTATGAAAACCGACGCCGCCGTCAGCTGACCGCGGTTTTTTCATTGCTGTTCTAGAAGTCCGAGTCCAGGTGATCGTCATGTGGTGGAGCAAAGGCAAGTCGCGGGTAACCGAGGGCGCACAAGCCCTGGCATCGCCAATGATCATGTCCCTGGAGCCGCGAATGTTGTTCGACGGTGCGGTGGCGGCGACGGTGGCCGATGCTGCGCAACCGGACGCCCATCCCACGGCCGATGCGGCCAAGACGCCTACGGCGGATCAGCCTGCCGACAACCATGCCCCGCAGGGACAGGTCGATGCCACCCAGGCCGCCGTGCCGGGCAAGTCCGTGGTGTTTGTCGATTCCCGGGTCAAGGATTCCGCCAGCCTGCTCGAAGGCGTCGCGCCCGGCACCCAGGTGGTACAGCTGGACGCCAGCAAGGACGGCCTGCAACAAATCGCCGATTACCTGGACACCCACCAGGGCGTCAGCTCGGTGCAGATCATCGCTCACGGTAACGCTGGTGACTTGTGGCTGGGCAACAGCTACCTGTCGGCGGACAACGTCCAGGCACGCAGCGAGGTGCTGGCGCAGATTGGCCAAGACATGAACGCTGGCGGCGATATCCTGATCTACGGTTGCTACACCGCTGAAGGTGATCGCGGGCTGAACTTTGTCGATTCATTGGCGCAGTTGACCGGCCGAGACGTGGCTGCGTCCAACGATCGCACCGGCCTTGGTGGTGATTGGGACCTGGAAATCGCCACCGGCAATATCGAGAGCGCCAACGCGCTCTCGGCCAATGCCATGAGCGAGTACCAATGGGGCCTCGCCACTTGGACCGCTACCAACAACCTCAATACTGGCGTTGGTTCTTTGCGTGCAGCTTTGGCGTCTGCCCAGAACGGCGACCTCGTGACGTTCAGTACCGGCATGACCATTTCGTTGACCCAAGTGCTGGACGTCAACAAGAACGTCACGATCGACGGCGACCTCAATAACGATAACGTGGCCGACGTTACCCTCGACGGAAATTACCGCACCCAGATCATCAACGTGACGGCCGGCACCACGGCGACCCTCGACGGCTTGGTGATTACCCGGGGCATGGCCGCCGGCAACGGTGGTAATGGCGGCGATGATGCGTTGGTGGCCAAGGGCGGCGGGATTTATAACGCCGGCACCTTGACCCTGAAGAATGTCACCGTCACCGCGAACGCCGCTTCGGGCGGTGGTGGCGGCGGCGGTGTGACGCCGCAATACGCCGGCGGCGCCGGTGGTGGTGGCGGTGCCATTGGCGTCGGTATCGGCGGGCGCGGCGGTGACACGCTCAACTCCACGGGTAACGCCGGCTCGGCGGGCCAGGGCGGCGCCGGTGGTGGCTTCTTCAATATCGGCGGCCGAGGTGGTTCTGCCACCGGCGGTGCTGGTGGTGCGGCTTACCCAGGCTACAGCACCGGTTCGGCCGGCGGCACCGCCAACAGTGGAGGTCTGTCCATTGGTGGCGGTGGCGGTGGCGACGGTTACAACGACATCGGCGGCGCCGGTGGCGGGGCTGTCGGCGGTATCTACAACGACACTGGCGCGACGCTGCGAGTCATTGGCAATTCGGTCATTTCCAGCAACGTCGGTGCGGGTGGCGGTGGTGGCGGTGGCGGTGCCGGTGGCGGTTACATCCAGGCGGGCGGCGCGGGCGGTGTCGGTGTCGGCGCCATCTGGAACAAGGGTTCGATCCTGATGACCGCCGCCAACTTTGCGGCCCTGGCCGGCAACGTCGGCGGCAGCGGCGTGGGCGGAACGAGTGCCGGCTCCGCGGGTGTTACGCCGGGGGCGGTGGCCAACGTCTATGGCGACGGTGGCACCATTAACACCAACTATGTACCGGACGAGACACCTCCCACCGCGACGGTCGTGGTGGCCAATACCAGCCTGAACTCCGGCGGCACGTCGGCGGTGACCATCACCTTCTCCGAAGCCGTGACCGGACTCACCGCAGCGGACCTGACGGTGCAGAACGGCACAATCGGTACGTTGACCACCGGCGATGGCGGTATCACCTGGACCGGTACCCTGACAGCGGCAAGCAACATCTCCGATACCACTAACATCATCACCTTGAACAACACCGGGGTTGCGGACCTGGCCGGCAACGCTGGCGTGGGCACCACTGACTCGAACAACTACGTCGTCAACGACACTGTGGCGCCGACGGCGATGATCGTGGTGACCGACACAGCCCTCAAAAGTGGCGAAACGTCGCTGGTGACCATCACGTTCTCCGAGGCGGTGACCGGCTTCACCACCGCCGACCTGACGGTGGCCAACGGTACGCTCACCGGACTGAGTACCAGCGACGGCGGCATCACCTGGACCGCGACGTTGACACCGGACGCGGGCGTCACCGACAGCACCAACCTGGTGACACTGAGCAACACCGGTATCTCGGACTTGAGCGGCAACGCCGGTGTTGGCACCACCAATTCCAACAACTATACCATCGACACCTTGCGCCCGACGGCCACGATCGTCGTGACCGACACGGCCTTGAGTGCCGGCGAAACCTCGCAGGTGACCATCACGTTCAACGAGGCGGTGACCGGCTTCACCACCGCCGACCTGACGGTCGCCAACGGCACGGTCACCGGTCTGAGCAGCAGCGACGGCGGCATTACCTGGACCGCGACGCTGACGCCGAGCGCCAGCACCAACGATGCCACCAACCTGATCACGCTGAACAACAGCGGCATCGCTGACGCTTCCGGCAACGCTGGCACCGGCACCACCGACTCGAACAACTACGCCATCGATACGCAGCGTCCGACCGCCACGATCGTGGTGGCCGATACCGCGCTGAGCATCGGCGAAACCTCCTTGGTGACGATTACCTTCAGTGAGGCCGTGACCGGTTTCACCCTGGCCGACCTCACCGTTGCGAACGGCTCCTTGAGCGGTCTGAGCAGCAGCGACGGCGGCATCACCTGGACCGCGACGCTGACGCCAAGCGCCAGCATCAGCGATGCCACCAACCTCATCGTCCTGGCCAACACCGGCGTGCTGGATGCAGCGGGTAACACCGGTACGGGCACCACCAGTTCCAACAATTATGCCGTTGATACCCAACGTCCGACCGCCAGTATTGTCGTGGCCGATAACGCCCTGAGTATCGGTGAAACGTCGCTGGTGACCATCACCTTCAACGAGGCGGTGACCAGCTTCACCAGCGCCGACCTGACGGTCGCCAACGGCACGCTCACCGGCCTGAGCAGCGGCGATGGCGGCATCACCTGGACCGCGACGCTCACCCCGAGCGCCAGCACCAGCGACACCACCAACCTCATCACCCTGGATAACACCGGCGTGAATGACGCGGCAGGCAACGCCGGCGCCGGAACCACCGACTCCAACAACTACGCCATCGACACCGCGCGCCCAACCGCGACCGTCGTCGTCGCCGACACGGCAGTCGCCATCGGCGAAACGTCGTTGGTGACCATCACGTTCAACGAGGCGGTAACTGGCTTCACCCTGGCGGACCTGACGGTTGCCAATGGCAGCCTGAGCGGGCTCAGCACCAGCGACAACATTACCTACACCGCGACGTTCACCCCGAGCGTTGGGGTTACCGACGCCTCCAACTTGATCACCCTGAACAACGGTGGCGTTGTGGATGGGGCGGGCAATGCCGGCAGCGGCACCACCGATTCGAACAACTACGGTGTCGACACACAGCGACCGACCGCTACCATCGTGATTGCCGACACCGCGCTGAGCGTCGGCGAAACGTCGTTGGTGACCATCACGTTCTCCGAGGCGGTGAGCGGTTTCGACAACTCGGACCTGAGCGTCGCCAACGGCACCTTGAGCGCGGTCAGCAGCAGCGACGGCGGCATCACCTGGACCGCCACCTTCACCCCGGCGCTTGGCGTCAGCGACACATCCAACGTCATCGTCCTGAACAACACCGGCGTCAGTGATGGGGCGGGCAACACAGGATCCGGCACCACCAGCTCCAACAACTACCAAGTCGACACCAACGTTCCAACGGCGACCATCGTGATTGCCGATAGCACGTTGGGGATCGGCGAGACGACAGTGGTCACCGTGACCTTCAACTCGGCGGTCAGCGGTTTCGACAATTCGGACCTGACCGTCAGCAATGGCACGCTCGGCACCATGGGCAGCACCGATGGCGGCGTCACCTGGACGGCCACGTTCACACCGAGCGCCAGCATTTCCGATACCACCAATGTGATCACGCTGGACAATACCGGGCTGATCAACGGCGCGGGCAACGCAGGCGTTGGCACCACCGATTCCAACAACTACGTGGTCGACACCGTGCGACCCACCGCGACCATCGTCGTGGCGGACACGGCCATGGCCGCCGGCGAAACCTCGTTGGTCACCATTACGTTCGCAGAACCTGTGACCGGCTTCACCCTGGCCGACCTGACCGTTGCCAATGGCGTGTTGAGTGGGCTGAGCACCAGCGACAACATCACCTTCACTGCAACGTTCACCCCCGCCGCCGGTATCGTCGACAGCAGCAACCTGATCACGCTCAATAGTGGCGGGGTGGTCGATACGGCCGGCAACGCCAACGTCGGCACCACCGACTCGAACAACTACGCCGTCGATACCCAACTGCCGACCGCTACCATTGTGATGGCCGATACCAGCCTCAGTGTTGGCGAAACCTCACTGGTGACCATCACCTTCAGCGAGGCGGTGACGGGCTTTTCCAATGCTGACCTGAGCGTGGCCAACGGTACCCTGAGCGCCGTCAGCAGCAGTGACGGCGGCATTACCTGGACGGCGGTCTTTACCCCGACCCTCGGCGTGCGAGACGCGACCAACCTGATTGTGCTGGACAACACCGGCGTGAGCGACGCGGCGGGCAACGCCGGTACCGGTACCACCACTTCCTTCAACTATGCCGTCGATACCCAGGTGCCGACCGCTACCATCGTGGTGGCTGATACGGCCTTGAGCATCGGCGAAACCTCGCTGGTGACCATCACGTTCAACGAGGCGGTGAGTGGTTTCGACAATGCGGACCTGACCGTCAGCAACGGCACGCTGAGCAACGTGGGCAGCACCGATGGCGGCGTCACCTGGACGGCAACGTTCACGCCGAGCGCCAGCATCTCCGATACCAGTAACCTGATCACCCTGGACAACACCGGCTTGATCAACGGCGCGGGTAACGCGGGCGTCGGCACCACCGATTCCAACAACTATGCCATCGACACCGTGCGTCCCACCGCGACCATCGTCGTCGCTGACACGGCTATTGCCGCGGGCGAAACCTCGCTGGTGACCATCACGTTCAACGAAGCTGTGACAGGTTTCACCGATGCCGACCTGACTGTCGCCAACGGTACGCTCAGCGGGCTGAGCAGCAGCGACGGGGGCATTACCTGGACCGCGACCTTCACGCCGTCCGCAGGTATCAGCGACACCAGCAACGTGATTACCCTGGCCAACGGCGGTGTCGCCGACCTGGCGGGCAATGCCGGCAGTGGCACCACCGACTCCAACAATTACGCCCTCGATACCGCACGCCCGACCGCCACCATCGTGCTGAGCGATTCGGTGTTGAAACCGGGTGAAACCGCCCAGGTCACCATTACCTTCTCCGAGGCGGTGACCGGCTTCAGCAACGCCGACTTGAGTGTTGCCAACGGCACCCTGAGCGCGGTCAGCAGCAGCGACGGCGGCTTGACCTGGACGGCAACGTTCACGCCAACCCTGGGGATAACCGATGCGACCAACCTGATTACCCTGGACAATACCGGGGTGAGCGATGCAGCCGGCAACACCGGGGCAGGCACAACCGATTCGGCCAATTACGCGGTCGAGACGCGGGTGCCCACGGCCACCATCTTAGTCGCCGACAGCGCACTCAAGGCAGGGGAAACCTCGCTGGTGACCATCACGTTCTCCGAAGCGGTCAGCGGTTTTGACAATACCGACCTGAGCGTGAACAACGGCACGCTGAGCAATGTGAGCAGCACCGATGGCGGGGTCACCTGGACAGCCACCTTCACGCCGACGGCCAGCATCACCGACACCAGCAACCTGATCAGCCTGGACACCAGCGGTGTTATCAACGCCTCGGGCAACAGCGGTGTCGGTGTGGTGAACTCCAATAACTACGCCATCGACACGATTCGCCCGGGCGCCACTATTACGCTTGGCGACACCACCCTGGGCATCGGCCAGAGCACTACCGTGACCATCAGCTTCACCGAGGCGGTATCCGGTTTCGACCTGTCGGATCTGAGCGTCGCCAATGGTGTGCTGTCCAACCTTGCCAGCAGCGACGGCGGGCTGACCTGGACGGCAACGCTGACACCGACGGCGGGTGTCAACGACGCCACCAACCTGATTCTGCTTGATGCCAGCAATGTGCAGGACCTGGCTGGCAATGCGGGCGCAGGTATCGCGATCTCCGCCAACTACGCACTCGACGCCACCCGGCCGAGCGCCACCATCGTGGTTGCCAATCCGAGTCTGAGCGTAGGGCAGTCGACCCAGGTGACCTTCACCTTCAGCGAAGCGGTGACGGATTTCGACTTGTCGGACCTCAGCGTCACCAACGGCGAACTGACCAACCTGACCAGCAGCGACGGCGGCAAGACCTGGACTGCGACGTTCACGCCAACGGCAAACCTCACCGATCCGAGCAACTTCATCGCCCTGGACACCCGTAACGTCAGTGACGCTTCGGGCAACGCCGGCGCCAGCGTGGCGGTCTCCAACAATTACGCAATCGACACCGTCGTGCCTAACGACGTGAAACCACCGCCGGACTTCCTCACATCGGACCCGATCACGGTCATTCCACCGTCCGAGGTGCCGCTGCAACCGGTCGTCTTCACCCCTCCCACGGGCAACCTTGGCTCGCCGTTGGGCTTCCCACCGCTGTTCGAACAACGGGACGTCGGCGGTGGCCTGAAGCCGATAGGGGATATTTTCATCAACCGCGGCCAACTGGCGCCGAGCTATATCGCCCAGGTGTTCAGCACCGACGCCGCCGGCGATGGTTCAGGCCAGGGGTTCCTGGGCTTTGGTGGGGGCGATGGAGGGGTGTTCGGCAGCAGCACGCTTTCGACGCTGTTCAACCAGGACTCCGCTTCCGAGGGCGAATCGATGGACGCCTTCGGCAACCAGTCGATCCAGAGCGGCGATGTTTCCCAAGGGCTGCGCGGGATGTTCGGCGCGCCAACCCTGGGCCAGCAACTGCAACACCTCAAGGACACTGAACAGCGTCAGGTCGACAGCCTGGCAACCGCGTTACGACAGGTCGGCATCAGCCAAGTGCAGGCCTGAATTCTAAAAATATTGGGGCAGCCAGGGGCAGTACAGGGAATGAATAGAAGTCAGAAGTTATTCGGTATGAGTCTGCTGGCGTTGGTGGTCAGTGGGTGCGCGGTCACCAGCGAGCCGATCGATCGCAGCGTCAGCGAACAGCGCGGCCGAACCGATCTGCAGAATATGTACAAGGGCCAGGAGCCTCTCAGCGGCCCGCTGACCTTGCACCAGGCCATGGCCCGTGCGGTGAAGTACAACCTTGAAGGCCGCTTGAAGATCATGGAGGAGGCCCTGGCCAAGCGTCAGCTGGACCTGGCCAGTTTCGACATGCTGCCGCGCATGGCCTTGGATGCTGGCTATGTGGGCCGCAACAACGTCAATGCTTCCAGCAGCCAGAGTGTTGAAACCGGCACCCAGTCCCTGGAGCCGTCGACTTCCCAAGACCGCGACCGTGAGGTGGCGGACCTGACCATGGTCTGGAACGTCCTCGACTTCGGCGTGAGTTATATCAGTGCCAAACAGGCCGGTGACCAACGGCTGATCGTGCAGGAGCGCCGGCGCAAGGTCATCAACACCATCGTTCAGGACGTGCGTTCGGCGTACTGGCGAGCCATGGCCGCCGAGCGCCTGCTCAAGCAGATCGACAGCCTGATGGCGCGGGTCGAGACGGCGCGTGGCAACAGCCAGAGCATGAGCGAGCAGCGCATCGGCGACCCGGTGCAGGCGCTGGGTTACCAGCGTTCGCTGATCCAGGCCACCCGCCAGCTCGAAGAACAGCGCCGGGCGCTGTCCCTGGCCAAGACCGAACTGGCGACCCTGATCAACCTGCCCCTGGGCACCGATCTGACCCTGGCGACCCAGGATGAATACGAAATCCCGGAACTCAAAGTCGACCTGGCCCGCCTCGAACAGGAAGCCTTGGCCAGCCGTCCGGAGCTGCGCGAGCAGGACTACCAGACGCGCATCACTGCCGCTGAAACCCGCAAGGCCATGCTGCGTTTGCTGCCGGGCCTGGAGTTTTCCGCTGGCGGACACTACGACAGCAACTCGTTCCTGGTAGAGCAGGGCTGGGCCGACTACGGCGTGAAAGTCACCTGGAACCTGTTCAACGTGATCTCTGCCCCGGCGGCCATCGACGTGGCCAAGGCCGGTGAAGAAGTGGCGACGGCACGGCGCCAGGCGATGTCCATCGCGGTGCTGGCGCAGTTGTATGTCGCCAATGCCAACTACCGTGAAGCCTTGCGCCAGTTCAAGACAAGCCAGCAGCTGTCGGACATCGATGGGCAGATTGTGGGCCAGCTGCGCAGCCGTCACCAGGCCGCGGGCATCGGTGAACTGGATTTGATCCAGGGTGAGTTGAACACGTTGCAGGCTGACCTGCGCCGCGACCTGGCCTACGCCGACCTGCGCAATGCCTACGGGCAGATCTTCGCCAGCGCCGGCCTCGACCCGCTGCCAAACGAAGTGCAATCGACCCAAGTGCAGTCGATCGCCACGGCGCTGGCAAACCGTGAAGCAGCCTGGGCCCAGGGCGATATCACGTTGCCGAAGACAGCCGCAGTGACTCAATAACCGGGCGCAGGCATGACGCGCCCGGTCTGTTCCCGGCTGCCGGTGGCGGTGAACCTGCCGCTGCTGTTGCAGGCATTGGCAGCCATTGAAGACGAGCGTTGGCAGGGGCATTTCAACAGTGCCTATTACAGCGGCGACTGGAGCGGCGTGGCGCTGATCTCGGCGTCCGACGCCTTGACCGAACTGTCCCCGGGAAATGGTCAGCCTGTGCATCGTGCGCCTTGGCTGCAAGATAGTCGCTGGCAGGAGGCGTTGTGCGATTGGCCCCTGGCTGTGGTCTCGGCCCGGCTGTTGCGGCTGGGGCCCGGCGGCTGCATTCATGAGCATCGCGATTATGACCTCGGCGGGCCGGACGCCGACCTGCGCCTGCACGTTCCACTGCTCAGCCCGCCGGATGTGGATTTCTGGCTGGACGGACAACGGATTCCGATGACGGCGGGCGAGTGCTGGTTTCTCGACCTGTCGCGGCCTCATCGAGTGGCTAACCGCAGTGCCCAGGCTCGGATTCACCTGGTCTTGGATTGCCGTCCCGGACCATGGCTGGAACAGCAGATTGCCGAGGGGCTGCCGACCACGCCCACCCCAGGTGCCGGGCCAAGCGACCTGGCCCGTTTTCAGCAACGCGTAGAAGCCGATCCATCACTCGCACGGACCCTGCAAAGCCTGTACGAGCTGGAGGCGTTCGTTGAGTGCGCCATCGCGCTGGGTGCCGGACAAGGCTTGCACTTCACTCGGGAAGAGTTACGGGCGGCCATGCGCAACGGCCGTCGCCAGTGGAGTGACCAATGGAAGGCTTGAGTCTGGATGGCTGGCTGCCGATCCGTGTCTGGCAAGAGGCCGGAGAGTGGCGTGTCGATTGGTGCTGGTTCGGTCAGGCGCGATTGTCGCAACCGTTCTTCGGCGACGCCGTGGAAGACGCCCTGCGCTTGCCCTTCAACCAGGTTTTCCGTCGCCAGACGCCCCTGAACGATCTCATCCAGTGGCAGCAGCAGAGCCCGGGCCTGACACCCAGCGCATTCATTTTTCATGCTTCGCGTTGCGGCTCGACTTTGATCAGCCAGATGCTGGCGCAACTGGACGACCATATCGTTTTGTCCGAACCGCCCCCGCTGGATACGCTGCTGCGCGGCGACCTTCCAGCCACTGAACGCTGCCTGGCGCTCAGGGGATTGCTATCCGCCTACGGGCAGCGCCGTCGAGGCACGGAGCAACGGTTGGTGGTCAAGCTCGACGCCTGGAACATCGGTGAACTGGCGCTGTTGCGCGAGTGCTTTCCCGACACGCCCTGGCTGTTTTTGTACCGTGACCCGTTGGAAATCGCAGTCTCCCATCTGCGCCGGCCCGGCATGCACATGGTGCCGGGAATGATTGGCGCGAGCGTACTGGACGATGGGTTGCCGTTCAGCGGCCAGGAGGACTTCATCCCGCGACGCCTGGGCCGGCTGCTGCACTCGGGGCTGGAGCATTGCCAGGCCTTTGCCGGGGTTGCTGTGAACTACACCGAACTGCCCGAGGCGATGGCGGGCAGGCTCGCGACCTTTTTTGGCCTGGATGACGAACAAACCCGACAAGCGTTCGCCAGGGTGGAGCGCCATGCCAAGCAACCGATGCAGGTGTTTGCTGGCGATAGCGAGGACAAGCGCCGGGAGGCCTCGGCGTTATTGCGCGAGCGGGTCATGCAATGGGCGCAAGGGCCTTACGAGGCGCTTGAAACGCTGAGGATCTGTTGAGCACACATTTTGTGGCGAGGGAGCTTGCTCCCGCTCGGTTGCGCAGCGACCGCAAGATCTGGGGCTGCTGCGCAGCCCAGCGGGAGCAAGCTCCCTCGCCACAGGCGGCGGTGTCGTTTTTTTTGGTGGGCATCACGACTTGTTGGCGGACAACTCCGCCATCCCCTTGAGGAGCTCGATCGGCAGCGGGAAGACGATGGTGGAAGTCTTGTCCCCGGCAATCGCCCCCAATGTCTGCATGTAGCGCAACTGCATCGCGCCTGGCTGGCGGCCAAGCATTTCGGCGGCTTGCATGAGTTTTTCCGAGGCTTGCAGCTCGCCTTCGGCATGGATCACCTTGGCCCGGCGTTCGCGCTCGGCTTCGGCTTGTCGGGCGATGGCGCGGATCATCGACTCGTTGAGGTCCACATGCTTGATCTCGACATTCGCCACCTTGATGCCCCAGGCATCGGTCTGGGCATCGAGCACTTGCTGGATGTCACTGTTCAGTTGCTCGCGCTCGGCCAGCAGTTGGTCCAGGTCGTGTTTACCGAGCACGGCGCGCAAAGTGGTCTGGGCCAGTTGGCTGGTGGCCATGAGGAAGTTTTCCACCTGGATGATTGCCTTCTGCGGGTCGAGCACGCGGAAATACAGCACTGCGTTGACCTTCACCGAGACGTTGTCCCGGGTAATCACGTCCTGGGGCGGCACGTCGAGCACAATGGTGCGCAGGTCGACGCGGATCATCTGCTGTACCACTGGAATCAACAGGATCAGCCCTGGCCCCTTGACCTGCCAGAACCGGCCGAGTTGGAACACCACCGCGCGCTCGTATTCGCGCAGGATCCGGAACGTCGATGCCGCCAGCGCGATCACTAGCAGCAACAGCATCGTCAAACCGATTTGCATACCCATTTCAGACTCCTTGCGAATCAGCGGGGGCCACTTCCAGCAGCAAGCCCTTGCGGGCGATGACCCGCACCGCCTGCCCGGGTCGCATCGGCGTGGCGCTTGCCACCTGCCAGCGCTCGCCTTCCAACTGGACCCAGCCGTGATGATTGTCCGCCTGCAACGCGGTGACCGCCGTGACGTTGCCCACTAGCGTGGCGTCGCCGCTGACGGACTGGCGCGGTCGGGTTTTCAACGCGCGGACCAACAGGACAATCAGCAGCAACGCGCTGATCAGGCCCAGGCCGATCATCAGGGGAACCGGTACGTCGGCGTTGGTCAGGATGACCGCGCCAATCACACACAGGACAATGCCACCCAGCCCCGCAACCCCGTAATTGGGCAGGGCCGCCTCGAAGACCAGTAGGGTCGCGCCCACGGCGATCAGCCAGAACCCGAGGGGATCGGTGCCTGGCAGCATGAAACCATCGGCGCCGAGCACAGGTCCGCTGATTGCCAGCAGCGCAACCGTCAACCAGTGAATGTTCACAGGACCCTCCGCAACGTGTATTCGTCGGGATGTTATTCAAAGTCTAGTCGAGGTATGGGTTGATTGAATTTTGATCAGTCTGGCGGTCATTCAGGGCTAGACTGCGGGAAAGAACCCAACCCCCCGTCTTATACTCAGGAGCCTCGCATGGAATCCCCGATTCACAACCTGCCCGCGCTGTTCAAACAATTGGGCTTGTCTGATGATGCCGCTGATATCGAAAAATTCATCGCGGTCCATTCCCCCCTCAAGCCTGAACTTCACTTGGCCGATGCGTTTTTCTGGAGCGAGGGCCAGCGGCAATTGCTGCAGGACGAAATCCTCGAAGATGCGGACTGGGCGGAAGTGATAGATCAGTTGGATGTTTTGTTGCGTAAGGGACGCAGCGAGTAAGACCGGTGCAATACCAGTGGGAGCGAGCAAGCACACTCCCACAGAGATATCTTGTTATTCGTTTTAGGTATTAACAAATAGCTTCTTATTCCTTAAACAATATAACTCTCCTCCCTATACTGGTCCGGGAACAGACACGCAGGAGAGCACCCATGCGCAACGAATCCATTCGCTACCTGATTGTGCCGGGCTGGCAAGGATCGCCGGAAAATCATTGGCAAACCCACTGGCAGAACAGCCTGCCCAACAGTGTCAGGGTCGAACAGGCCGACTGGTTGACGCCCCGGCGCGAGGATTGGGTCGCGGCATTGGCCGAAGCCGTTGCCGCCGACAGCACGCCAGTGATCCTGATTGCCCATAGCCTGGGCTGCATCACCGTTGCCCATTGGGCCGCCACGGCGCCCGTGCAGTTTTTGCGGCAGGTGCGTGGGGCGTTGCTGGTAGCGCCGGCCGATGTCGAGCGGCCGGCCTGCGCGCCTGCGTTGCGCAACTTCGCGCCGATACCGGCCAATTTGCTGCCGTTCCCAAGCCAGGTGGTCAGTTCCGACAACGACGCCGCCGTGAGCGCCCCGCGAGCCCTGGAATTGGCGCGCAACTGGGGGGCCGAGGCGGGGATCCTGGCCGGGGCGGGACATATCAATGTGAAATCCGGCCACCAGCGCTGGGAACAAGGCTTCGCTTATCTCTATCGTCTACAAAATCGCATGGAGCATCACGCTCTGCGACGCGCCTGAATACGCCCTTGGAATGTAGTGCCCTCCCGTCACCCGGCGGTTTGGGGCGGGAGTCTGCCATGAGTTTGCATGAAACCTTTGGTCAGCCATTGCTGACTTTTCCCGATGCGGAAAAAAGCCCTTTGAGCATTCGCGCCAAGGCGCTGGTGTTCGTCGACCCACGCTCGCGGCAACTGCGCCAAGAGCTGGAGCAACTGGCGCCGCGCGCGGTCTCGGTGCTGATACGCGGCGAAACCGGCAGCGGCAAGGAGCTGCTTGCCCGGCACATCCACCGCGAAAGTGACCGCGGTGGGCTGTTTGTCTCGGTCAATTGCGGCGCGATCAGTCCGACCTACGCCGACGCCGAACTGTTCGGCTACGCGGCCGGCAATTACAGCGGCTCGGCCAGCAGCCGTGCCGGTTGGTTCGGCTCCGCCAACGGCGGCACGCTTTATCTGGATGAAATCGGCGACTTGCCGCTGCCGATCCAGATCAAATTGCTGGCGGCCCTGGAAAACCACGAAGTCACCCGCGTCGGTGCCCACCAGCCCAGCCCGGTGGACGTCCGCCTGGTCGCGGCCACCAGCATCGATCTGGCGCAGGCGGTGGCCGCCGGCAAATTTCACGAGCGCCTCTTCCATTATCTCGGCGAAGGCCGCCTCGAGTTGCCGGCCCTGCGTGAGCGGGTGGGCGATATCCTGTCCCTGGCGGAATATTTCCTGGGCATCTATAGCCAGCGCCTCGGCCTGGCTGTGCCGTTGATCAGCGAGGCGGCCCAGCGTGCCCTTGAACGACACAGTTGGCCGGGCAATACCCGGGAGCTGGAAAATGTCATCCACTTCGCGTTGCTGGTAAGCAGCGGTGACGAGATTTTGCCGGAGCATTTGAATCTGCCGCTCCAGCCTTCAGTGTCGGAACTGATCGAGCAGCAGGTCGCGCAGGTCATTGCAGCGGGATCGGAGGGTGAGCGTGCGGCCCTTAAAGCGCTACTCAGTCGATTGGGCTCGACGTTGTAGGCGGCTGCCACCAAAAGCCGGCCTCGCTATATGAGCAAAACGAATATGAACTTGAATAAAAGATATTGTTAAGGCATAAAAATTATCGGTATCGTCCGCTTCACGCCAACGATAGCACTTCGCTGGCACCTCCCACATTTGGCCGTCGTCCATGACGACAGTGATTTTCGATAAGGACACTGCATGAAAAAGGTTCTGTTGTTCACCGCATTGGCGGCAGCGCTGACCTCGGGCCTGGCCCAGGCCGCGGAAAAACTGGTGGTGGCAGCTACGCCCGTGCCTCACGCCGAGATTCTTGAACTGATCAAGCCAGCCCTGGCCAAGGAAGGCGTGGACCTGCAGATCAAGGTCTTCACCGACTACGTCCAACCCAACGTGCAAGTTGACCAGAAGCGCCTGGACGCCAACTACTTCCAGACCTTGCCGTACCTCAAGAGCTTCAACGAAGGCAAAGGTACCAATCTGGTTACTGTGATCGGCGTCCACGTCGAACCGTTCGGCGGCTACTCGAAGAAAGTCAAAAGCCTGGCCGAGTTGAAGGACGGCGCAACCATCGCCATTCCTAACGAAGGCAGCAACAGCGGTCGTGCCCTGATCCTGCTGCAGAAGGCTGGCTTGATCGAGTTGAAGGACCCGAAAAACGCCCTGGCAACGCCGAAAGACATCGCCAAGAACCCGAAGAACTTCAAATTCAAGGAACTGGAATCGGCCATGCTGCCGCGTGTTCTGGATCAGGTCGACCTGGACATGATCAACACCAACTACGCCTTGGAAGCGGGTCTTAACCCAGCCAAGGATGCGCTGGTGATCGAAGGCGCCGATTCGCCTTACGTGAACTTCCTGGTGGCCCGTCCGGACAACAAGGACAGCCCGGCCATGCAGAAACTCGCCAAGGCCCTGACCAGCCCGGAAGTGAAGGCATTCATCGAGAAGAAGTACAGCGGCGCGGTACTGCCGGCGTTCTGATTCTGGCAGTAAACCTCTTCAAGGTTTCGAACGCCGACGGCTGATACAGCGTCGGCGTTTTTTGTGCTCAAGATATTGGACCAGGGACATGTTTACCTGAGTGGCGAGGGAGCTTGCTCCCGCTCGGCTGCGCAGCAGTCGTAAAAAACAGCCAACGGATACTCTTGGGGACGCTTCGCGACCCAGCGGGAGCAAGCTCCCTCGCCACAAGGTCAAACCGCCCTGGTCTTCAACGCTCTGCGCAATGCCACCAACAACTTCAACATCTCCTGCGGATCCAGTCGCTTCGGCACCTTTACGTCAGCCATGTTCTCTTCCTTGTGATGGTTTGGCCGGGGAGTCTGGCCAAAAGCTGTGCGTCCTTGGAGGGGTATTTCGAAAAAAAGATCTTTCCTACGACGTGAGGAAAAATAGCCGTCTTCCTCCGTCGCGGCAAATCGGGGGAATAGATATTTGCGTGATATCAATATGCTTTAACGGTATTTAAATTCCTCTTCTTATACCTTTAGAGTCGGTGCCTGCCAGGTGGCTACCCGTTGCCTATGGACCGCACCACCGCCGCTTATCGCGCGGCGTCCAGGACGTTCAATGAACTTCGATTACGCTTTCATCCTCAGCACCCTCCCGGCGTTTCTCAAGGCTGTGGGAGTGACGCTGCAGGTCGGCCTCATCGCCATCGCCACGTCGCTGCTGGTGGCGCTGGTCAACGCGCCGATCCTGGTGTTCCGCACGCCTTACCTGCACCGCCTGGTCGGGTTGTATGTGGAGCTGGCGCGCAACACACCGCTGCTCATTCAGTTGTTCTTTGTCTACTTCGCCTTGCCCGCGTTGGGCATCAAGGTGTCGGGCTTCGCGGCGGCGATCATCACCATGACGTTCCTGGGCGGTGCCTATCTCACCGAAGTGCTGCGTGCCGGCGTGGAAGCGGTGCCGACGGCGCAACTGGAATCCGGTCGCTCCATCGGGTTGTCTCGTGGCCAATTGCTGCGCTACGTGATCCTGCCGCAAGCCGGAATTCTCAGCCTGCCGTCGCTGTTCGCCAATTTCATTTTTCTGCTCAAGGAAACCACCGTGGTTTCCGCCGTGGCGGTGCCGGAGATTCTCTACACCACCAAGAGCTACATCGCGCTCTACTACAAGACCTACGAAATGCTGGCCGTGCTGACGCTGATTTGCGTGCTGCTGTTTTTGCCGCTCTCGCTGTTGTTGCGTCGTCTGGAAAGGAGGCTCCAACATGGCCAGTTCGGGTCTTGAGTTGCTCTGGGTGTCGTTGCCGCAATTGGGCAAAGGCGCTGCGCAAACCTTGTCGATTTCCTTTCTGAGCATCGCGATCAGTACCGTGGGCGGCATGCTCTACGGCATTTTGAGCACGCTGAACGTGAAGTGGTTGAACGCCATTTTGCGGGTGTACCTGGAACTGTTCCGGGCGATCCCGGTGCTGGTCTGGTTGTATTTGCTGTTCTTCGGGCTACCGATTTTTTTCGGCTTGAGCATTCCAAGCTTCTGGTGCGCGGTACTGGTGCTGTCTTTATGGGGCGCCAGCGAAGTGGGCGAAGTGGTGCGCGGCGCGTTGCATTCGCTGCCACGTGGCCAGCGCGAGGCAGGATTGTCGATCGGCTTGAACGACCCGCAGCTCTACGGCTACGTGTTGCTGCCGCAGGCGCTTAAACGCATGACCCCGCCGACCATCAATGTCTACACGCGCATCATCAAGACCAGCTCCCTGGCGGTGCTGATCGGTGTGGTGGATGTGATCAAGGTCGGTCAGCAAATCATCGAGCGCACTTATGAATCCGTGCTGATCTACGGCGCGCTGTTCCTGTTTTTCTTTTTTATCTGCTATCCGCTCTCGGCCGCGTCCCGTGTGCTGGAACGGCGCTGGACGCAAGCATGAGCACATTGATCGAGTTCAAGGGCTTCAACAAATTCTTCGGCGAGCAGCAAGTGCTCGACGGCATCGACCTGCAAGTGAAGGCCGGCGAAGTGATCGTCATCCTCGGACCCAGCGGTTGCGGTAAAAGTACTTTGCTGCGCTGCCTCAACGGCCTGGAAGTCGCCCACAGCGGCAGCCTGGTGTTCGCCGGTCGCGAGTTGCTGGACAAGGGCACCGATTGGCGCGACGTGCGCCAGCAGATCGGCATGGTGTTCCAAAGCTATCACCTGTTCGCGCACATGAGCGTGCTCGATAACCTGCTGCTCGGCCCGGTCAAAGTGCAAAAGCGCGACCGCCGCGAGGCTCGCGTCCAGGCCGAAGCGTTGTTGGCCCGCGTGGGCTTGCTGGACAAGCGCGACGCGTTTCCGCGCCAGCTCTCCGGCGGCCAGCAGCAACGCATCGCCATCGTTCGTTCGCTGTGCATGAATCCCAAGGTCATTCTGTTTGATGAAGTCACCGCTGCCCTCGACCCGGAAATGGTCAAGGAAGTATTGGAAGTCATCCAGGGCCTGGCCCGCGAAGGCATGACGCTCCTGATCGTCACCCACGAAATGGCCTTCGCCCGCGCTGTGGCTGACCGCATCGTGTTCATGGATAGCGGACGGATCCTTGAACAAAACCCTCCCGAGATTTTCTTTACGAACCCGCAAACCGCACGAGCGCAGCAGTTCCTGGAGAAGTTCTCCTACGTCGCCGCACTACCCAAAACGACTCAAACAAAGGAACTGGAACTGCTATGAAAACTGCCAAGTCTTCCCTGCTGCTACTCCCGCTGCTCGGTCTCGCATTGCTGGCCGGCTGCAACAAAACCGAAGAGCCGGCAAAGTCGAACGTTGCCAGCCAGAGCGCCGCGCCGGCCAGCTACCTGGACAAGATCAAGGCGCGGGACAAGCTGATCGTCGGCGTCTTCACCGACAAGCCGCCGTTCGGTTTCGTCGATGAGGCGGGGCGTTACGTCGGCTTCGATACCGACATCGGCCGTCGATTCGCCAAGGACCTGCTTGGCGATGAAAACAAGGTCGAGTTCGTCGCGGTGGAACCGGCGAGCCGGATACCCTTCCTGCAAAGCGACAAGGTCGACCTGATCCTGGCCAACATGACTGTGACCCCGGAGCGCAAGGAGGCGGTGGACTTCACCAACCCCAATCTGAAAGTCGCGGTACAGGCGCTGGTGCCCCAGGCCAGTGAAGTGAAGAACCTGGATGACCTGGCGACCCGCACCACCATCGTCACCACCGGCACCACGGCGGACATCTGGCTGACCAAGAATCACCCGGACTGGAAGCTGCTCAAGTTCGAAAAAAACTCAGAGTCCTTGCAAGCCTTGGCCAACGGCCGTGGCGACGCCTATGCCCAGGACAATCTGGTGCTGTTCAGCTGGGCCAAGCAGAACCCTGGTTACCGTGTACTGAGCCAGACGCTGGGCGCCGAAGCGTCGATTGCACCGGCGGTGAAGAAGGGCAACATCGAGCTGCGGGATTGGGTCAACACCGAGTTGGCAAAGCTGGGCGAGGAGAAGTATCTGCTCAAGCTGTATGACCAGTACGTGCGCAAGGAACTGAGCGATGACACCAAGCCTGAGAGCGTGATTGTCGAGGGTGGCAAGTGGCAGGGGTGATTCGCTGATTTTGTTTAGGCCTTGCGATAGCTATCGCGAGCAAGCTCGCTCCCACAGTAGATCTTCGGTGAACACAGCTCTGTGGACAGATGAAAACCTTTTGTGGGAGCGAGCTTGCTCGCGATTCGGTCGATCAGGCGCCACTCAATCCGGCCAATTCCATGCCGGCTCATCCAGCATTCGTTGCCCCACGATCCCGGTCTGTCCAAGATCCTTTTCCAGAACGATGCAGTTGCAATTCTCATCCTGCTCCAGGGCGGCGATCAAGCGCGTGGCATGGGACACCACCCAGACCTGGCAATTGACTGACGCCCGGATGATCAACCGCGCCAAGGCCGGCAACAGGTCCGGGTGCAGGCTGGTTTCCGGTTCGTTGAGCACCATCAGCGAGGGGGGACGTGGGGTAAGCAGCGCCGCCACCAGCAACAGATAGCGCAGCGTCCCGTCCGACAGTTCGGCGGCGGACAGTGGGCGCAGCAGGCCTTGCTGATAGAACTCGATGGCGAAGCGTCCGCCTTGCAGTGCCTCGATGCGCAGCCGGGCGCCGGGAAAAGCATCGCCAATGGCCGTGTGCAAGGCTTCAGCGTCGCCGATTTCAAGGATGGTTTGCAGGGCGGCGGCCAAGTCGCGCCCGTCGTGGTGCAGCACGGGCGTGCGAGTGCCCAGTTGCGGTTGGCGCACCGGGGCGTCGGCATCGCTGCGAAAATGGTCGTAGAAGCGCCAGCGACGAATGAACTCGCGCATCTGTAGCACCTCTGGCGAAGTGCGCAGGCTGCCAACCTGGTCGAACAGGCTGTCGAAGCTGGGTGTGTGCTGGGCCAACACATCCCAGGAGCGGCCTTCGCGGGCACGGATCATTGCCCCGTTACGGTCCACCAGCAGACTGGCAGGCCGATACACCGGGCCGGCCCAGATGCATTCACGCTTGATTTCAGGGTCCAGTGAAAATGCCGAACGACTGGGTTCCGGCAGGCCCAGGGCAATGCAATAGCTGAAGTCTTCACCGGCGAACCCCAGGCGCAAGCGTTTACTGCCCTGACGCACGATACCCTGGACAGGTACCTCGCCGTTGCGCATGCGTCGGCTGATTTCTTCCGGTCCGGCCCAGAAGGTCGAGTCCAATCCGCCTTCACGGGCCAGGGCATTGACCACGCCGCCCTGCGCCGTCTCCGCCAACAGGCGCAGGGCGCGGTACAGATTGGACTTGCCGCTGCCATTGGGGCCGGTGATCAGGTTCAGCCGACCCAGGGGAATCACCAGTTTGTTGATCGAGCGGTAATTGGCTACCGCCAATGTCTTGAGCATGAGCAGACTCCTGCTGCATGGGTTCGTAGGAGCTGTCGAGCGAAGCGAGGCCAAACCCAATCGAGTCTCAAGATCGCAGCCTCGCTTCGCTCGACAGCTCCTACAGGAGGCGATCAGTTTGCCTGATTTGCTGCACCCGTTGTATTCATTGAACCCTGTTCTAAGCTCACAGTCGTATCGTCACTGGCACGTCCGTACACCAAAAGGAGTCTGCATGGCGGGTCCCCGAATCAAACTGGTCGTTGGCCTGAGCCTGTGCGCGTTGCTGGCGGGATGCGGTGATAAAAAGCCCGAGGAAAAAGCCCTTCCGCGGGTGCTCGTACAGCAAGCCAAGTCCTCCGAGTACGCGGCTTCGGTGACCTTGACCGGCGATGTCCAGGCGCGGGTGCAGACCGATCTGTCGTTTCGCGTGGGCGGCAAGATCATCGAGCGTAGGGTGAATGTCGGTGACCGGGTTTCGGCCAGGCAGGTGCTGGCCCGGCTCGACCCTCGGGACTTGCAGACCAACGTCGACTCCGCCGAAGCCCAGGTGGCCGCCGAACAGGCGCGGGTCAAGCAAAGTGCGGCGGCCTTCGTGCGCCAGCAGAAACTCTTGCCCAAGGGCTATACCAGCCAGAGTGAATACGATGCGGCCCAGGCGCAGCTGCGCAGCAGCCAGAGCGCACTGGCCGCTGCCCAGGCCCAGCTGGCTAACGCCCGCGAACAACTGAGCTACACCGCCCTGATCGCCGAGGCGCCGGGCATTATCACCGCGCGCCAGGCTGAGGTAGGCCAGGTGGTGCAAGCCACGGAGCCGATCTTCAGCCTGGCCCGGGACGGCGAGCGCGACGCGGTGTTCAACATCTACGAATCCTTGCTGCACGAACCGCCATCGGACCCTTCCATCGTCATCAGCCTGCTGGACAACGCGGCTATCAAAACCACCGGTACGGTGCGCGAGATCACCCCGGCGGTGTCTGCCGAGACGGGCACCGTGCAGGTCAAGGTCACCCTCGACGATTTGCCCGAAGGAATGCGCCTGGGCTCGGTAGTCAGTGCCACGGCCAAGTCCGCAGGCAAGACCGCTGTTGAACTGCCCTGGTCGGCGCTGACCAAAAACGTCAGCGACCCGGCCGTGTGGCTGGTGGACGGCGAGGGCAAGGCGCAGTTGCATAACGTGACCGTTGGCCGGTACCTGACCGGCAAGGTCATCATCAGCGACGGGCTCAAAGGGGGTGAGAAGGTGGTCACTGCCGGCGGGCAATTACTGCACCCCGGCGTGCGCGTGGAGATTGCTGAAAACACCCATGAGCAATCCCCGACAGGAGCCCAGCCATGAGGTGCTGGTGGATGATCTTGGCCGCCCTGCTGCTGACGGCCTGTTCGAAGGAAGAAGCGCCCCCTGCACCGGTGCGTCCGGTGTTGTCCTTCGAGGTCCAGGCGCTCGACCAGCAGGCCTTCGGGCGGTTCGCCGGAAATATCCAGGCCCGTTACGAGAGCAACGTGGGTTTCCGCGTACCAGGACGGATCGCCCGTCGTAACGTCGATGTCGGCGCCGAAGTGAAGAAGGACGACTTGCTCGCGACACTCGATCCTACTGATCAACAGAACCAGTTGCGCGCGGCCCAGGGCGATCTGGCACGGATCGAGGCGCAGTACATCAATGCCCAGGCCAATGCCCGTCGGCAGCAGCAATTGTTTGACCGTGGCGTCGGTGCCCAGGCACAACTGGACATCGCCCAGACCGACCTGAAAACCACCGCTGCCTCCCTCGAGCAGGCCCAGGCCTCGGTGCAGCAGGCTCGCGACCAGCTCAACTACAGCGAACTGCGTACTGACCATGATGCCGTCGTCACGGCCTGGAATGCCGAAGCCGGGCAGGTGGTCACCGCTGGCCAGCAAGTGGTGACCCTGGCCCGTCCCGACATCAAGGAGGCGGTGATCGACCTGCCGGCCGGGCTGGCCGAGCGCCTGCCGGCGGACGTGGTGTTCGAAGTCGCCGCGCAACTGGACCCAGCCACCCATACCACCGCTACCGTGCGCGAGATTGAACCCCAGGCCCAGAGCGCTACCCGCACGCGTCGTGCGCGTTTGACGCTGGCCGACACCCCGCCAGGTTTTCGCCTGGGCACAGCCATCGGCGTGACCCTGAGCTCGACCATCGAGCCACGCATCGAGCTGCCGCTCAGTGCGCTGCAAGAGGTCGACGGCAAGGCACGGATCTGGATCATTGACCCGCATACCCAGACCGTCTCGCCCCGCGACGTGCGGATTCTCGAACGCTCGGCTGACTCGGTGCTGGTGGCCAACGGCATCAAGGCTGGCGACCGCGTGGTCAGCGCCGGCGTGAACAGCCTCAAGCCGGGGCAGAAAGTGAAAATTGACGAGGATGCACGATGAAAGGGCCTTTCAACTTATCCGAATGGGCCCTGCGGCATCAGTCGTTCGTGTGGTACCTGATGTTTGTCGCCCTGTTGATGGGCGTGTTTTCGTACATGAACCTGGGCCGGGAAGAAGACCCTTCGTTCACCATCAAGACCATGATCATCCAGACCCGCTGGCCGGGTGCGACCCAGGAAGAAACCCTCAAGCAGGTGACCGATCGCATCGAGAAAAAACTCGAAGAGCTCGACTCCCTCGACTACGTCAAAAGCTACACCCGACCGGGGGAATCGACGGTATTCGTGTACCTGCGCGATACCACCGGGGCCAAGGAAATCCCCGAGATCTGGTACCAGGTACGCAAGAAAATCGACGACATTCGCGGTGACTTCCCCCAAGGCTTGCAAGGGCCGGGGTTCAACGACGAGTTCGGCGATGTGTACGGTTCGGTGTATGCCTTCACGGGCGACGGCCTGTCGATGCGCCAACTGCGTGACTACGTCGAACAGGTGCGCGCCGAGATCCGTGAGGTACCGGGCCTGGGCAAGGTCGAGATGCTGGGCGAGCAGGACGAAGTGCTGTACCTGAACTTTTCCACCCGCAAACTCGCCGCACTGGGCATCGACCAGCGCCAGGTGGTGCAAAGCCTGCAATCGCAGAATGCCGTGACCCCGGCCGGGGTGATCGACGCCGGGCCCGAGCGGATTTCCGTGCGCACGTCGGGGCAATTCCAATCGGAAAAAGACCTGGCTGACGTCAACCTTCGGCTCAACGATCGGTTCTATCGATTGGCCGACATCGCGGATATCCGTCGCGGCTACGTCGACCCCGCCACGCCGATGTTCCGCTTCAACGGCACACCGGCCATTGGCCTTGCCATCGCGATGAAGAAGGGCGGCAACATCCAGGAATTCGGCAAGGCGCTGCATGCGCGCATGAACGAGCTGACCGCCGACCTGCCGGTGGGCGTTGATGTGCACACCGTATCGGACCAGGCCGAAGTGGTGGAAGAGGCGGTCGGTGGCTTCACCAGCGCCTTGTTCGAGGCGGTGATCATCGTGCTGGTCGTCAGCTTCATCAGCCTTGGCGTACGGGCCGGGCTGGTGGTGGCCTGCTCGATTCCGCTGGTGCTGGCGATGGTCTTTGTGTTCATGGAGTACAGCGGCATCACCATGCAGCGGATCTCCCTCGGGGCGCTGATCATCGCCCTCGGCCTGCTGGTGGACGATGCGATGATCACCGTGGAGATGATGGTCACGCGCCTGGAAAAAGGCGAAACCAAGGAACAGGCAGCCACTTTCGCCTATACCTCGACGGCGTTCCCGATGCTCACCGGGACCTTAGTGACCGTGGCCGGTTTCGTGCCGATCGGCCTGAATGCCAGCTCTGCCGGTGAGTACACCTTTACCCTGTTTGCAGTGATCGCCGTGGCGATGCTGGTGTCGTGGATCGTCGCGGTACTGTTCGCCCCGGTGATTGGCGTGCACATCCTCAGCACCAACGTGAAGCCCCATAGCGCCGAACCGGGGCGGATCGGCCGGGCGTTCAATGGCGGCCTGTTGTGGGCGATGCGCAATCGCTGGTGGGCCATCGGCATCACGATCTTGCTGTTTGTGCTGGCGGTGTTTTGCATGCGTTTTGTGCAGAACCAGTTCTTCCCGTCTTCGGACCGGCCGGAAATCCTGGTGGACCTCAACTTGCCGCAAAACGCCTCGATGGACGAGACGCGCAAGGCTGTCGACCGTCTGGAGGCAACCCTCAAGGGCGATCCGGACATCGCGCGCTGGAGCACCTACATCGGCGAAGGGGCGATTCGTTTCTATCTGCCGCTGGACCAACAACTGCAGAACCCGTACTACGCGCAACTGGTGATCGTCAGCAAGGGCTTGGAGTCGCGCACGGCCCTCACTGAACGTCTGCAAAAGCGTCTGCGCGAGGACTTCGTCGGCATTGGCAGCTACGTACAGGCCCTGGAAATGGGGCCGCCGGTAGGCCGGCCGATCCAGTACCGGGTCAGCGGCAAGGACGTCGACCAGGTGCGCAAGCACGCCATCGAGCTGGCCACCGAGCTGGACAAGAACTCGCACATCGGCGAAATCATTTACGACTGGAACGAGCCGGGCAAGGTCCTGCGCATCGACATCGCCCAGGACAAAGCGCGGCAATTGGGGTTGTCTTCGGATGACGTGGCCAAGCTGATGAACAGCATCGTCAGCGGCTCGCCGGTGACCCAGGTCAACGACGATATTTACCTGATCGATGTGGTCGGCCGTGCTGAAGATGCCGAGCGCGATTCGCCGGAAACCCTGCAGAACCTGCAAATCGTCACGCCGAGTGGTACCTCGATTCCACTGCTGGCGTTCGCCACGGTGGGTTATGAACTGGAGCAGCCGCTGGTATGGCGTCGCGACCGCAAGCCGACCATCACAATCAAGGCCGCCGTGCGCGATGAGATCCAGCCCACAGACCTGGTGAAGCAACTGCAGCCGGAGATCGACAAGTTCGCCGCTGGCCTGCCGGTGGGCTACAAAGTCGCTACTGGCGGTACGGTGGAGGAGAGCAGCAAGGCCCAGGGACCTATCGCCAGCGTGGTGCCGCTGATGCTGTTCCTGATGGCGACCTTCCTGATGATCCAGCTGCACAGCGTGCAGAAACTGTTCCTGGTGGCCAGCGTCGCGCCCCTCGGGCTGATCGGCGTGGTGCTGGCGCTGGTGCCGACGGGCACGCCCATGGGCTTCGTGGCGATCCTTGGGATTCTCGCGTTGATCGGCATCATCATCCGCAACTCGGTGATCCTGGTGACCCAGATCGATGAATATGAACGGGACGGCTACGAGCCCTGGGATGCCGTGGTGGAAGCTACCCAGCACCGGCGCCGGCCGATCCTGCTCACCGCCGCTGCGGCGAGCCTGGGGATGATCCCGATTGCGCGGGAAGTGTTCTGGGGGCCGATGGCCTACGCGATGATCGGCGGGATCATCATCGCCACGCTGCTGACGCTGCTATTCCTGCCGGCGTTGTATGTGGCCTGGTACAAGATTCGTGAGCCCAAGCGTGATTGAAACATGGGCAAACCTTGTGGTCAGGCGAGTTAACCTGTGGCGAGGGGATTTATCCCCGCTGGGCTGCGCAGCAGCCCCCTTAGAGGACAACCCCAATCAACCTGACATACCGGGGTGGCTGCCTTTGGGGGCTGCTGCGCAGCCCAGCGGGGATAAATCCCCTCGCCACAAAGTGTGATGTGCTGGGTCGAAAAATCAGCGCCAGCGCTCTTATTTACGCAACAACAGCAACCCATTGAACACCACCAGCAAACTCACCCCCATGTCGGCAAACACCGCCATCCACATGGTCGCGAACCCGGCAAAGGTCACCCCAAGGAAGATCGCCTTGATGACCAGCGCCAAGGCGATGTTTTGCTTGAGGATGCTTGAGGTCTGGCGAGACAGGCGAATAAACGCCGGAATCTTGCGCAGATCATCGTCCATCAAGGCGACATCGGCCGTTTCAATGGCCGTATCGGTCCCGGCTGCCGCCATGGCGAAGCCGATTTCCGAGCGAGCCAGGGCCGGGGCGTCGTTGATGCCGTCCCCCACCATGCCGACGCGGTGTCCCTGGGCGTACAGCGTTTCGATGGCTTGCAGCTTATCTTCCGGCAACAGGTCGCCCCGGGCCTGATCGATGCCCACTTGCGTGGCAATCGCTTCAGCGGTGTGGGCGTTGTCGCCGGTCAGCATCAGGGTCTTGATCCCCAGCTCATGCAGCTGCCGGATGGCTTCGCGGCTGGAGTCCTTCACGGTGTCGGCCACGGCGAACAGCGCCAGGGGACCGCTGCCGTCGAGCAGCAGCACCACGGACTTGCCTTGTTTTTCCAATGCGAAGAGTTTTTCTTCCAGCTCGGGAGAGCACAGGCCCAAATCTTCCACCAGGCGATGATTGCCCAGGTGATAGGTCTGGCCGTTGATGTTGCCGCGTACTCCGCGTCCCGCCAGGGCCTCGAAGTTATCCACAGCCAGCGCTGCCGATTGCTTATCCACAGCGGCCAGGGCAATGGCCCGGGATACTGGGTGGTCGGAGCGGGCGGCGAGGCTGGCGGCGAGGACCGGAGCGGTGCTTTCTACCGTCGGGTCCAGCGCCACGTAGTCGGTTTGCACGG
Organism: Pseudomonas sp. Q12-87; assembly: GCF_001269755.1. NCBI lineage: Bacteria > Pseudomonadati > Pseudomonadota > Gammaproteobacteria > Pseudomonadales > Pseudomonadaceae > Pseudomonas > Pseudomonas sp. Q12-87. The sequence goes on along the minus strand of NZ_LHVI01000036.1, from coordinate 205,444 downwards.
GCTTGCCGTGGGTGATCGTGCCGGTCTTGTCCAGGGCCAGGTAGTCGAGCTTGTAGCCGCCTTCGAGGTAGACGCCGCCCTTCACCAGGATGCCTCTGCGCGCCGCTGCGGCGAGGCCGCTGACGATGGTCACCGGCGTGGAAATGACCAACGCGCAAGGGCAGGCCACCACCAGCAGCACCAGCGCCCGATAGATCCAGTCGAACCACGCCGCGCCCATGAACAGCGGTGGGAGGACAGCCACGGCCAAGGCCAGGACGAACACCGCCGGGGTGTAGATTTTCGAGAACTGATCGACGAAGCGCTGGGTCGGCGCGCGTGCGCCCTGGGCTTGCTCCACGGCGTGGATGATCCGCGCCAGGGTGGAGTGGTCGGAGGCCGCAGTCACGGTGTATTCCAACTCGCCGGCCTGGTTGATGGTGCCGGCAAACACCTTGTCGCCTACGGTTTTCTCCACCGGCAGGCTCTCGCCGGTGATCGGTGCCTGGTCGATGGTCGAACGGCCGGCGACCACGTCACCGTCCAGACCCACGCGCTCGCCAGGACGCACCCGCACCCGCGCACCGAGGGCAATGGCCTTGACCTCCTGTTCCAGCCAGGTGCCATCGGCCTGTTGCACGGTGGCTTGTTCAGGAGCCATTTGCATCAAGCCGCCGATGGCGTTACGCGCCCGGTCCAGGGATTTGGCTTCGATTAACTCGGCCACGGTGAACAGGAACATCACCATCGCCGCTTCCGGCCACTGCCCGATCAGCACGGCGCCGGTCACGGCGATGCTCATCAGGGCGTTGATGTTCAGGTTGCGGTTTTTCAGGGCAATCCAGCCCTTCTTGTACGTACCGAGGCCGCCGCTGAGGATCGACACCAGTGCCACCAGCGCGACCACCCAGTTAGGCGCGGCGTTGGTGAAGTGGATCACCTCGGCGCCCAGGGCGGTGACCCCGGACAGCGCCAACGGCCACCACGGCTTGGCCGGGGCGGGTGGGGTGTGGGTTTGTTTGTCTTGGCCCGGCGTCAACGGCTCGGCCTGCATGCCCAGGGATTGAATCGCGGCGATGATCGGCGCGTCACTGGGCAGGTCATGGGTCACGCCGAGCACGCGGTTGATCAGGTTGAATTCCAGCTGCTGCACGCCCTTGAGCTTGCCGAGTTTGTTCTGGATCAGCGTCTGCTCGGTGGGGCAGTCCATGGCCTCGATGCGAAAACTGCTCAGCCGCCCGCCGTCCGTCGGGGCGTTGCCGAGGTTGACCACCGACGGTGCGGCTTTCGAGGAGCAGCAGGAATGGCCGTGGTCATGGCCATGATCGGGTTTGTGGGTGTGAATGGAATCGCTCATCGGGTGACGTCCGTGAAAAGTGCCTGTTGCACAGTAAAGACCCTGTAGCCACTATAGGGTCAAGCACCTATTTGGGGAGGCAACGCGATGAAGATCGGAGAACTGGCAAAGATCACCGACTGCCAGGTCGAAACCATCCGCTATTACGAGCGTGAAGGCTTGCTGCCGGAACCGGCCCGCAGCGACGGCAATTACCGCGTCTACACCCAGGCCCATGCTGAACGGCTGACGTTCATCCGCAACTGTCGCACCTTGGACATGACCCTGGAGGAAATCCGCAGCCTCCTGGCCCTGCGCGACAGCCCCCAGGACCAGTGTGAAAACGTCAACGCGCTGATCGACGAACACATCCTCCACGTCAAGGCTCGCATCGACGGCCTGTTGGCCTTGCAAACGCAACTGATCGACCTGCGCCATCGCTGCGGCGAAGGCCCGGACCTGGAGCAATGCGGAATCTTGCAGCGGTTGGAGATCAGCGGGGCGGTGGCGCCGGAGGTGGAGCATTCACATGTGGGGAGGAGTCATGGGCATTGAGTGCCTTGAACCCCCAGGAAATCCAATGTGGGAGCGGGCTTGCTCGCGAATGCGGTGTGTCAGATTGCATATTTGCCAATTGACACACCGCATTCGCGAGCAAGCCCGCTCCCACACAAGCCCACTTCCACAGCAGAGAGGTGGTGTTGGTTAGACCGCCATCGGCGCGGTCATCGGCGCGTGGTGTTGGTAGCCTTCGAGGGAGAAGTCGCTCGGTTCGACCAATTCCAGCCACTCCGGCTGGTACACGCCGGTCTTGGCAAACGCCGGCACACGCTCGGAAATCACCAGTTTCGGCATCGGGAACGGCTCGCGCGTGAGCTGTTCGTTGAGCATGTCCAGGTGGTTTTCGTAGACGTGGGCATCACCGATGAAATAGGTAAACCAGCGCGGCGTGTAGCCGGTCAGGCGACCGATCAGGCTCAGCAGCGCGGCGCCTTCGGTGAGGTTGAACGGCGTGCCCAGGCCCAGGTCGTTGGAACGGATGTAGAGGGTCAGGGAAATTTCCTTGGTCTCGACATTCGGGTGGAACTGATAGAGCAAATGGCACGGCGGCAAGGCCATTTCATCGAGCTGGGCGCAGTTCCAGCCATGGAACAGAATGCGACGGCTGCCAGGGTCCTTGATGATGGTGTCGACGCACTGGCGAACCTGGTCAATGGCCTTGTACAGCACCACGTAAGCCTGTCCGTTCTCTTCGCCTTCGGCGATCTGGCGGTAGCCCTGGGCCAGGGTCTGTTCGATGGCTGCCGGATTGCTCAGCGGGATCTGCTTGTAGGCCGGCCACTTGCGCCACTGCACGCCGTAGATTTCGCCCAGGTCATCGTCGCCCTGGCGGAACGGGTTGGCCAGCCATTGGGCGTTTTCGTTGGCGTTCTGGTCCCAGACCTTGCAGCCCAAGGCACGGAATTCGGCGGCATTGTTAATCCCGCGGAGGAAGCCGCACATCTCGCCGATGGCCGATTTGAAGGCCATTTTGCGGGTAGTGATGGCCGGGAAACCATCCTTCAAGTCATAGCGCAGCATGGCGCCAGGGAAGCTGATGGTGTTTACACCGGTGCGGTTGGCTTGCTTGGTGCCGTTCTTGATGACGTGGGCCACCAGATCGAGATATTGCTTCATGGATTACCTGTGTCCTTGAACCCGAGGCCGGCGCCCCGGGATTCGAATTTTTAAACCTTGGCCGCCGCAGCCGGCGCACGATGATAAGCCAGCCAGATCAGCGCCAGGCCACCGATGATCATCGGCAGGCACAGCAGTTGGCCCATGGTCAGCCAGTTCCACGCCAGATAGCCGAGCTGGGCGTCCGGTACCCGGACGAACTCGACGATGAAGCGGAAGATCCCGTAGAACAGGGCGAACATGCCCGACACCGCCATGGTCGGCCGCGGCTTGCGCGAGAACAGCCACAGAATCAGGAACAATGCCACGCCTTCAAGGGCAAACTGGTACAGCTGCGACGGGTGGCGCGGCAACTGCGCCGGATCGCTGAACGGTGGGAAGATCATTGCCCACGGCACATCGGTCGGCTTGCCCCACAACTCGGCGTTGATAAAGTTGCCAATGCGCCCGGCACCCAGGCCGATCGGCACCATCGGCGCGACGAAGTCCATCAGTTCGAAAAAGGACTTGTTGTTGCGCTTGCCGAACCACAACGCCGCCAGCATCACGCCGATGAACCCGCCGTGGAACGACATGCCGCCTTTCCAGACCTCGAAGATCAGTGTCGGGTTGGCCAGGTAGGCGCTCAGGTCGTAGAACAAGACATACCCCAAGCGTCCGCCGACGATCACACCCATGGACAGCCAGAACACCAGGTCCGAGAGCTTTTCCTTGTTCCAGGTCGGATCGAAACGGTTGAGTCGGCGCGACGCCAGCAGCCAGGCGCCACCGATGCCGATCAGGTACATCAGGCCGTACCAGTGGATTTTCAGCGGGCCGATGGCCAGGGCCACCGGATCGATCTGCGGGTAAGGCAGCATTGATATTCCTCGTAAACGTCAAAAATACCCGGGCGACGCTGCCACCTCGGGATTAAGCCAGGATTGCGTCAGAACAGGAAAGTCAGTCCCACGCAGAACAGCAAAGCGGCGAACAGCCGTTTGAGCAAGCGCGGCGACAAGCGATGGGCCAGTCGCGCGCCGAAGCGGGCGAAGACCATGCTGGTCAGGGCGATGCCCAGCAACGCCGGCAAATACACAAAACCGAGACTATGAGCCGGCAACAGCGGATCGTGCCAGCCTAGAATCATGAAACTCAACGCGCTGGCCAGGGCAATCGGCAAACCGCAGGCCGACGAGGTCGCCACTGCCTGCTGCATCGGCACGCTGCGCCAGGTCAGGAACGGCACGGTCAGCGAACCGCCGCCAATGCCGAAAATCGCCGAAGCCCAGCCGATCACGATGCCGGCCAGGGACAGCCCGACCTTTCCCGGTACCGTGCGACTGGCCTTGGGCTTGAAATCCAGGGCCAGTTGCGCGGCGACGATCATGGCGAACACGCCGATGATCTTTTGCAGGAGCGGGCCGGAAATCGCTTCGGCGGTGATCGCGCCAAAACCTGCACCGATCAGGATCCCGACGGTCATCCAGGCAAAAATTGGCCAGCGCACCGCGCCTTTGCGCTGATGCTCGCGCACGGCGTTGACTGACGTGAAGATGATCGACGCCAGGGACGTGCCGACGGCCAGGTGCGTCAACACCTGAGGGTCGAAACCCTGCAAGGTGAAACTGAACACCAGCACCGGGACGATGATCATCCCGCCACCCACGCCGAACAGCCCGGCCAGCACGCCGGCACAGGCGCCGAGCAGCAGATAGAGCACAAATTCCACCAGCGTCTCCCCAGCCATCCCCGAAACAAGAGCGGCATGGTACCGGATCCTGGGTCCCGCGCTCCACTGAAGGCGATGGATGTGGGGGCGATGTGTGGGTAGAGTGGCCTGAGGACCCTGGATATATTGGATGGCGAATTGCTGTTGTGGCGAGGGAGCTTGCTCCCGCTGGAGGGCGAAGCCCTCCCAATAAAGTCCAGATCAATTGTCTGAACTAACTGGCCTCTGGATTTTGGGTCTACTTCGTAGCTCCAGCGGGAGCAAGCGCCCTCGTCACAAAAGCTGTGTGTCTGGCTCTATCCTTTCAACGGATTGGCATTGTTAACGGGACGACCTGATGTGCCTGATCGTATTTGCCTGGCGGCCTGGCCACGCCCAGCCGCTGATCGTGGCGGCCAACCGCGACGAGTTCTACGCGCGCCCGACCTCGCCACTGGCCCAATGGCCTGATGCGCCTCACGTCCACGCCGGCCGCGATCTCGAGGCCGGCGGCACTTGGCTGGGCGTTGGCGCCGACGGTCGCTTTGCGGCGCTGACCAACATCCGTGACCCTGGCCAGTTGCCGGCATTCAAGTCGCGCGGTGAGCTGGTGGCGCGCTTTCTGAGCGGCAACCTGCCCATTGCCGAGTATCTCAGCGAAGTGGTGCCTCGGGCTGGCGAATTTGGCGGGTTCAATCTGCTGCTTGGCGACGGCACGCAGCTGTGGCACTTCAACGCTCGCGATACCCGGCCGCAGCAGTTGGCCGAAGGAGTCTATGGCCTGTCTAACGCCGGACTGAACACGCCCTGGCCCAAATTGCTCAAGGCCCGGGCGGCGCTGGTCGAGGTGCTGGACGAACCGCAGCCAGAGGCGCTGTTGGCCCTGCTGAACGACCCGCAACCCGCCCCGGTGGCCGAGCTGCCAGACACGGGCGTGGGCCTGGCGACCGAGACGCTGTTGTCGAGTGTGTTCATTGCCAGCCCCGCCTACGGGACGCGGGCGAGCACGGCGCTGATCGTCCATGCCGATGGGACGCGGCACCTGGTCGAGCGCAGCTTCGGGCCCCATGGGGGGCATTTGGGGGAGGTTGAACTAAAAGTCTGAAGGGCAGCAATGACCTGTGGCGAGGGAGCTTGCTCCCGCTCGGCTGCGAAGCAGTCGCAATTTTGCTGACACTGGCCTTAACGATATAACCGCAATCGGGAGTGCTTTGCACTCCAGCGGGAGCAAGCTCCCTCGCCACAGGGTGCTCTTCAGAGGGTTTTGTTCGAAGCCGGGTTGATCATCCGCGCCAACCCGAGATTTTTCAGCGCCAGTTGCAAGGAGCTGTGGATCACCTGCGGATTGTCGATGGTCATCACTTCCGCCAGCAATTCCTGGGCCTTGCTGAGGTTGATCTGGCGCAGCATCCACTTCACTTTCGGCAAGTTGGTGGCGTTCATCGACAGGCTGTCGAAACCCATCGCCATCAGCAGCACCGCCGCTGCCGGGTCACCGGCCATTTCACCGCAGATGCTCACCGGCTTGCCTTCGGCATGGGCGTCGCGCACCACGTTCTGCAGGGCTTGCAGCACAGCCGGATGCAGGTAGTCGTACAGGTCGGCCACCCGCGGGTTGTTGCGATCCACGGCCAACAGGTACTGGGTCAGGTCGTTGGAGCCCACCGACAGGAAATCCACCTGCCGTGCCAGCTCCTTGGTCTGGTACACCGCTGCAGGGATCTCGATCATCACGCCGATCGGCGGCATCGGCACATCGGTGCCTTCGTCGCGCACTTCACCCCAGGCCCGGTGGATCAGGTGCAGGGCTTCTTCCAGCTCATGGGTGCCGGAAATCATCGGCAACAGGATGCGCAGGTTGTTCAGGCCTTCGCTGGCCTTGAGCATGGCGCGGGCCTGGACCAGGAAGATTTCCGGGTGGTCGAGGGTCACGCGAATCCCGCGCCAGCCGAGGAACGGGTTGTCTTCCTTGATCGGGAAGTAAGACAGGGATTTGTCGCCGCCGATGTCCAGGCTGCGCATGGTCACCGGTTGCGGGTGGAACGCGGCCAGTTGTTCGCGGTAGATCGCCAACTGTTCCTTTTCGCTGGGGAAGCGCTGGTTGATCATGAACGGCACTTCGGTGCGGTATAGGCCGACGCCTTCCGCACCGCGCTTCTGCGCCCGTGCCACGTCGGCCAGCAGGCCGGTGTTGACCCACAGCGGCATGCGGTGGCCATCGAGCGTCACGCAAGGCAAATCTCGCAACGCGTCCAGGCCCAGGGACAGTTGCTTTTCTTCCTCCACCACATCGGCGAACTGCTTGCGCAGCACGTCGCTGGGGTTGGTGTAGACCTCGCCGTGATAGCCATCGACGATCATCTGGATGCCGTCGACCTTGGAATACGGCAGGTCCACCAGGCCCATCACCGTCGGGATGCCCATGGCCCGGGCCAGGATCGCCACGTGGGAGTTGCCCGAGCCCAGTACCGAAACCAATCCCGCCAGCTTGCCTTCAGGCACTTCGCCGAGCATGGCCGGGGTCAGTTCTTCACTGACCAGGATGGTGTTGTCCGGGTAGACCAGGGTCTGCTGGCGTTCCTGCTGCAGGTAGGCCAGCAAGCGCCGACCGAGGTCCTTGACGTCGGAGGCGCGCTCACGCAGGTAGGCGTCGTCCATCAGTTCGAAACGATTGACGTGATCAGTCACCACTTGGCGCAAGGCACCCTGGGCCCACTGGCCGGTCTTGATGATGGTGGTCACTTCGCTGCCCAGGGAGGCATCGTCAAGCATCATCAGGTAGACGTCGAACAGCGCCCGCTCTTCTGGGCGCAGCTGCGTTGCCAGCTTGGCCGACAGGGCGCGCATGTCGGCGCGCACGCCTTCGATGGCAGTCTTGAACAGCCCCAGTTCGGCATTGATGTCGCTGATGGTCTTGTCCGGCACCACATCGAGGTCGGCCGGTGGCAACATGACCACCGCCGTGCCTACCGCCGCGCCCGGTGACCCCGGTACGCCGACGAACTTGGCTTCCTGGATGCCCTTGCCCTGGCGACCCAGGCCGCTGATCGAGCCGGTGGCTTCGGCGTGGGCGATAACCCCGGCCAATTGCGCGCTCATGGTCACGAGGAAGGCTTCTTCACCTTCGTCGAACTGGCGGCGTTCTTTTTGCTGGATGACCAACACGCCGACGACGCGCCGGTGGTGGATGATTGGCGCGCCGAGGAACGACGCGTAGCGCTCTTCGCCCGTTTCGGCGAAGTAACGGTAGCGCGGGTGATCCGCGGCATTTTCGAGGTTCAGGGGTTCTTCGCGCGTGCCGACCAGGCCGACCAGACCTTCATTGGGCGCCATGCTGACCTTGCCGATCGAGCGCTTGTTCAAGCCCTCGGTAGCCATCAGCACAAAACGGTTGGTCTCGGGGTCCAGCAGGTAGACCGAGCAGACCTGGCTGCCCATGGCCTCTTTGACGCGCAACACAATAATCCCCAACGCCGCCTTGAGATCCTTGGCGGAGTTAACTTCCTGGACGATCTTGCGCAGCGTATTGAGCATGGCTCGGGGTCGAACTCCGTCGTCAGTCGCGCGTCAGCAGGCGCGGGGCAAGCTCTTTTAGGGCGCGTCGATACACCTCGCGCTTGAATGTCACCACCTGGCCCAACGGATACCAATAGCTGACCCAGCGCCAGCCATCGAACTCCGGTTTACCGGTCAAATCCATCCGCACCCGCTGCTCGTTGGAGATCAGGCGCAGGAGAAACCATTTCTGCTTTTGGCCGATGCACAGCGGTTGGCTGTGCGTCCTGACCAGGCGTTGCGGCAAACGATAGCGCAACCAGCCTCGGGTACAGGCGAGTATTTCGACATCTTCTCGCTCAAGCCCCACTTCTTCGTTCAACTCGCGGTACAAGGCCTCTTCCGGCGTCTCCTGGGGGTTGATCCCGCCCTGGGGAAACTGCCAGGCGTCTTGATTGATACGGCGAGCCCATAGCACCTGCCCAGCATCATTCGTAAGAATGATCCCCACATTGGGACGGAAACCATCGGGATCGATCACGGCAACAACCTCGCAAACGCATGTCGCCGCATTGTTCCACAAAGGTTGTGAAGGCAGCAATGAACTAACCTCGCAGGCCACCACCTTATGTGCACTCTTGTGAAAAGTCCGTATTCTGGACGCCTTTCTCAAGATTTTTCAGCGAGTAACTGCAATGCGGCTGGCTTTATTCGACTTGGACAACACCTTGCTGGGGGGCGACAGTGATCACGCCTGGGGCGATTACCTGTGCGAACGCGGCTTTCTCGATGCCGTCACGTACAAGGCGCGCAACGACGAGTTCTACCAGGACTACCTGGCCGGCAAGCTCGACAACGCCGAGTACTTGAATTTTTGCCTGGAAATACTTGGCCGTACCGAAATGGAGGTGCTGGCACAGTGGCACCAGGACTACATGCGTGACTGCATCGAGCCCATCGTGTTGCCCCAGGCTATCGAGCTGCTGAAAAAGCACCGTGACGCTGGCGACAAACTGGTGATCATCACCGCCACCAACCGCTTCGTCACCGCGCCGATTGCCGAGCGCTTGGGGGTCGAGACCCTGATCGCTACCGAATGCGAAATGATCGACGGTCGCTACAGCGGGCGCAGCACCGATATCCCGTGCTTTCGCGAGGGCAAGGTGACCCGGCTGAACCGTTGGCTGGAAGAAACCGGGCATTCGCTCGACGGCAGCTATTTTTATAGCGATTCGATGAATGATCTGTCGCTGTTGGAGGTGGTGACGCACCCAGTGGCGGTGGACCCGGATCCGAATCTTCGGGCTGAGGCCGAGAAGCGGGGCTGGCCGGTGATCAGTCTGCGTGGCTGAAATCGCTTTCGCGAGCAAGCCCGCTCCCACAAGGATTTTGTGAGCGACGCAAATCCCTGTGGGAGCGAGCCTGCTCGCGAAAGGGGCGACACGGCCTAAAGCCTTAAACCGGCTTGGCCCCCATCAATCCCGCAATGGCGATAAAGCAGACAACGCTGAAGAGCGCCAAAGCCAAGGTGAATTTGCCACTGCCCGCCGCCGACAGCTGGCGCAGTTTGTTCAACCGCACCAATAGCCAGAACCCAGCCAGCGCCGCCACGGTGTAGAGCACACTGGAAGCCAGCAACCAAGTCTGGCCCAAAGGCCAGCCGACCTGATGCACCATCCACCAGCCGGTAAATGGCAGGCTCGCCAGTGCCAGGATCATCACCAGCCAGATGAACAGCCGAGGACGTTGCAGCGTGCGCGCCGGCGCCGTGGCGTCGCCGTTGCGGCGCGTGCGCCAGACCCAAATGGCCAGCCCGAGGGCGCCCGCCAGCAACAACACCGTGGCCACAACGTGAGCAATTTTCAGCGCGGTCAACGTTTCCATCGTTCGATTTCCTTATGACTTGTTCAGCAGCTTAGACCTCTGTGGCGAGGGAGCTTGCTCCCGCTGGGTCGCGAAGCGGCCCCAACAGAAGCGGTGAGCGCTTCGCACTCAAGCGGGAGCAAGCTCCCTCACCACAGGTCCACCCAGTCCCCAGTCCAAAGAGTCGCAATTGCGGGATTCACCCCAGGAACAACTGATACGCCGGGTTATCGCTTTCATCCCAGTACGGGTAGCCGATCTCTTCGAGGGCGGCCGGCACCAGGTGGCGTTCGTCGTGCGGCACTTGCAGCCCAGCGACCACACGGCCATCCGCCGCGCCATGGTTGCGGTAGTGGAACATCGAAATGTTCCAGCGCCCCCCCAGCTTATTGAGGAAATTGAACAGTGCGCCCGGGCGCTCCGGGAATTCGAAGCGCAGCACAACTTCGTCGATGACGTGAGCCGCATGCCCACCCACCATGTGACGGATATGCAGCTTGGCCAGTTCATTGTCGGTCAGGTCCAGCACCGGGAAGCCTTGCGCGGTCAGGCTGGCGATCAGCGCACTGCGCGGGTCGTTTTCCGGGTGTGTCTGCACGCCCACGAAGATGTGCGCTTCACTGCCGGTGTTGTAGCGATAGTTGAATTCGGTGATCTGGCGCTTGCCGACGGCTTCGCAGAACGCCTTGAAGCTGCCTGGCTTTTCCGGAATGGTCACGGCGATGATCGCTTCGCGGCCCTCACCCAGTTCGGCGCGTTCGGCGACGTGGCGCAAGCGGTCGAAGTTGACGTTGGCGCCGGAGTCGATCGCCACCAGCGTCTGGCCGCTGACGCCTCGCGACTCGACGTATTTCTTGATCCCGGCCACGCCCAGGGCGCCGGCAGGTTCGGTGATCGAGCGGGTATCGTCGTAGATGTCCTTGATGGCTGCGCAGATTTCGTCGGTGCTGACGGTGATCACTTCATCGACGTAGTGCTTGCAGATATCGAAGGTGTGCTCACCGATCTGCGCCACGGCGACACCGTCGGCAAACAGCCCCACCGTCGGCAATACCACGCGCTCGCCGGCAGCCATGGCGGCTTGCAGGCAATTGGAGTCGTCCGGCTCGACGCCGATGACCTTGATGTCTGGCCGCAGGTATTTGACGTAGGCGGCGATCCCGGCGATCAGCCCGCCACCGCCCACCGGGACGAAGATCGCATCCAGTGGCCCCGGGTGCTGGCGCAGGATTTCCATCGCCACCGTGCCCTGCCCGGCAATGGTGTGCGGATCGTCATAGGGGTGAATGTAGACGTAGCCCTTTTCGTCGACCAGCTTCAGCGAATAGGCCAGGGCCTCGGGAAACGAGTCGCCATGCAGCACTACTTTGCCGCCACGGGAACGCACCCCTTCGACCTTGATTTCCGGGGTGGTCTTGGGCATCACGATGGTGGCTTTCACGCCCAGCACCTTGGCCGCCAGGGCCAGGCCCTGGGCATGATTGCCCGCCGAAGCCGTGACCACGCCGCGCGCGCGCTCTTCGTCGCTGAGCTGGGTCAGCTTGTTGTAGGCCCCGCGAATCTTGAACGAGAACACCGGCTGCAAGTCTTCGCGCTTGAGCCAAATGGTGTTGCCCAGTCGCTCGGAAAGCTGGCGAGCAGTCTGCAGCGGGGTTTCTACGGCAACGTCGTAAACGCGCGAGGTGAGGATCTTTTTGACGTACTGTTCAAGCATCGGAAAGCATCACTGAGCGGGTTGGGCAGGGTCAAGGAGTCTAACCCGGCTTTTGGCTGGGCGACCACACGAATCCCAAGGTTTTGTTGGGTTATACTCGCGGCCCTCTTTACTCCCTGCCCGCTTTCGGAGCTCGCATGACCCAGGATCAACTCAAACAGGCCGTGGCCCAGGCCGCCGTCGACCTCATCCTCCCGAAGCTGGATGACAAGAGCATCGTCGGGGTCGGCACCGGCTCGACGGCGAACTGCTTCATCGACGCATTGGCTCGGCACAAGGGCGCGTTCGACGGCGCGGTCGCCAGCTCCGAAGCCACCGCCGCACGCCTGAAGGGTCATGGCATTCCGGTGTACGAGCTCAACACCGTGAGTGACCTGGAGTTCTACATCGACGGCGCCGACGAAAGCGATGCGCACCTGAACCTGATCAAGGGCGGTGGCGCGGCCCTGACGCGCGAAAAGATCGTCGCGGCTGTGGCCAAGACCTTCATCTGCATCGCCGATGCCAGCAAGTTGGTGCCTGTGCTCGGCGCGTTCCCGCTGCCAGTGGAAGTCATCCCGATGGCTCGCAGCCACGTCGCTCGCCAGTTGGTGAAGCTGGGCGGCGACCCGGTGTATCGCGAAGGCGTACTGACTGATAACGGCAATATCATCCTGGATGTGCACAACCTGCAGATCACCAACCCGGTGGAGCTGGAAAGCCAGATCAATGCCATCGTCGGCGTGGTCACCAATGGCCTGTTCGCGGCGCGTCCGGCGGATGTGCTGTTGCTGGGGACTGCTGAAGGGGTGAAGACCCTCACGGCTTGAATCCGCTGTTGTGACTGTGGCGAGGGAGCTTGCTCCCGCTGGGGCGCGAAGCGGCCCCAAAAAAGCGGTGAGCGCTTCGCACTCAAGCGGGAGCAAGCTCCCTCGCCACAATGATTCAGGTCGGTCTTGAGTGATCGGGTGGGCTTACCGCGGGATCTTTTCCTCTGTTCAATCAGGCTACGGCTTCTTGAACACATAGAACAGATTCGGCTCGCTCACCAGATAAAGGTTGCCGTCGTCGTCCATCGCGAGGCCTTCTGGCTGGGGCACGGTTTTCTGCAAGCCCTGGCGGCCTTTGCTCAAGGAAAGCGTGCTTATTGGCCGACCGTTTATATCCAGCTCGATAATCAACCGTGACTCGTCAGACAGCGCCAGCAAATGGCCGCTGCGCTCGTCATATTGCAAGCTTGAAAGGTCGCGCACGAACAGCCCGGCATCGCGCTTGGGGTTGTTGATCACATGGACCGAGTAGGATTTTTCCGGATTCTGATGGGGAAACCCGTGCACTTCATAGATCAGCATCGGGTCGCGCTCCTTCGCCACGAACAGCCGCTTGCCCACCGAATCGTAAGCCAGCCCTTCGAAACCTTTATTGCCGCTCATGTGCACCCCGAGGCTCATTTGCTCGGACTCGGCCGCGTCGAGGAACTGAGTGTCCTCGTCCAGGTGAATCTTGATCAGCCGCTGCTGACGCTCATCGGAGACGACGTAGGTGTCTTCGCTGATGAATTCCACTGCTTCCGGATCGCCGAAGCCGATCAGGGCGATGCGCCGCAGGACCTTGCCCTCCAGGGATAACTCGATCAGTTCGGCATTTTGATTGGTGACGGTGAACAGGCTTTTGCGCACTGGATCGAACGTCAGCGCGGAAACGTCATCGTCCAGCCCTTCGATCACCTGCGCCTCGACTGTGACTCGGTATTGGTCCAATGCAATCGCCTGCTCGCTGGCGGGTTTGAACACGGTGTTGAGGTTGAACCAGGCGCGCTCGAACAGGCGCAGGTACTGCCCCACTGCGATCATGGCGATGAGCGCGATGGTCAGCAGCATCAGGAGCAAGGGTTTGGGGCGGGCGAGTCGACGCATGTGGGTGGGCTCGGATGAGAACAGGTGCTCGGAAATATCACGGCTGCCTGAACTGAAGCTTAATGGCTGTGTGCCACACCCTACAACGAAAGAGGAATAGTCTTACAGAGCGAGTGCCGTCAGGGTTGTTTTTCGAGACGATAGAACAGATTCGGCTCGCTGACCACGTAGACGGTTCCAGCCTCATCCATAGTGACGCCTTCGGCGCGGGGAATGGTATTTTTCAGGCCGTTGAAGCCGCCCAACAGCGTCATGAAGCTGACCTGCTCGCCTTTTTCGTCCAGCTCCAGCAGCAGGTGGGAGTCGGCCGACAGCACCAGCATGTGGCCAGTACGAGGGTCGATCGCCAGGGCCGATAGATTGCGCAGGTCCAGTTCATTGCTCACGTGGATCTGCTTGTCGCCCTTGAGCAATTGGCTACCGTCGCTTTTCCAGGTAAACAGCGCCGGTGGACGTTCTTCCCCCAGCACCAGTTGCTGGTTGCGTGGGTCCCAGACGATCGCTTCGAAGCCTTTGTTCTGGTTTTTCGATGGGCCGAGGTCGTATTTCGGGAAATCCTTGCCGTTCAGCTCGCGGGTATTGGCGTCCACCTGGACGATCGACAGGGTGTGATCGCGCTCGTCGGTAATGGCCAGCAGGCCGTTTTCCATATAGGTCACGCCTTCCGGATTGCTCCAGCCCACCAGTGGCATCTTGCGCAGCACGTCGCCCTGCAGGGTCAGTTCCACCAGAAACGGGTTCTTGCCCATTACGGCGAACAGGGTCTTGGTTTGCGGGTTGTAGGTCACATCGGAGGCTTCGTCCTTCTCCATGCCCGGCAGCGGCTTGGCATCGATCACGACGTGGTAGTCCGGAAGCCAGATGCTTTCCTGGCGCTGGGCAGGGCTCTGGAAGTGCTCCGATAGCCACAGCCGGCCTCGATCGTCCCAATGCATCGCAAACGCCAAGCCATAAGCAGCGGCCACCGCCAGCAGCGACCAGGCATACCAGGGCAGGGCGAAACGTGAGCGGCGGGGGGATTTGGCGGAAGACTGTACTTGGGTTCTAGCCATCGGGGACGCGTTCCAGGGAATTCGAGCTGGGGATTGGCAGGCTCAGATGCCGCAATCCCCGGAATTATCCGGATGGCATGTGAAAAAAACGGTAAAACCTCGGTCTCCGAAAGCTTGATACCTGTGGGAGCGGGGTTGCTCGCGAAGGGGGCGTCAGTTTCAACATCTATGACGACTGATATACCGCCTTCGCGAGCAAGCCCGCTCCCACAGGATCTTTAGATCACTAAACCGAATTAGCGAACGCTGCTTTCGAAGCGGCTCGCCCCTGGCAGTTCCACGATCAGTTCATCGCCCACGTTCAGCGGCCCGACGCCTGCCGGTGTCCCGGTGAGGATTACATCGCCCGCTTGCAGCGAGAAGCAGCCAGCCATGTGCTGGATCATCGGCACGATAGGGTTGAGCATCAGGCTGCTGTTGCCATCCTGACGCACTTCGCCGTTGATGGTCAGGCGCACGGGGATGTCCGTCAGGTCGGCGAAGGTGCCGCTCGACACGAACGGTGCAATCACCGCCGCGCCGTCGAAGGATTTGGCGATCTCCCACGGCAGGCCCTTGGATTTCAACTCGGCCTGCTTGTCGCGCAAGGTCAGGTCCAGGGCCGGGGCGAAGCCGGAGATGGCGTCCAGGACTTCTTCGACACTCGGCCGGGTCGACAGCGGCTTGCCGATGAGCACGGCGATTTCCGCTTCGTAATGCACCGCACCGCGATCGGTCGGAATGCTGAAACCGCCTTCCAGCGGCACCACGCAGCTGCCCGGCTTGATGAACAGCAAGGGTTCGGTGGGCACCGGGTTATCCAGTTCCTTTGCATGTTCGGCGTAGTTACGCCCAATGCACACCACTTTCCCTACCGGGAAATGAATACGGGTACCGTCGACATACTGATGCTGATAGCTCATTAACCAACTCCTGGTTCGTTGATTCAAACAGCGAAAATCTTGCCCGGGTTCATGATGCCGTTCGGGTCGAATACCGCTTTGACGGCTTTCATGTATTCGATCTCAACCGGCGAGCGGCTATAGGTCAAGTAGTCGCGCTTGGTCATGCCTACACCGTGTTCTGCGGAAATCGAGCCGTTGTACTTCTCGACGGTTTCGAACACCCATTTGTTCACGGTCGCGCACTTGGCGAAGAACTCGTCCTTGCTCAGGTTTTCCGGTTTGAGAATATTCAAGTGCAGGTTGCCATCGCCGATGTGGCCAAACCAGACGATTTCGAAATCCGGGTAATGTTCGCCGACGATTGCGTCGATTTCTTGCAAGAAGGCCGGAACTTTCGAAACGGTGACTGAAATGTCGTTCTTGTATGGCGTCCAGTGGGAAATCGTTTCGGAGATGTACTCGCGCAGTTTCCACAGGTTCTGCAGTTGGGTTTCGCTTTGGCTCATCACGCCGTCCAGTACCCAGCCTTGCTCGACGCAATGCTCGAAGGTCTCCAGCGCATGGTTGGCGACTTCTTCGGTGGTGGCTTCAAATTCCAGCAGGGCATAGAACGGGCAGTCGGTTTCGAACGGGGCCGGCACGTCGCCACGGCCGAGCACCTTGGCCAGGGCCTTGTCGGAGAAAAATTCGAAGGCGGTCAGGTCCAGCTTGCCTTGGAAGGCATGCAGCACCGGCATGATCGAGTCGAAATCCGCTGTGCCGAGCACCATCGCGGTGAGGTTCTTCGGCGCGCGGTCCAGGCGCATGGTGGCCTCGACCACGAAACCCAGGGTACCTTCGGCGCCGATGAACAACTGTCGCAGGTCGTAGCCAGTGGCGTTCTTGATCAGGTCCTTGTTCAGTTCCAGCAGGTCGCCCTTGCCGGTGACGACCTTCATCCCCGCGACCCAGTTGCGGGTCATGCCGTAGCGAATGACCTTGATCCCGCCGGCATTGGTGCCGATATTGCCGCCAATCTGACTGGAGCCGGCCGAGGCAAAATCTACCGGGTAGTACAGGCCGTGTTCCTCAGCCTTGTTCTGCAATTGCTCGGTGACCACGCCTGGCTGGCACACGGCGGTGCGGTCGGTGAGGTTCACATTGAGGATCTGGTTCATGTAGTCGAATGACACGACCACTTCGCCATTGGCCGCCACGGCTGCCGCCGAAAGGCCGGTGCGCCCGCCCGATGGCACCAGCGCGACCTTGTGCTCGTTGGCCCAGCGCACGATGGCCTGGACCTGCTCGGTGGTCTTGGGAAAAACGATGGCCGTAGGCGCGGGGGCGAAATGTTTGGTCCAATCCTTGCCGTAAGCATTCAGGGAGTCGGCATCGGTCAGGACCTTGCCAGGCTCAACCAGGGTCTTCAGCTCATCTATCAGGGCAGGATTGGTCATCGACAGAACTCTCGAACAATTCATGGTCATCCTGAGAACGCTTCACGTCGCAGGAATGAGTGTTTGCGGGGGGCATATGCTAGCATACCGACCCCGCAGCGTAGTGCCCAACGGCTGTTCTGCGGCGACGGCTGTCACGCCGGTCGGGCCAGCATGCGCTGTCCGATTCCCTGCCATTTTTCTCCGGGACACAGGTTTACGCAGATGAGCAAGACTTCTCTCGATAAGAGCAAGATCAAGTTCCTTCTTCTCGAAGGCGTCCACCAATCGGCTGTCGACGTCCTCAAGTCGGCGGGCTACACCAGCATCGAGTACATCACCAGTTCTCTGCCGGAAGCCCAGCTCAAGGAAAAGATCGCCGATGCTCACTTCATCGGCATCCGCTCCCGTACTCAACTGACCGAAGAGATATTCGATCACGCCAAGAAACTGGTCGCGGTCGGCTGCTTCTGCATCGGCACCAACCAGGTTGATCTCAACGCAGCACGCGAACGCGGTATCGCGGTGTTCAACGCGCCGTACTCCAACACCCGTTCCGTTGCCGAACTGGTGCTGGCCGAAGCGATCCTGCTGCTGCGTGGCATCCCTGAGAAAAACGCTTCCTGCCACCGTGGCGGCTGGATCAAGAGCGCGGCCAACTCCTTCGAAATCCGCGGCAAGAAGCTGGGTATCGTCGGCTATGGCTCGATTGGTACCCAGTTGTCGGTGCTGGCCGAAGGCCTTGGCATGCAGGTGTTCTTTTATGACACCGTGACCAAACTGCCCCTGGGTAACGCCACCCAAGTCAATAACCTGCACGAATTGCTCGGCATGTCCGACATCGTGACCCTGCACGTGCCGGAAACTGCTGCTACCCAGTGGATGATCGGCGAGAAGGAAATCCGCGCCATCAAGAAGGGCGGGATCCTGATCAACGCCGCGCGCGGCACCGTGGTCAAGCTCGACGCCCTGGCCGACGCAATCAAGGACAAGCACTTGATCGGCGCGGCCATCGACGTATTCCCGGTGGAGCCGCGCTCCAACGACGATATCTTCGAAAGCCCGCTGCGTGGCCTGGATAACGTGATCCTGACCCCGCACATCGGTGGCTCGACTGCCGAAGCCCAGGCCAACATCGGCCTGGAAGTGGCGGAAAAGCTGGTCAAGTACAGCGACAACGGTACGTCGGTATCGTCCGTGAACTTCCCGGAAGTGGCCTTGCCGGCACACCCAGGCAAGCACCGCTTGCTGCACATCCACGAAAACATCCCGGGTGTGATGAGCGAGATCAACAAGGTCTTCGCCGAAAACGGCATCAACATTTCCGGTCAGTTCCTGCAGACCAACGAGAAAGTCGGCTACGTCGTGATCGACGTCGACGCCGAATACTCGGACCTGGCGCAAGAGAAGCTGCAACACATCAATGGCACCATTCGTTGCCGCGTGTTGTTCTAAGCAGGCCAGGCTTGTAATAAAAAAACGGGAGCCTTGAAAGGCTCCCGTTTTTTTATCTGACACAACCTGGAAACCCTGTGGGAGCGAGCCTGCTCGCGAAAACGGCGTAACAGCCAATATTTACGTGTCGATCAGACCGGTATCGCGAGCAGGCTCGCTCCCACAGGGGATACTGCATTTTTTCAGGCTGGGCCGTTACTTCACGGTTACGGTGATCTTCTCGGAGACGATCGGCGGATCGAACGGCATATGGCCGCTGTCGCCCAGTTCCAACTGCAACGTATGCTTGCCCGGTGCAAGTTTGATGGTGGCCTGGGTCTGTGCCTTGCCGAAATGCATGTGATTGGGGTCGTTTGGAATCGGCGCGCCTGCGACAGGCAGTTTGTCGACATCGATCAGCAAATGATGGTGTCCGGTGTTTTTGGTTACATCCCCCGCTGGAGCCAGGGCGATATTCTTGACGCCGAACTTGACCTTGAATTCCTGAGCGACGGTGGCGCCGTCTTCCGGGGAGACGATGAACACCTCTGCGCCCTTGGGGGCCGGGGTCGCGGCGCTCGCCAGCATCGAGGTACCCAGCAACAAGCCGGCCAACGCGGCACGAGACATAAAGCTTTTCATTTTTTTCTCCAGTTTTTTCACGAAATCCGCTGGGTCATGACAACTTCATGACCAATCGTTGTCGAAGCCTGCAATAACCATAGCAAAGCGAGCCCGAAACGAGCGCCGCTTGTATAAATACCAAGGAGTGACCATGCGTTTCCTGCCTGGCCTGATTTGCCTGCTACCCCTTCTGAGCCCCCTGGCTCATGCCGAACTGATCGATGACATCAATGACCGTGGTGAGCTGCGCATTGCTCTTGAAGCCAATACCGCCCCGTTCAACTTCAAGGAAGACGGCAAGCTCATCGGCTTCGAAGTGGAACTGGGCCAGATGTTGGCCGAAGAGCTCGATGTGCGCCCCGACTTTGTGGTCACCGATGCCGTGGATTTGCTGAGCGGTGTGGAAAGCGGCAAGTACGACGTTGCCATCAACCACATAGCAATGACCCCCGAACTGGCGGAACGTTTCGACATCAGCGCTGCTTACAGTCATCCGGATGCACAACTGCTGGCGAACAAGGATGACTCGCAGCGTCCGCTGGTCATGGCGCAGTCTTTCCAGCCGGAGGAAAAGCGCGGCCCGGCGCCGAGCCTGGTGATTCCGTTCCAGAAGGGCAACCCGGCGTTCAAGGCCAGCCTGGACAACGCCTTGGCGCGTATCAAGGAGGACGGGCGGTTGGAGCAGTTGTCGCAGAAGTGGTTGGAAAAGCCAGCGACAGCCAATTGAACATCCGGGATCAAGCGCGACTTTCTGTGGCGAGGGAGCTTGCTCCCGCTGGGCTGCGAAGCAGTCCCCAGTGGGCATAACGCATTTTCCAGTCAGACCGGGTCAGCCGGTTTTACGACGGCTGCGCCGCCGAGCGGGAGCAAGCTCCCTCGCCACGGGGGCACTCTTTATCCCGTCCAGACGGACCTGTCCTCAAGGCTTGCGCCAAACACTCGCCAACCACGGCTGTTGCTCCCGCGGCAGCCCCGCCGGTCGGTAGTAATGCTCCAGCTCCACGAAGCCTGCGTCGCCAAGTAACGTGCGCCAGGCCGCGAGGTCGTGGTAGGCGCCGAAACGCTGGCCGTTCCAGCCTTCCTGGTTCGTGCCGCGAGGGTTGGAGCTGAACAACACGCCACCGGGTTTGAGCGTGGCGTGCAATTGCTTGAGCACCCGTGGCAGTTCCTGGACCGGAATATGAAACAGCACGGCGTTGGCGAAGATCCCGTCGAAGCGTTCCGATGGCAGGTCGAGTTGCAGAAAGTCCTGCTGCCACACTTCGCACCCGCTGTCCTGGCGCGCCATCCGTGCAAATTCTTGCGAACCGTCGAGGCCGACCGCGACATGGCCCATGCCGGTGAACGTTCGCAGGTCTCGCCCCGGACCACAGCCGAAATCGAGGATATGCAGCGGTGCCTGGCCCTGGATATGCCTCAGCAGCGCATCGATGTTCTGGCTGACATCGTGATCGCGGGTGCCTTCGCGAAAGCTGTCGGCGACCGAGTTGTAATGGTCCAGGGTCGTTGCAGTGATGGTTTTCAGGTCTTCGGGGGTGTGCTTCATGGTTGCTGGCTTGGGTGGGGAGCGTGAGCTGACTATACCGCAAGCAGCCAGGCCCCTTCGCCGCCAATCGCGAGCAAGCTCACCCCCTCAGGTAGCGTGTCAGCGTTTGTTCAATCCCCGGGCCAAGCGATCGCCACCCAATTGAATCACCGCCACCAATGCCACCAGCAAAACGATCACCGTGAGCATGATTTGACTGTCGAAGCGCTGGTAGCCATAACGGTAGGCGATGTCCCCCAGGCCACCGGCGCCGATTGCCCCGGCCATGGCCGAGGAGTTGATCATGGTCACGAGGGTGATGGTGAAACCGCCGACGATGCCCGGCAGTGCTTCGGGCAGCAGCACATGCCAGACGATATGCCAGCGGCGGCAGCCCATGGCTTGGGCGGCTTCGATCAGGCCGTGGTCGACTTCCCGCAGGCTGACTTCGGCGATGCGCGCGAAGAACGGCGTGGCGGCGATGGTCAGCGGCACCACCGCCGCCCAAACGCCATAAGTGGTGCCGACGATCAGCCGCGTGAACGGAATCAACGCCACCATCAGAATCAGGAAGGGAATCGAGCGGAACAGGTTCACGAACGCACCCAGCGCCTTGTTCAAGGCGGGCGCTTCATAGATCCCGCCCTTGCCGCTGGTGACGAGGATCACCGCCAGGGGAATACCCGCCAGCAACGCAATCAGCGACGACACACCGACCATCAGGAAGGTGTCGATAAAACCCTGCAACAAACGATCAAACCACATAGCCCAGCACCTCCACCCGTTGTGCCCAATTGCCCGCGCGCTGGCGCAATTCCTCGGCGCCCCATGAGGAGCCGCTCACCGCCAGTAGCAATTGCCCCAGCCCGTGACCCTGGATCCGTTCGATGCCGCCGTGCAGCAGCCGCACCCGTCCACCGAGAGCGCCGAACAAGGCCGCGAGGTCCGGTTCGTCCCGCCCGATGCCGGTGAATTGCAGGCGCAGTACGGTGGCGGCATCCGCCGATGGGGGCTCGGCCTGCAAGCGGTTTTGCAATTCTTGCGGCAAGGCGTGTTGCAAGGGGGCCAGCAGTGTCCGGCTGACTTCATGTTGCGGATTGCCAAACACTTCCCAGACCGGACCCTGCTCGACGACTCGCCCTTGCTCAAGCACCACCACGCGATCGCAAACCTCGCGGATCACCGCCATTTCATGGGTGATCAGGACGATGGTCAGGCCCAGCCGCTGGTTGATCTCGCGCAACAGGCCGAGGATCGATTGCGTGGTCTCCGGGTCCAGGGCCGAGGTGGCCTCGTCGCACAGCAGAATCTGCGGGTCATGGACCAGCGCCCGGGCAATCCCGACCCGCTGCTTCTGGCCGCCCGAAAGCTGCGCCGGGTAGGCCTTGTGCTTGCCTTGCAAGCCCACCAGCTCCAACAGCTCGCGGACTTTGCGCTGGCGCTGCTCCTTGGGTACGCCGGCCACTTTCAGCGGCAGCTCGACGTTTTGCCAAACGGTCTTGGCCGACATCAGGTTGAAGTGCTGGAAGATCATGCCGATGCGTCGGCGCAGTTCCACCAGGCGGTCTTCATCGAACTCGCCGATGTCCACTTGGTCGATCAGCACCCGCCCGCTGGTGGGTTGTTCCAGGCGGTTGATGGTGCGGATCAACGATGACTTGCCGGCGCCGCTACGGCCGATGATGCCAAACACTTCGCCGCGCTGGATCGCCAGATCAATGCCTTGCAACGCGTCCACCGGACCCTGGGCACCGTCGTAGGTCTTGCCCAGGCCGATGAAGCGCACATGGGCGCGGTTCAGTTCCGGGTGCAGTTCGGTGTGGTCGGCACTCTGGGGCGTGGGCACTTCATGTCGGAGACGAGCGTTGACGGCGTTCATGGTCAGCCTTCCCAGCCAGCCTGGTAGAGTTTGCCGTGCGTCTTGTCCAGTGCCGCGCGCACGACTGGCGAGTGTTGATAGATATCGACGAATTTGATCAGCCGCGGGTCGTTTTTGCTCTTGGGCTGGATCACAAACTGAATGACGTATTCCTTGTGATCCAGGCCGTCGAACAGCAGGGCGGACGAAGCGTCGAAGGTCTTGGCCAGGCGAATGTAGGCGGGATAGCCCTGCACCAGATCGGCGTCTTCATAGGCGCGTACCAGCTGCACGGCTTCGACTTGCAGGATCTTGATGTGCTTGGGGTTGGCGATGATGTCCTCCTCGGTGGCCTTATAGCCTACCCCCGGCTTGAGACTGATCAGCCCGGCCTTGGCCAGCAGCTGCAAACCGCGCCCGCTGTTGATCGGATCGTTGGCAATGGCGACGCTCGCGCCTTCGGGCAGTTCATCGAAGCTTTTGTACTTTTTCGAATAGAGCCCGACGTTGTTGATGATCCCCGGAGCGAAGGGCACCAGGTCGAACCCGGCGGCGGCCTTGGCGTTTTCCAGGAACGGGATGTGCTGGAAGTAATTCACGTCGATATCGCCGGAGGCCAGGCTGACGTTGGGTGCGATCCAATCGGTGAACTCCACCAATTCGACCTCCAGGCCTTGCTTGCCGGCTTCTTCGACGGCCGCTTCCAGGGGAATGGCGAACGCGGCGGTGGTGCCGATTTTCAGCGGCGCATCGGCTGCGAACAATGCCGAGCTGAACAGGCCGAGGGCCAGGGCCATGGCTTTGACTGGCAGGGTCAGGAGTGGGTGGGTCATGTCGGTTATTCCAGTCATTGATTGATGAGTCACAGGCTCTTGTGGCGAGGGAGCTTGCTCCCGCTGGGCCGCGAAGCGTCCCTCTGTCCCGGTCGATAGTTCGAACCAGCGTGTTGTTCGGGCAAATGTGCCCCCTCGCGGAACAGCTTTTCGCGCAGGGTGCCGTTTTCGTATTCGGTCTTGTACGAACCGCGTCGCTGCAGTTCAGGGATCACCAGGTCGATGAAATCCACGTAGCTTTGCGGCGTCACGATGCGGGTCAGGTTGAAGCCATCGAGGCCGGTTTCGGCGATCCAAGACTCCAGCTCATCGGCCACCTGCCCGGGCGAGCCGACCACGGTGATGTAGCGTCCGCCCAGGGCGTGTTGCTCCAGCAATTTGCGTCGGGTCCAATCGTTGTTCTGCAAGGTCTTGGTCGCGGACTGGATGGCGTTGCTCTTCACGTATTGAATCGGTTCATCCAGCTCGTACTGGGAAAAATCGATGCCCGTCGACGCGGAAAAATGCGCCACTCCGGCCTCGGCGCTGGCGTAGCTGCGGTACTCGGCATGCTTGGCCCAAGCGTCGGCCTCGGTCGCGCCGACGATCACGTTCAGGCCCATGAACACCTTGATGTCCGCAGGGTTGCGCCCGGCTTCCACGGCGCTGGCGCGCACTTTGTCCACCTGGGCCCTGGTAGCCGGTTTGTTCTGGCCGCTGATGAACACGCACTCGGCATGCCGCCCGGCGAACAACAGGCCGCGCTGCGAACTGCCGGCCTGGAACAGCACCGGTGTGCGCTGGGGTGAGGGTTCGCACAGGTGATAACCCTCGACCTGGTAGAACTCGCCCTGGTGCCGAACCTTGTGCACTTTCTCTGGCTGCGCGTAGATCCGCTGCTGGCGATCGTTGAGCACGGCGTCGTTTTCCCAGCTGCCTTCCCAGAGCTTGTAGAGCACTTGCAGGTATTCGTCGGCTTGGTCATATCGACGGTCATGCTCCACCTGAGCGGACAGGCCCATGGCCTTGGCGGCGCTGTCGAGGTAGCCGGTGACGATGTTCCAGCCAACCCGGCCGCGACTCAGATGGTCGAGCGTGCTCATGCGCCGGGCGAACAGGTAGGGCGGTTCGTAGGTCAGGTTGGCGGTGAGGCCGAACCCGAGGTTTTGGGTGACGGCGGCCATCGCCGAAACCAGCAGCAACGGGTCGTTGACCGGCAGTTGGATCGACTCTTTCAGGGTGACGTCCACTGATTGTTGGTAAACGTCGTAGACCCCGACGATATCGGCGATGAACAACCCGTCGAACAGTCCGCGCTCCAGCAACTGCGCCAGGCCGGTCCAGTATTCGATCGTATTGAATTGGGTCGACGTGTCCTGGGGATGGGTCCACAAGCCATGATTGATATGGCCGATGCAGTTCATGTTGAACGCATTGAGCAGGATTTTTTTCTTGTCGGACGCCATCAGAGGGTCCCCCGCAGTGGCGGCTTTTCATCGTTGAGGTAGAAGTTGCCCACCGCGTGGTACTTCCAGCGCACCGGGTCATGCAAGGTGTGCACGCGGGCGTTGCGCCAGTGGCGATCGAGGCCATGTTCGGCCAGGGTCGCCTGGCTGCCGGCCAGTTCGAACAGAGTGCTGCTGGCGGCCAGGGATATTTCAGTGCTGATGGCCCGGGCTTCGGCTACGGCAATCGAGGCGGCGGCAACCGTCTGGGCGTTGGTCTCGGCCTGGGCCCGGTCGAGAAACTCGCCGGCGCGTTCCAGCAGGGCTTCGGCGGCGTGCAGGCGCACGCTCAGTTGACCGAAACTCTTGAGGCTGTGCGGGTCTTCGGTGGCGACGTCGCTGGTGGCGTCGATCCATGGCCGGGTTTTGCTGCGCACGAAATGCAAGGTGTCTTCATAGGCGGCGCGGGCGATGCCGGTGTCGATGGCAGCATGAAGAATCTGTGCCAGCGGCCCCACTGGGGTCGGGCGTTCGAAGGCGCTCTGGAACGGCACGATGTCTTCGACGGCGACCTGGACATCCTCGAACACCACCGAGCCGCTGCCGGTGGTGCGCTGGCCGAAACCGCTCCAATCGTCGATCACCGTCAGCCCTTTGCTGTTGCGAGGGACGAACGCCAGCTGCTGTACGCCGTTTTCATCCACCACCGAGGTAGGAATGCGTTGGGCATAAATCGCCCCCGTGGCGTAGAACTTGCGCCCATTGATGCGATAAGTCTCGCCGTCGCGGCGCAATTGCGTGGTGCGCTCGTGAGCGGTCTTGGTGCCCAGTTCCGCCAGCGCATTGCCGAAGCGTTGGCCGGCGAGCACTTCGGCGTACAGGCGCTGTTTTTGCGCTTCGCTGCCGTTCACTCGCAGCACTTCCAGGGCGTAGAAATGGTTTTGCGGAATCTGCCCCAGCGAGCCGTCGGCCTGGGAAATCAGGGCGATGACTTTCGCCAGGGTGATGTTGGAAACCCCCGCGCCGCCATAGGCCTTGGGCACGCTGATACCCCACAGGCCGGAACGGGAAAAGGCTTCCAGCTCGGGGTGCGGCAGGCGGCGTTCGCGGTCGCGCAGGGCGCTGTCGCGCTTGAAGTCATCGGCCAGGTCGCTGGCCACGATCAGGGCTTGCTCATCGCTGGTGATTACCGCGACGTGTTGGAAAAACGTCATGTACTGCTCCAGAGGTCGGGTCGTCAGATCCAGGAATGTCGGGCCGGCAGGCTGCCGTTCAGGCGATAGGCGCCGATTGCGTGGTACTTCCAGCGCACCGGGTCGTGCAGGGTGTGGACCCGCGCGTTGCGCCAGTGGCGATCGAGATTGAATTCGGCGAGGGTGGCCCGGCTGCCGGCCAGTTCGAAGAGTTTTTCGCTGGCTTGCAGGGCGATCTCGGTGGTGAGCGCCTTGGCCTCGGCCACGACAATCGAGGCATGGGCGGCAGACTGCGCGGTAATGGGGGCAGCGCTGACCTGGTCCAGCACCCGCCCGGCTTTGCGCAACAGCGCCTCGGCGGCGTGCAGTTCGATTTTCAGCTTGCCGATGTCGGCGATCACGTAGAGATCGTCGCTGGCCCGCTCGACTTTCGCGTCGATCCAGGGCCGGGCCCGCTCGCGGACAAACGCGATGGCGTCGTCGATAGCGCCGCGGGCGATGCCTGCATCGATGGCGGCCTGGATCAGTTGTGAAATCGCACCCTGTACACCGGGTGTGTCGTTGACGCGCCAGTTATCCAGCACCAGTTCAGCGTCGACGCGCACGTTGTTCAGCAGCACGGTACCGCTGGCCGTGGTGCGCTGGCCAAAGCCGGACCAGTCGTCGACGATCCGCAGCCCCGGCGTGCCGCGCCGAACGAACGCCAACACTTGCCGGCCGTCGTCATTCAGCGCCTTGACCGCCACCCAATGGGCGAACAACGCGCCGGTGGAGTAGAACTTCTGACCGTTGATGACATACCTGTCGCCATCGGAGGTGATCCGGGCCTTGAGCTCAAGGGTATTGCGAACGCCACGTTCCGGCCCGGCATTGCCGATGCGCCAGCCTTCCAGCACGCTCTGTAAAAGAATTTTCTTTTGCCGTTCGGTGCCGCAGCCGAGGATCAGCTGGAGCACGCCGAACTGGTTCTGCGGGATCTGTCCGAGGGCTGGATCGGCAGCGGAAATGATTGCAAACACGTCGGCGATGGTGACGAACGAAACCTGCGGTCCACCGTACTGCCGGGGGACGGCGATGCTACCCAGTCCGCTGCGGGTGAATTGCTCGATTTCCGACCAAGGCAGCTTGCGCTGTTGATCGCGCCGCGCCGCCTGCTGACGGGCGACTTGGGCCAGTTCATGGGCGGCTTTGATCGCCTCGGCATCGTTGCGTAGCACCTGCGCAGGTAGCAGCAGCGGTGCGATGTCCTGGTCGCTCTGGACCTTTGCTTGCGCCAGGTCCGACATTACTGCCACTCCGTGGCGGCTGGCAGTGCCTGGGCATACTGCACTGGGGTGATTGTGTTGCGTTCCATACCCACCTCACATCTTAAGAAAAACGCCGCGATGCAATGCGGCGAGGAAAATCAAGAATGTCCGGTGGTCCGGTGTATATACCCTAAACGCGTATAAATTTTTTATGAACTAACTTTTAGGAATATGCATAGGTTGGATTTAAATCCGAGACTTGGGCTTCTTGGACAAGGCGGCTTTTGTGGCGAGGGAGCTTGCTCCCGCTGGGTTGCGCAGCGACCCTTCTTTTTTGACGGTGGGCGCTACGCACCCAAGCGGGAGCAAGCTCCCTCGCCACACAAAAGCGATCCTCACGATAGCGTCTCGCGTATCAAGACACTCGATGACGCGGTTCAGCGACCATGGGCAGTTCTATGGAAGGCTTTTTCAGATTGGGATTGGCGCAGCCGATCTTCAGCGTTCGTGGCGGTGCCCAGAGGGAGTTGTTGCCCACCCGGTCAAGGATGCAATAGGTCACCTCCAAACGCAGGTCTTCCCCTGCTTCCAAAATGATGTGCGGCGGCACCCAGATATGGATCGGCTGGCCGACTTCTTCCGGTTTGACCGGCGCCAGGTCCAGGCGCACATCGCCCCAGCGTAGGGTGACTGCATCGTCGGCAGCCATGTTCAGGTAGGGTTCGATCGTCAATGGCACGCCGCGCTTGATCTGGTTGGGGTTCACCCCTTGGCGGCGGATGGCCTCGGGAATGCCCACCGGCGCCAGGCCCTGGTTTTCATCGCCGCTCAGGCTTGACGGCTGCCCGCCGGGGCAATCGAGTTTCACCTGAACCTGTTGGCTGGCCGAAAGCGCGGGCCCGCGTCCAATCTGCATGACGCGGTAATGGATGTGCGAGGTGCCGTTGAGAATGAAGCTCTCCGGAACCCGCAGCGTGACGGGGCCTTGCAGGTCCGCTTGGGACAGTTGGCGCGAGCCGGCGTAGCAGTCATCCCAGAACAGCTCGATCAGATCGCCGGCGTCCATGCCGGGGTAGGGGGTAATGGCGATTTCCAGGTGAGCGGCGCTGGCGATGCTCACGCCGGTAGGGTGGGCATTGACCAGGGTGGGCGCGGCCAGTTCGGGAATATTCGACATACATGTCATGGTGCTCTCCTTGATGCTTGAAAACGAAGTCCGTTTCGGGAAGAACAAAGCGCTGGATAATCGCGACATACGCTTACGCAGTTGCAATGGATAACGATGAATCAAAGCGCAGGATTAAACTTATGTGCGACGCCTGTTGGGCACTAGATAAGGGTTCAATAGTTTCAGTGTCAATAGAGCTACTTGCTTATTAATTCTTAAAGCAAGGCTTCAGAAATTTCCTACATGGTGAAGTTAGTAATGCGCGGCATTCAGCGCCTTTTTCCTCGGCTCGGATGGGGGAGGCTCTGGTTTTAAGGAGGTCTGATGACTAGGGTTGATACATGCTTGGCGCGGAGGGAAGTGTTGCGATAAATGTATAGAGCTAGAGGAGGTTTGCGAGAGATTGACAGCGGGAAGTTGCCAGTTGTTTCTATATTAAAAGTTCAGTGAGCGGTGTTGTAATCTTTGTTATCACAACGGCACTTCCATCCCTGGAAGTGACAGTGCGGCGAATAACTTACTGAGCGTGCCCAGCGGAGAGAAACTTGCTGAGGAATTGCCGAGTTCGTTCTTCTTTAGGGGCTGCAAACAAGGCCTTGGCTTCGCCTTGCTCAACGATCACGCCTTTGTCGAAAAACACCACGCGGTTCGCCACGTCCCGGGCGAAGCCCATTTCATGGGTCACGATGACCATGGTGCGTTTTTCTTCGGCCAGGCCACGAATGGTCGCCAGTACTTCGCCCACCAGTTCCGGATCGAGGGCCGAGGTCGGCTCGTCGAACAGGATGACCGCCGGTTCCATCGCCAGCGCCCGGGCAATCGCCACGCGCTGTTGCTGACCGCCGGAAAGCCGCCGTGGGTAGGCGTCCTCCTTGCCGGCCAGCCCCACCTTGGCCAGAAGCTTGCGGCCCAGGGCCTCGGCTTCGGCACGCGGTGTTTTTTTCACCACCAACGGGCCTTCGGTGACGTTTTCCAATGCGGTGCGATGGGGAAACAGGTTGAAGTTCTGGAACACGAAGCCCACCTGCTGGCGCAAACGGCGCACCAGGTTCTGCTGCTGGTTCAGCGGGCGACTGCCATCGATCTCGATGTCGCCGACCTTGATCCGGCCGCTGGTGGGTTCCTCCAGGAAGTTCAGGCAGCGCAGGAAGGTGGTCTTGCCCGAGCCGCTGGGGCCGATGATCGCAACCACTTCACCTTCTTCAATCTCCAAGTCGATGCCGTTAAGGACCACCTGACCCTTGAACTGTTTTGTCAGTTTTTCCACGACAATCATGGGTCAGGACTCCTGGTCATGCCGATTGACCCGAGCTTCCAGGACGTTCTGCAAGTGCGAGAGCACACTGGCCAGAACCCAATAGATCAGCGCGGCGGCAAGGTACATGGTGAAGATTTCGAAGGTGCGCGCGGTGATCAACTGCGCTTGACGGAACAGCTCCGGTACCTGGATGGTCGCCGCCAGCGCGGTGTCCTTGACCAGGGAAATGAAGCTGTTACCCAGCGGAGGCAGGGCCGTGCGTGCGGCTTGCGGCAGGATGGCCCGGCGCAGGGTCTGGGCACGGGTCATGCCGATACTGGCCGCCGCTTCCCACTGACCGCGCTCGATGGAGCTGATGGCGGCCCGCAGGATTTCACACGCATAGGCAGCCATGTTCAGAGAAAAACCGATCAGGGCCGCCGGCAGTGGATCCAGTTCGATGCCCAGTTGCGGCAAGCCATAATAGATCACGAACAACTGCACCAGCAACGGCGTGCCGCGAAAGAACGACACGTAGATACGGGCGATCCAGCTCACCAGCTTGAAGCGCGACAGGCGCATCAGTGCCAGGCCGAACCCCAGCAGCAAGCCGAAAAACATGCCGCCGAGGCTGAGGATGACCGTGTAGTACGCGCCCTTGAGCAAAAAGGGCGCGGAATCCAGCGCGAGTTGAAAAGCTGCTTCCATTATTGAGTGACGTCAGCGTTGAAGTACTTCTGCGAGATCTTGGCGAGAGTGCCGTCGGCCCGCAGTTTGTCGATTGCCTTGTTGACCGCGTCCAGCAGCTCTGGCTCGCCTTTGCGCAGGGCAATGCCCGATTCCTGGCGAGAAAACGCTTCGCCAGCGGCCGTCGTATCCTTGGCTTTCTTGGCGTATTCCAGCGCAGCGAGGCGGTCGATCAAGATAGCATCGATGCGGCCGACGCGCAGGTCTTGGAACTTGGTCGGATCGTCTTCGTAAGTGCGCACGTCAGCGCCGGGCACGTTGGCTTTGACCCATTGCTCGTAGTTGGTGCCCAAACCTACCCCGACCTTCTTGCCGGCCAGGTCGGCGGCGGTCTTGATGGCGCCCTGGTTCTTGGTCAGCACAAGCGCCTGGATACCGGAAACGGTGTAGGGCTGGGAGAAGTCATACTTCTTCTTGCGCTCTTCGGAGATGGTCACCTGGTTGATCACTGCGTCCAGGCGCTTGGATTCCAGCGCTGCAAGGATGCCGTCCCATTTGGTCGGCTGCAGTTTGACCTTCACCCCCAGCTCTTTGGCCAAGGCTTCGGAAAATTCCACTTCGAAACCGGCCAGCTTGCCGTCGGCGTCGACGAAGCTGAACGGCGGATAAGTGCCTTCCAGGCCGACGTTGATCACGCCCGCGTCCTTGATTTTTTGCAGCTGCTCACCGGCAACCGCTTGCCCCAACAGGCCGGCGCTCAATGCCAGGCCCAGCGAACCCACCAACAGGTTGCGACGTAATGCGGAAAAATTCATGACAAGCCCCTGTGTTTTCTTATGAAGACGTTATTTTGGATGAGAAAGGCGTAGCCGCGATTGGAAAAATCTGCAACATCCTGCCTTAAAGCAGCCTGGACGTCTCGCGGCAAATGCGCCTGCGGCGAGACTATAAGACGGCGTCTATAGATTGGAAAATAATATTAAATCAATTGCATATACTTAATTGGAATGAGGGTTCTGTGGGAGCGGGCTTGCTCGCGAAGGCGTATTGTCCGACACATCGATGTTGAATGTACCGCCGCCTTCGCGAGCAAGCCCGCTCCCACATGGGAATCTTTAAACATCCTAAAACGCTGTGTCATAGGCAAACAACGCCGGCGCGCCGCCGGTGTGCAGGAAAATGATCGGGCCTTCATCGAAGCGGTCGCGGCCGATACCGTCGAGCAGGCCAGCCATGGCCTTGCCGGTGTAGACCGGATCCAGCAACACGCCTTCCTGGCTCGCCAGCAGCTTGACCGCCGCCAGTGTCCCGGCGTTGGGCTCGCCGTAACGGGGCGCGAAATATTCGTCCCACAGGTTCACCTTGAAGGCTTCTGGAAGGGCGATGTCCAGCAACTGCGCGGTGCGCTCGGCCAGGCCCTGGACCTTCGGAAACTGGTCTTCCTCGCTGCGCGAAACTGTCACGCCGATCACGGGAAGCGTCGGCAGGCTTTCGCTCAAGGCCAGCGCCAGGCCACTGTGGGTCCCGGCGCTGCCGGAAGCCAGCACCACGGCGGCGAAATCGAGCCCGGTGTCCTTGATCTGCTCGGCCAGTTCCAGGCCGGCGCGTACATAGCCCAGCGCGCCCAAGGCGTTCGAACCGCCAATCGGCACCAGATAAGGTTTTTTACCATTGTTGCGCAGACGATCGGCGAGGGCCTGGAGTTGGTCGTCGGCATTGTCCAGGTTCTCGACCAGTTCGACCTTGGCGTCGAACAGTTCCAGTAGCAGGCGGTTGCCGTTACCCAGGTAATTGCCGTCCTGGGTGCCGATGGGGTTTTCCAGCAGCGCCACGCAACCCAGGCCCAGCTTCGCGGCCAATGCAGCGGTCTGGCGCACGTGGTTGGACTGTATCGCGCCGGCGGTGATGAGTGTGTCGGCGCCCTGGGCCAGGGCATCGGCAGCGAGGTATTCGAGCTTGCGCAGTTTGTTGCCACCCAGGGCCAACGGAGTCAGGTCGTCGCGCTTGATATAGATCTCACGACCAAGCCAGGTAGAGAGGCGGTCGAGTTTTTCCAGCGGCGTCGGATGGCCGAGCAAGTCGAGACGATTAAAACGCGCCAGTTGTTGTTTGATCATGGGGGCCGTACTGGTTGTAGGAGATGCCTGGACTATAGGCATGCGCTTATTTGTGGGCAACCGCCAATCGTTGGTTGAGACAGTAAACCGGACAGAGGATTGGATACCCAGCTCATCACGAAAAACCTGTGAGCGGGCTTGCTCGCGAAAGCGGACTTTCAATCGACACTATGGTGAATGTGACGGCCTCTTCGCGAGCAAGCCCGCTCCCACAGGGTTCGTGTCGCTAATGAACGAATACGCTCCAGGCAACGTCATACCTCCCCATGGACTAGCGTAGGAAACGTACCGTCGAGCCCTGCGATTAGTCCTTAGCTGCCTATCTATGTTTAAATTGAACGTTCATTCAAGTTAAACCGCCGGTTTGCTGCCCGCTCACAACAGGAGGCTTGCTTTTGCCGAGTCCGTTTTCGATCGTCATTTTTATGTTTTCCCGAGTGCACTGCCCATGAGTGCCTCGTCTCTTCCCGCCAGCGGCCTGGTCCGCATGAACCCGCCGGTCTTTTACTTCGCCGCGACCTTCATCCTGCTGTTTGGCCTGGTGGTCATTGCCGTGCCGGAGCAGGCCGGCGCCTGGCTGCTGGCGGCGCAGAACTGGGCGGCCAATACGGTCGGCTGGTATTACATGCTGGCGATGACCCTGTATCTGGTCTTCGTGGTGGTCACCGCCTTGTCCGGCTACGGCAAGATCAAGCTCGGTGCCGACCACGACGAGCCCGAATTCAGCTATCTGTCCTGGGCCGGCATGCTGTTCGCCGCCGGGATCAGCATCACCCTGTTTTTCTTTTGTGTTTCCGAGCCGTTGACCCACATGGTGCAACCGCCCCAGGGCGAGGCCGGCACCGCCGAGGCCGCGCGCCAGGCCATGCAGATCCTGTTCTTGCACTGGGGGCTGCACGGCTGGGGAGTGTTCGCTTTCGTCGGCATGGCTTTGGCGTACTTCGCCTATCGGCACAACCTGCCACTGGCCCTGCGTTCGGCGCTGTACCCGCTGATCGGCAAGCGCATCAATGGCCCCATCGGCTATGCGGTGGATGGCTTTGGCATCATCGCCACCGTGTTCGGCCTCGGGGCGGACATGGGCTTTGGTGTATTGCACCTCAATTCCGGGCTCGATTACCTGTTCGGCATCGCCCATACCCAGTGGATCCAGGTCGGTCTGATCGTGCTGATGATGGGCGCGGCAATCATCGTCGCAGTGGCGGGCGTCGATAAAGGCGTGCGGGTCATGTCCGACATCAACATGCTGCTGGCCTGCGCGTTGCTGTTGTTCGTGCTGTTCGCCGGGCCCACCCAGCATCTGCTCAACACGTTGATCCAGAACATCGGCGATTACCTCGGCGCCTTGCCGATGAAGAGTTTCGACCTGTACGCCTACAACAAACCCAGCGACTGGTTGGGCGGCTGGACAGTGTTCTACTGGGCCTGGTGGATTGCGTGGTCGCCGTTCGTGGGGCTGTTCATCGCACGGATTTCCCGTGGCCGGACCATTCGCGAATTTGTGTTTGGAGTGTTGCTGATTCCCTTGGGCTTCACCCTGGCGTGGATGTCGATCTTCGGCAACAGCGCCATCGACCAGGTGCTGAACCATGGCATGAGCGCCTTGGGCATGAGCGCCCTGGAAAATCCGTCGATGAGCCTGTACCTGTTGCTGGAAACCTACCCGTGGAGCAAGACCGTCATCGCGGTCACGGTGTTCATCAGCTTCGTCTTCTTCGTCACGTCCGCCGATTCGGGCACCGTGGTGCTTTCGACGCTGTCGGCCAAGGGCGGCAATCCCGATGAAGACGGGCCGAAATGGCTGCGGGTGTTCTGGGGCGCGATGACCGCCCTGGTGACTAGCGCATTGCTGTTCTCCGGCAGCATCGATGCCTTGAAGTCGGCGGTGGTGCTGACGTCGTTGCCGTTCTCGCTGATTCTTTTGTTGATGATGTGGGGGTTGCACAAGGCGTTCTACCTGGAGTCCCAGAAGCAGATCGCGCAATTGCATTCCCTCGCACCGGTGTCGGGTTCACGCCGGGGCACGGGCGGCTGGCGCCAGCGCTTGAGCCAGGCGGTGCATTTTCCGTCTCGCGACGAGGTGTATCGGTTTCTCGACACGACAGTGCGCCCGGCCGTTGAAGACGTGAAGGCGGTATTCGCCGAGAAGGGCCTCACGGTCGTGACCCAGCCAGACCCGGCCAATGACAGCGTCAGCCTGGAAATCGGCCACGGCGAGCAGCATCCGTTCATTTATCAGGTGCAGATGCGCGGCTACTTCACGCCGTCCTTCGCCCGGGGCGGCATGGGTTCCAAGGAACTCAACAATCGCCGTTATTACCGTGCCGAAGTGCACCTGAGCGAGGGTAGCCAGGATTATGACCTGGTGGGCTACACCCGAGAGCAGGTCATCAACGACATCCTCGACCAGTACGAGCGGCACATGCAGTTCCTGCACTTGGTGCGCTGAGCGGGCTGAATCTCAGACAAGCCCGCCATTGGCCCGCAGGATCTGCCCGTTCACCCAGCCGGCATCCGGGCTCACCAGGAAGGCGATGACGCGGGCGATGTCTTGCGGCTGGCCGAGGCGTTCCAAGGGCGGCATCTTGGCGTAATGCTGCACTTGTTCTTCGCTCTTGCCGTGCATGAACAGTTCGGTGGCGACGGGGCCGGGGGCCACGGCATTGACGGTGATCTGACGCCCGCGCAGCTCCTTGGCAAACACTTGGGTCAACGATTCCACTGCAGCCTTGCTGGCGATGTACACAGCGTAGCCGGGCAGGTTGAGGCCAACGGTGCTGCTGGAAAAATTCACGATTCGGCCACCGTCATTCAGGCGGGTTGCGGCTTCGCGCAGGGTGTTGAAAGTGCCACGGGTGTTGATGGCGAACGTCTGCTCGAACAGCTCATCGCTGTGCTGCGCCAAGGGCATTACCTGAAGGATGCCGGCGTTGTTGACCAGCACATCGACCTTGCCCAGTTGCGCCTCGGTTTCATCGAACAACCGCCGGACATCGCTGGCAGAAGACACATCCGCCTTGACCGCTATGGCTTGGTGACCGGCTTGGCGCAACTGCACCACCAGTTTCGAAGCTTCGGTGGCGCTGCTGGCATAGTTGATGGCAACGGCAAAACCTTCGCTGGCCAAATGCTTGGCGATTTCGGCGCCGATGCCGCGGGAGGCGCCAGTGATGATGGCAACTTTGGGCGTTTGAGTCGTCATGGGTGTGCTCCTCTTGAAGTGGGGTGAAGCGAGATTCACATGTTTACTTGCGGCGATAAATACAGGAGAGTTGCCTTGACTGTTCAATAGTTGCCAACAATCAGGGCGTAAGATTCCAAATGGATCAAGTCAAGGCGATGAAGGTGTTCGTGCGCATCTACGAACGCAGCAGCTTTACCCTGGCCGCCGATGACTTGAACCTGCCCCGCGCCACGCTGACCCACACCCTCAACCAGTTCGAAGCCTGGCTGGGCGTGCGCTTGCTGGAGCGTAGCACCCGCAAAGTGCGCCCGACCCTCGATGGCGAGGCTTACTACCCGCGCTGCGTGCAATTGCTAGCAGAGCTGGAAGAAGCCGAACTGGCGTTTCGCAGCGTGGCGCCCAAGGGGCGGTTGCGGGTGGACATGCATGGCACGCTCGCCCGACATTTTGTGATCCCGGCGCTGCCGCAGTTCATGGCGCAATACCCAGACATCGAGCTGTCCATCAGCGAGGCCGATCGTTTTGTCGACCTTATTACCGAAGGGGTCGATTGCGTGCTGCGGGCTGGCACGCTGGCGGATTCGTCGCTGATAGGGCGCCGCGTCGCCAACCTGCGCCAGATCACCTGCGCCAGTCCGGCTTATCTGCGCCAGTACGGAGAGCCGAAAAGCCTCGACGACCTGAGCCAGCACCGGGCGGTGAACTACGTCTCGCGTACCACCGCCAAACTGTATCCGTTCGAGTTCATGGTCGACGGCGAACTTCGGGAAGTAGCCATAGACGGCGCAATCTCAGTGTTCGGCGCCGAAATCTATGCCGCCTCCGCCATCGCCGGCCTGGGCCTGATCCAATGCCCTTACTACCGGATGGAAACCCAGATCCAACAAGGCCTGATCCAGGAAATCCTCACCGCCACGCCACCACCGTCCATGCCGATTTCGGTGCTCTACCCCCACAATCGCCACATGTCGCCACGGGTTCGCGTGTTTGTGGATTGGCTGGCGGAGGTGTTTGCCAAGGCTCGTTAATGAATGTTGTCTCCATTGGCCTGGCATCGAGTATTCCCTGTGGGAGCGGGCTCGCTCGCGAAGGCGTCGGCACATCCAACGTCACCGTAAACTGACACAGCGCTTTCGCGAGCAAGCCCGCTCCCACAGAGATAGGCGAACTTTCGGCCTGACCGATGCGTCTGTGAAATGTTAGCGTCTGCCATCCAGATGCCCGAACAGAGAGCTTTTCGATGACCTACACCGCTGCCGAAAACCGCTACGAGTCCATTCCTTACCGCCGCGTCGGTCGCAGTGGGCTGGTACTGCCGGCGCTGTCGTTGGGGTTGTGGCACAACTTTGGCGACAGCACGCCCATCGACGCCCAGCGCGCCTTGCTGCGTACGGCGTTTGACCTGGGCATCAACCACTTCGACCTGGCGAATAACTACGGGCCTCCCTATGGCAGCGCCGAGATCAATTTCGGCCGATTGCTGCGTGAGGACTTCAAGCAGTACCGCGATGAGCTGATCATTTCCAGCAAGGCCGGGTGGGACATGTGGCCGGGACCTTACGGCCAGGGCGGTGGCTCGCGCAAGTACGTGCTCGCCAGCCTCGACCAGAGCCTGCAGCGCCTGGGGTTGGACTATGTGGATATCTTTTATTCCCATCGCTTCGACCCTGACACGCCGCTGGAAGAAACTGCCAGTGCGCTGGCCACCGCCGTGCAGCAGGGCAAGGCGCTGTACATTGGTATCTCTTCGTATTCGGGCGTGAAGACCCGGGAGATGGCCGCGCTGCTCAACGAGTGGAAAGTCCCGCTGCTGATTCACCAGCCGGCCTATAACCTGCTCAATCGTTGGGTGGAAAAGGACCTGCTGGACGCTACCGAGGAGCTGGGCACCGGTGTTATCGCCTTCACCCCGCTGGCCCAAGGGCTGCTGACCGACAAGTACCTCAAGGGTATTCCGGCCGACGCGCGGGTCAATCGTCCGGGTGGCGGTTCGTTGCAGGCTTCGCACCTGTCCGAAGACAATATCGCTCACGTGCGCGCCCTTAACGAAATCGCTCAGCGCCGCGGTCAAAGCCTCGCGCAGATGGCCCTGGCCTGGACCTTGCGGGATCCACGGGTCACCTCGGCCCTGATCGGTGCCAGCCGGCCGGAGCAGATCATTGAGAACGTCGGAGCGCTGCGCAACCTCAACTTCAGCGCCGAAGAACTGGCGGAGATCGACCGGTTTGCCCAGGAAGGCGGGATCAATCTTTGGGAAAAACCTTCGTCAGCTGAATAACACAAATCCCCCGTGGCGAGGGAGCTTGCTCCCGCTGGGCTGCGCAGCGGCCCCAATCGGCATAACGCACTTTTTCAGTCAGACCGGGTCAGCCGGTTTTACGACTGCTGCGCAGCCCAGCGGGAGCAAGCGCCCTCGCCACGGGTGGGCGGTGTGTTCAGCGGAAAAACGGCACATCCCCCAATACCGTCGCCCGGTGCATCACGCGCCGGGCAGGACGATAATCGTCCACGGCGAAATGCTGGGTCACGCGGTTGTCCCAGAATGCCACGTCATTGGCCTGCCAGCGCCAGCGAAGGGTAAATTCCGGGCGCGTGGCATGGGCGAACAGCAGTTTCAGGATCGCCTCGCTTTCGGTTTCCGACAGCTCGTTGATGCGTGTGGTGAAGCCTTCATTGACGAACAGCGAGCGGCGCCCGCTCACCGGATGGGTGCGGATCACCGGATGGGACAACGGTGGATTCTTGCGCCGCGCTTCTTCCCAGCGCGCCAGGTCTTCGGCGCTATTGCCAAAGCGCTCCAACGGAAAGGACCGGGTGAAATCGTGGGTCGCCGTCAGGCCTTCCAGCAAGCGCTTCAATGGCGCCGACAAGGCTTCATAAGCGGCAATGCCACTGGCCCACAACGTATCGCCACCGAACGCCGGCAGCAGCTTGGCACTGAGCACCGCGCCCATGGCGGGCGTCGGCAGGAAGGTCACGTCGGTGTGCCACACGGCGTTGTCGCGCACATCGGTGACAGCCGTGTCGAGCACCAATACTTCGGGCTGCTCGGGCACGTTGGGGTAGATCGGATGAATGTGCAGGTCGCCGAAATACGCAGCGAAACGTGCTTGCTGCACCGGCTCGATGGGCTGGTCGCGAAAAAACAGCACCTGATGTTCAAGCAGCGCCTGCTCTATCACTTGGTGATGTTCAGGAAGCAACGGCTGGCTGATGTCGATCCCGCTGATCTGCGCGCCGAGGGCGGTGCTCAACGGGGTAATGGTCGGGCGATTCATCGTACGTTCTCGCTCTGGGCGCCGAATGGTCGGCGTGGTCATTAGGTGTCAATGGGCCTGGCCGTGCCACGGCACCAGTTTGCGTTGCAGAGCGCGCAAGCCCATTTCCATGGCGAAGGCAATCAGCGCGATCACCAGAATCCCCAGCACCACCACATCGGTGACCAGGAACTGCGCCGCAGACTGCACCATGAACCCCAGGCCGCTGGTGGCGGCGATCAGCTCAGCGGCCACCAATGTTGACCAGCCTACGCCCAGCCCGATGCGAATCCCGGTGAGGATATCCGGCAGGGCGCTGGGCACGATCACATGGCGAATCAACTGAGCTCGCGTGGCGCCGAGGGACTGCGCGGCGCGCAATTTCGCCGGGTCGACGGTGCGCACGCCGGTGGCGGTGGCGATGGCGATCGGGGCGAAGATCGCCAGGTAAATCAGCAGCACCTTCGACAATT
Source organism: Pseudomonas sp. Q12-87 (assembly GCF_001269755.1). Lineage (NCBI taxonomy): Bacteria > Pseudomonadati > Pseudomonadota > Gammaproteobacteria > Pseudomonadales > Pseudomonadaceae > Pseudomonas > Pseudomonas sp. Q12-87. The sequence goes on along the minus strand of NZ_LHVI01000036.1, from coordinate 166,183 downwards.
CACCGATGCCGCACCAGATCACGATCAATGGCAGGTACGCCAATGGTGGGATCGGTCGGTAAAACTCGATCAACGGATCGAGTACCCCTCTTGCGATACGATTGGCGCCAATGGCGATGCCCACCGGCACGGCCGTCAGCACCGCGAACAACAGACCCAGGCCGATCCGTTCAAGGCTTGCGCCCAAGTGCTGCCAGAGGGTGGAATCCATGTAGCCGCTGGTCGCCAGCAGCCAGCCTTTTTGCAGCACGGCGGAGGGCGAAGGCAGGAACAAGGGTTCGATCTGGCCGCTGGCGGTGACTGCCCACCAGACGGCCAGCAATACGAACAGGGTCAAGCCGCTGATCCATCGCGTGCTCAGGTTGAGCCGCGAGCCGGTGGCCGGGCGTTTGTCTGCCGGTTCGCTGACCACGGCTGGAATTTCGTAGCTGCTCATGCGCGCTCCTGTGGCCGAGTGGCGCTGCGTTGGGAGAACACCTTGGCGAGCACATGCTCACGGGTTTCGATAAAGCGCGGGTCGGATTTGATCGACCGGGCGGATTCCCCGGCCCCGTAGCGCTGGCCAAAGTCCAGGTGCAGGCGCTCGACGATCTGCCCGGGGTTGGGCGCCAGCAGGATCAGGTCCGTGGCGAGAAACACCGCCTCTTCAATGTCATGGGTGATCAGGAACACCGGTTTGGCGGTGCGTTGCCAGACCTGCAGCAACAGCTCCTGCATTTGCTCGCGGGTGAAAGCGTCGAGCGCACCGAAAGGCTCGTCCATGAGCAACACACGCGGATCAGCCGCCAGCGCCCGTGCCAGGCCGACGCGCTGCTTCTGGCCGCCGGAAAGCTGCCAGACGCGGCGTTGATCGAAACCGGCGAGGTCCACCAAGGCGAGCATTTCCCGGGCTCGGGCCTCGCGCTTTTGCTTGGCGACGCCGGCCAGTTCCAGGCCAAATCCTACGTTTGCCAGCACGTCCTGCCAGGGCAACAGTGCATCGTCCTGGAACACCACGCCGCGCTCGGCACTCGGTCCTTTGACGGGCACGCCGTCCAGGGTGATTTGCCCGGCGCTGGGCTCGACGAACCCGGCGATCAGGTTCAACAGCGAAGTCTTGCCACTGCCGGACGGGCCGAGGGCGACCAGCAATTGCTGGGGGCCCAGGGTCAAGGAGATATCCGCCAGCACGGGTTCCGCCGCGCCGGGGTACTGTGCGCTGATACGCTCCAGCTGTAGCAAGGCCATTGCCGTGGCTCCTTCTATTGATCGATCACTGAGTGATGTATTTGGCGCTGACGAAAGGCGCGTAGTCCGGCAGCACGGCTTCGACCTTGCCTTGTTCCTTGAGGAAGACTGCGGTGTCGGTGATGGCTTTGGTTGTCGGAGCGCCGAGGCTCACGACCTGATCGGCTGCCAGGGGAAAGACGTTGCCTTGCAGCAACAGCGGGATATCGCTGGCCTTGGCACCGGAGAGCTTCACCAGTTTGTCGATGTTGGATGCATCGGCCAGCCAGGCTTGCGGGTCCTTGCGGTACTGAGCGTAGGCATCCAGGGTGACTTTGGCGAAGGCGGTGACGATTTCAGGATGCTTCTGGGCAAAGTCCTTGCGCACGATCCAGGCGTCGAAGGTTGGCGCACCGAACTTGGCCAGCTCTGCGGAAGTGATCAGCACCTTGCCGTTTTCCTTGGCCACGCCCAACGCCGGGTCCCAGACGTAGGTGGCGTCGATGTCGCCGCGCTTCCAGGCGGCGATGATGGCCGGTGGTGCCAGGTTGAGGATGGTGACTTTCGATGGGTCGATGTTCCAATGCTTCAACGCGGCGAGCAGGCTGTAATGGCCGGTGGAAACGAACGGCACGGCGATTTTCTTGCCGATCAGGTCTTGGGGCGTCTTGATCCCGGAACCGTCGCGGGCCACCAGGGCTTCGGCGGCGCCAATCTGGGTGGCGATGAGGAAGGTTTCCACCGGGACCTTGCGGGTGATGGCCGCGGTCAGCGGGCTGGAACCGAGGTAACCGATCTGCACGTCGCCCGAGGCGATGGCGGTGATGACGTCGGCGCCGTTGTCGAACTTGCGCCAGTCGATCTTGGCTTGGGTGGCTTTTTCATAGGCGCCGTCGGCCTGGGCGACTTTGGCCGGGTCGACGGTGGTCTGGTAGGCGACGGTCAGGTCGGCTGCCTGGGTCAATAGACTCGTGACGGCCAGGGAGGCGGCCGCGAGAAGGCGAAGGGGAAAACTGAACGTCATGGGAAAGCTCCTCAACAGGCCGCCGGGTGTTCGGCGTTTGAGGAGACTAAATGATCTAAGAATCGCTAAATAAATAACTTTTTCGAATTAGCTTATTTGCGAAAAAATCTATGCGCGTGGAGATTACATGTGGCGAGGGAGCTTGCTCCCGCTCGGTTGCGCAGCAACCGTAAAGAAGGGCCTGCTGCGCAGTCCAGCGGGAGCAAGCTCCCTCGCCACAAGAGCATTCCAGTCAAAAAGTGGTGTTCAGTTACTGATCGCCAGGATGCTCGCCTGATACGAGCCCACGAACACGTCGAAATCCCCCACCTCGTTCTGCTCCAGTTCTGCTTGTTGAACCAGGGATTCGCGGGCGGTTGCTTCGAATGCTTGCTGCTCTTGGACAGGCAGCGGTTCGGCACGGAAGAATTCAGCGTGGACCTTGCTTTGGCGCAGGGAGAACTGGGCGAAGCTTTCCTGATGTTCGGCCATGGCGGCCAGCACCTGGGCAGAAGGGGTCAGGGACGGGTCCCGGACCTTCGCCAATTGTGCGTCCAATGCCTGGCGGTGAGCGTCGCCGCCCTGGCTCTGATCAAGCAGCGAGGCCAGCGGCGCGATTTTTTCCAGTAGTTCGACGGCCCAGGCTTGCATGTCCACCGGCTGCCCCTGTCGCTGCAATTGCAGGCCAGGCTTGCGGCCTTCCTTGACCACGGTGAGGAAGTTGCTCGTCGCGTTGCCGCACTCGTTGTTCTCCAGTTGCGGGCTGTCATTGAGGCCGCAATACAGCAGGAATGCGTCGAGGAATCGCGACTCGGTGAGGTCGATGCCCATCGGCAGGAACGGGTTGATGTCCAGGCACCGCACTTCGACATACTGGATGCCCCGGGCCATCAATGCCTGGATCGGGCGCTCGCCGGTGTAGGTCACGCGCTTGGGGCGGATATTGGAGTAGTACTCGTTTTCGATCTGCAGAATGTTCGTGTTGAGCTGCACCCACTCGCCGTTCTGGTGGGTGCCGACTTCGACGTAAGGCGCATAGGGCGTCGCCACCGCTTTGCGCAGGCTGTCGGTGTAGCTCTCCAGATCGTTGTAGCACGGTGTGAGGCCGGCCTGGGCGTTGCTCTGGTAACCCAGGTCGCTCATGCGCAGGCTGGTGGCATAAGGCAGGTACAACGTGTCTGGGTCCAGTTGTTCCAGCTGGTGCGGGCGACCTCGCAGGAAACCGGCGTCCAGCGCCGGCGAAGCACCGAACAGGTACATCAGCAGCCAGCTGTAGCGGCGGAAATTTCGGATCAGCGCGATATAGGCTGAAGACTGGAAGTCCCGGTCGCTTCCTTCGGCGGCTTCGCTCTGGCGGAGCAGCGGCCAGAGCTTTTCCGGCAGGGAAAAGTTGTAGTGGATCCCGGCGATGCATTGCATGGTCTTGCCATAGCGCAGCGCCAGGCCCTTGCGGTAGACGTACTTGAGCCGACCGATATTCGAGGTGCCATAGTACGCAATCGGGATGTCCTCTTCGGCCGGCAAAGGGCACGGCATCGAAGGACTCCACAGGTATTCGTCGCCCAGTTTGCTATAGGCAAAGCGGTGGATCTTGTCCAGGCTGCGCAAGGTGTCGGCCGGGTTGGCGAGGGCCGGCGTGATGAACTCCAACAGCGACTCGGAGTAATCGGTGGTGATCTGTTCGTTGGTCAACGCCGAACCCAGGGCCTCGGGATGCGGGGTCTGGGCCAGGCGCCCATTGTCCGTGACGCGCAGGCATTCACGCTCGATGCCGTGCAGGCATTGCTCAAGCAGGGAGAGGTTGGCGCGCTCGCCAAGCAGGGCCAGGCGGCGGTTTAAAAGGTCGCTCAAGTTGAATTCCTTCACGCGTCAGTCGCCCCAATATGGGGGTGGGCAAGACGGTCTACAAGGGTGAAGTTAAAACTGGCGTTTTCGCCTGGTTTTTGTACGGCTAAGGACTCCGCCACCATTACTGTGGGAGCGAGCTTGCTCGCGAAGAGGGCGTATCTGTCAGCAATGGAAGTCGCTGACACACCGCCTTCGCGAGCAAGCCCGCTCCCACAGATAATTGCGGCGCCGCATTCGTAGCGTCGAAATTACCCCAAATCGATGACAGGGAGCTATAGGACAGCGAACGTGCCTTGCGCTTTTGCGACCAGTTTGTCGCCTTGCATCACATCGGCCTCAACCACCAGCGTGCGCCGGCCCGGATGGATGACCCGGGCGGTGCACAACACTTCACCGTCGGACACGGCGCGAATGTAGTTGATCTTGCATTCGATGGTCGCGCTCTGCTGGTCAAAACCGTGGACGCTGGAACACGCCAGCCCCATGGCGATGTCCACCAGACTGAACAATGCTCCGCCGTGCAGCTTGTTGCCCCGATTGCGCAACGGCGGCTCAAGGCCCAGGGCGACTTGCGCCATCCCGTCCCCAAGGCTGTGCAGACGGCAGCCGAGCAACTTGAAAAACGCGCTCTCCACCAACCCGGCCGGCACGTCCATCAGCGTTTCTTCAATTGCTTGGCGTTGGCGAACAACGAGGCCATGGCATTGTTCGTCGGCGCTGCGGTGGCGGTTTCCTTGCGCGGCGCGGTGTTCTGCGATTGACGCGGGGTCGAGCCGGGGCGAGCGCCGCGGGCACCGTCGACTTTCTCGCCCGGTGTGTCGCTCATGCGCATCGACAGGCCGACGCGTTTGCGCGGAATGTCGACTTCCATGACCTTCACTTTCACCACGTCACCGGCCTTCACCGCTTCGCGCGGGTCCTTGATGAACTTCTCGGACAATGCCGAAATGTGCACAAGCCCGTCCTGGTGCACGCCGATGTCGACGAAGGCACCGAAGTTGGTAACGTTGGTCACGACGCCTTCGAGGATCATGCCTGGCTGCAGGTCCTTGAGGTCCTCGACGCCGTCCTGGAACTCGGCGGTCTTGAACTCGGGACGCGGGTCGCGGCCCGGTTTCTCCAGTTCCTGGAGAATGTCCGTCACGGTGGGCAGGCCGAAGGTTTCGTCGGTGAATTTTTTCGGATCCAGGCGCTTGAGGAACGCGGCGTCGCCGATCAGCGAGCGTATGTCGCGGTCGGTCTGGGCGGCGATGCGTTGTACCAGCGGATAGGCTTCGGGGTGGACGGCCGACGAATCCAGCGGATTGTCACCGTTCATGACCCGGAGGAAGCCGGCAGCCTGTTCGAAGGTTTTTTCACCCAGCCGTGGGACTTTCTTCAACGCGGCGCGGGTCTTGAACGCACCGTGCTCGTCGCGGTGGGTGACGATGTTCTGCGCCAGCGTGGCGTTCAGGCCGGAGATCCGCGCCAGCAGCGCCACCGAAGCGGTGTTCACGTCCACGCCCACGGCGTTCACGCAGTCTTCCACCACCGCGTCCAGGCCACGGGCCAGCTTCAACTGGGAAACGTCATGCTGGTATTGGCCGACACCGATGGATTTCGGGTCGATCTTCACCAGTTCCGCCAGTGGATCTTGCAAGCGACGGGCAATCGACACCGCGCCACGGATCGATACGTCCAGGTCCGGGAATTCCTTGGAAGCCAGTTCCGATGCGGAATAGACCGAAGCGCCGGCCTCGGAAACCATGACCTTGGTCATCTTCATGGCTGGGTATTTCTTGATCAGCTCGGCGGCCAGCTTGTCGGTCTCGCGGCTGGCGGTGCCGTTGCCGATGGCGATCAGGTCCACCGAATGCTTGGCGCACAGGGCGGCCAGTACGGCGAGGGTCTGGTCCCACTTGTTGTGCGGCACGTGCGGATAGACCGTGGCGTGGTCCAGCAGCTTGCCGGTGGAATCCACCACCGCCACCTTGCACCCGGTACGCAGGCCCGGGTCGAGGCCCAGGGTGGCACGCGGGCCGGCCGGCGCGGCCAGGAGCAGGTCATGCAGATTGTGGGCGAATACGTTGATCGCCTCGGTCTCGGCGCCGTCGCGCAACTCGCCCAGCAGGTCGGTTTCCAGATGGGTGTAGAGCTTGACCTTCCAAGTCCAGCGCACCACTTCGGCCAGCCATTTGTCGGCGGGGCGGTTCTGGTTCTGGATGCCGAACTGCTGGCCGATCATGCCTTCGCACGGGTGCATGGTACCTGGCAGTTCTTCACCGACCTTCAGCGCGGAGCTGAGAATGCCTTCGTTGCGGCCACGGAAAATCGCCAGGGCGCGGTGAGACGGCATGCTCTTGAGGGGTTCGTCGTGTTCGAAGTAGTCGCGGAACTTGGCGCCTTCCTCTTCCTTGCCGGCGATCACGCGGGCGCTGAGGATGGCTTCCTGCTTGAGGAAGTTGCGCAGTTTTTCCAGCAGGTTGGCGTCTTCGGCGAAACGCTCCATGAGAATGTACTTGGCGCCTTCCAACGCGGCCTTGATGTCGGCCACGCCCTTTTCGGCGTTGACGAAACGTGCGGCTTCGGTTTCCGGCGCCAGGGTCGGATCGTTGAACAGGCCGTCGGCCAGGTCGCCGAGCCCGGCTTCCAGGGCGATCTGGCCCTTGGTCCGGCGTTTTTGCTTGTAGGGCAGGTACAAGTCTTCGAGACGGGTCTTGGTGTCTGCCAGCTTGATGTCGCGCTCGAGCTGCGGGGTCAGCTTGCCCTGTTCCTGAATGCTGGCCAGGATGCTGATGCGCCGTTCGTCGAGTTCTCGCAGGTAGCGCAGGCGCTCTTCCAGATGCCGCAATTGCGTGTCATCGAGGCTGCCGGTCACTTCTTTCCGGTAACGGGCGATGAAAGGTACCGTCGAACCTTCATCGAGTAGCGCGACGGCCGCTTCGACCTGTTGTGGGCGTACGCCGAGTTCCTCGGCGATGCGGCTGTTGATGCTGTCCATAAAACCACCTGACAAATTGTGAAATCAGGCTCGCCACCGCGTGAGTCGGGCTCGGCGAGACTGGTTGAGCGGCCTGGCTTGCGCCGCTGCCTGGGTCAAAAGGCTGCCTGTTGACCCGCGAAATTCAAAAAGTGCTGCCTGGCCAGGGCAAGAAAAGTGGCGCGCCGGGTTATCGATCCGGCATTTCCTGGCACAAAGGGCCGCGCATTATAACCAGCGTTCCGCGCTTAAGGGGGCGAGGCCTGTAGGCTGGATACCCGGATTTGTGGCGATAGAGGAAAAATCTGCTAACAATGCACACGGTGCGTATAACGGCAGCTAGGCCATAATGCGCGCCGAGATCAAAGGAGCTTCCTATGAGCAGCACAGCACAAACTGCTGAAGGCGAAAAAATTCTTATCGTTGACGACGATCCAGGGCTGAGCAGCCTGCTGGAGCGTTTTTTCGTCAGCAAGGGCTATCGCGCCCGCACCGTACCGAACACCGAACAGATGGACCGGTTGCTGGCCCGCGAGGTTTTCAACCTGGTGGTGCTCGACCTGATGCTGCCTGGTGAAGACGGCCTGACCGCCTGCCGCCGCCTGCGTGGCGCCAACAACCAGATCCCGATCATCATGCTCACCGCCAAGGGCGACGAGCTGAGCCGTATCAAGGGGCTTGAACTGGGCGCCGACGATTACCTGGCCAAGCCGTTCAACCCGGACGAGCTCATGGCCCGCGTCAAGGCCGTGCTGCGCCGTCAATCGGCACCGGTGCCTGGTGCGCCGGGCAGCGAAGACGAGAGCGTGACCTTCGGCGACTATGAGCTGTCCCTGGCGACCCGCGAGCTCAAGCGCGGCAACGAGATCCACATGCTCACCACCGGCGAGTTCGCGGTGCTTAAGGCCTTGGTGATGAATGCTCGCCAGCCGCTGACCCGCGACAAGTTGATGAACCTGGCTCGCGGTCGCGAGTGGGATGCGCTGGAGCGTTCCATCGACGTGCAGATTTCCCGGTTGCGCCGGATGATCGAGCCCGACCCCTCCAAACCACGGTATATCCAGACGGTGTGGGGCGTGGGTTATGTATTCGTGCCGGATGGCGCCGCCAGCAAATGATCGGCGATTTGTAGGAGCGGGTGGCCTGGCGGGCTGAATGTCTTCCTCCAGGCGACTCGCGGTCCGTTATTGTGCGAGCATCGCTCGCTCCTGCAAGTGTGTAGCGGTTATTCATGAAAACCCCGGTTTGGTTCCCCCAGAGCTTCTTTTCCCGCACCCTCTGGCTGGTGCTCATTGTCGTGCTCTTCTCCAAGGCACTGACCCTGGTGTACCTGCTGATGAACGAGGATGTGCTCGTTGATCGGCAATACAGCCACGGCGTTGCCCTGACACTAAGGGCTTACTGGGCGGCGGACGAGACCAACCGGGCGAAGATCGCTGAAGCGGCGACACTGATCCGGGTCGTCGGTGCAGGTGTGCCGGAAGGCGAACAACACTGGCCCTACAGCGAAATCTATCAGCGGCAGATGCAGGCCGAACTCGGCGCCGATACCGAGGTGCGACTGCGCATGCATTCGCCACCGGCGTTGTGGGTGCGGGCGCCAAGCCTGGGCGATGGTTGGCTGAAAGTGCCGTTGTACCCTCATCCGCTGCGTGGCCAGAAGATCTGGAACGTGCTCGGTTGGTTCCTGGCCATCGGCCTGCTGTCGACGGCTTCGGCGTGGATCTTCGTCAGTCAGCTCAACCAACCCTTGAAACGCCTGGTCTATGCCGCCCGCCAACTGGGCCAAGGGCGCAGCGTACGACTGCCCGTCAGCGATACACCCAGCGAAATGACCGAGGTCTATCGCGCCTTCAACCAGATGGCCGAGGACGTCGAACAAGCCGGGCGGGAGCGCGAATTGATGCTGGCCGGCGTTTCCCACGACCTGCGTACGCCGCTGACCCGGCTGCGGCTGTCGCTGGAATTGATGGGCGAGCACACCGACCTGACCGATGAAATGGTCCGCGACATTGAAGACATGGATGCGATTCTCGACCAGTTCCTGGCGTTCATTCGTGACGGTCGCGACGAGTCCGTGGAAGAAGTGGACCTCAGCGAGCTGGTGCGGGAAGTGGCCGCGCCCTATAACCAGAACGATGAGAAAGTGCACCTGCGCCTGGAGCCTATCCAGCCGTTCCCGCTGCGCCGGGTGTCGATGAAACGCTTGCTGAATAACCTGATCGGTAATGCCTTGAACCATGCCGGTACTGGCGTGGAGGTGGCGGCTTATGTCTCCGGTGATACCAGCGCGCCCTATGTGGTGCTGAGCGTCATGGACCGTGGCGCCGGCATCGATCCGTCGGAATTGGAAGCCATTTTCAACCCCTTCACCCGAGGCGACCGTGCCCGGGGCGGGAAGGGCACGGGGCTGGGCCTGGCCATCGTCAAGCGCATAGCCTCGATGCACGGCGGTAACGTCGAACTGCGCAATCGCGTGGGTGGCGGGCTGGAAGCGCGGGTGCGGTTGCCGTTGGGGCTGATGTTGCCAAGGGATGCGGTTTAGCAGTTTCCCTTAGGTCACGCCGATGCCTTGTGGGAGCGAGCTTGCTCACGATGACGGTGTGTCAGCCAATATCATCGTCACTGAAATATCGCCATCGCGAGCAAGCTCGCACACAGGGTTTTGTGCAGGGTCAGCCCTTGCCCTTGGTCCGGGTCATGTTTGGCCCGCCATTCTTTTCCAAGTGTTCGATGATGATTCCTGCCACGTTCTTGCTGGTGGTGGTTTCGATTCCTTCCAGGCCTGGCGAGGAATTCACCTCCATCACCAGTGGCCCGTGATTGGAGCGCAGGATGTCGACGCCGGCCACGGCCAGGCCCATGACCTTGGCGGCGCGCAGGGCTGTCATGCGTTCTTCCGGTGTGATCTTGATCAAGCTGGCACTGCCGCCGCGGTGCAGGTTGGAGCGAAACTCACCAGGCCGCGCCTGGCGTTTCATCGAGGCAATCACTTTGTCACCGACCACGAAGCAGCGAATGTCCGCGCCGCCGGCTTCCTTGATGTACTCCTGCACCATGATGTTCTGCTTCAGGCCCATGAACGCTTCGATCACCGATTCGGCCGCGGTTGCGGTTTCACACAGGACTACGCCGATGCCCTGGGTGCCTTCCAGCACCTTGATCACCAATGGCGCGCCGTTGACCATGGCGATCAAGTCGGGAATGTCATCCGGCGAGTGGGCGAAGCCGGTTACCGGCAGGCCGATACCGCGCCGCGACAGCAACTGCAGGGAGCGCAGCTTGTCCCGGGAGCGGGCGATGGCCACGGATTCGTTGAGGGGAAACACCCCCATCATTTCAAACTGGCGCAACACGGCGCAGCCATAGAACGTCACCGATGCGCCGATGCGCGGGATCACTGCATCGAACCCTTCCAGCGGTTTGCCACGGTAATGAATCTGCGGCTTGTGGCTGGCGATGTTCATATAGGCGCGCAGGGTATCGATCACCACCATTTCATGGCCCCGTTCGGTCCCGGCTTCGACCAGGCGACGGGTGGAATACAGACGCGGGTTACGCGACAGCACAGCGATCTTCATGCAACACCTGTGGCAGAGAGAGTGGACACCGGGAATGCCGGTTTGTCCTGAACGTATTTGGTACCCGGATTGACCACCAACTGGCCGTCGATCAAGGCTTTGGAACCCAATAACAGGCGATATCGCATGGACTTGCGGCAGGCGAGGGTGAACTCCACTCGCCAGATCCGATCACCCAGCGCCAACGTGGTACTGATCACGTAGCGGACCTGAGCGTGGCCGTTGGAACTCTTTATCGTCTTGCGCGCCACCAAGGGGGCTTCGCAGCGGCGATGACGCAGTTGCACCACCGTGCCGAGGTGCGCGGTGAAGCGCACCCATTTTTCGCCGTCGCGCTCGAATGGCTCGATGTCGGTAGCGTGCAAGCTGGAGGTGCTGGCCCCGGTGTCGATTTTTGCCCGCAGGCCCGCGACTCCCAAATCAGGGAGCGCTACCCACTCGCGCAGGCCGACAACGGTCAAATGGTTAAAAGTCTTCAATAAAAACAACCTGCGATCGATGCATCGGATCGTGGACTCCGCGGATCGCGGTATTCACGCAGAATAATCACAAAATGGCGACAGTTATCTACCTGCCTGTTTGCGCTCGTGACGTTGCAGGCAAACCGGGCCGGGGAAGTCGGCTCGGCGGCATTCTATCTGTCGGGCCGGATTCGTGCGCCCGACAAAAACGGTAGTACAGTTCTGACTATTGGCAGAAAGAGGAATTGCAGTGACACAAAAAAAGGAAGAGGACGACAAGGTCCGTCTCGATAAATGGCTGTGGGCGGCGCGATTCCATAAGACGCGGGCCCTCGCCAAGGCCGCTATCGAAAGCGGCAAGGTTCATCACCGGGGTGAACGTTGCAAACCGGGTAAAGAGCCGCGTGTCGGCGATGAGTTTGTCATTCGCACCGGGTTCGATGAAAAAACCGTGGTGGTGGAGGCCCTGTCGATCGTACGGCGCGGCGCGCCGCAAGCGCAGGCGCTCTATCGTGAAACGGATGCCAGCATTGCCAAGCGCGAAGCCGCGGCAGCTCAACGCAAGGCCGGCGCCCTGGGTGTCAGCACCGATGGCAAGCCGAGCAAGAAACAGCGCCGGGATTTGTTCAGGTTCCATGGCAGCAACAGCGAATAAGAAAGGCTGGCGCAAGGCCCGTGGCGAGGGAGCTTGCTCCCGCTGGGCTGCGCAGCGGCCCCGAAATCTTACGCTCGCTGCGCAACCGAGCGGGAGCAAGCTCCCTCGCCACGATTACATTTCAGATTGCGTTATCAGGCTCTTCCGGTCAGACAAACCCTCGGCTTGCTTGGAACCCACCGGCAATGCCCATAAAATGCCCGTCATTACTTGTCACCACTTCAGATACCAGACCCTATGACTGATTTACCGGATACCGACTACACCCAGCGTTTCATCTTCGATGACAGCGACGCCCGCGGCGAGCTGGTGGCGTTGGAGCGTAGCTACGCCGAAGTCCTCGCCAAGCATCCATATCCGGAGCCGGTCGCGCAGATGCTCGGCGAACTGATGGCCGCCGCGGCGCTGCTGGTCGGCACCTTGAAGTTCGATGGCTTGCTGATCCTCCAGGCCCGCTCCGAAGGCCCGGTGCCGCTGCTGATGATCGAGTGCTCCAGTGAGCGCGAGATCCGTGGCCTGGCCCGTTATGACGCCGAACAGATCGCCCCCGACGCGACACTGGCCGACATGATGCCCAATGGTGTGCTGGCCCTCACAGTCGACCCGACCCAGGGGCAGCGCTATCAGGGCATCGTCGATCTGGACGGTGCGAGCTTGTCCGAATGCTTCACCAACTACTTCGTCATGTCCCAACAAACCAATACGCGTTTCTGGCTCTATGCCGACGGTCGGCGCGCACGCGGTCTGCTGTTGCAGCAATTGCCTGCCGATCGCATTCGTGACCCGGAAGAGCGCGATGCCAGTTGGCAGCACGTCACCGCCCTGGCCAGCACCTTGAGCGCCGATGAACTGCTGGGCCTGGACAACGAAACCGTGCTGCATCGTCTTTATCACGAAGAGCAGGTGCGCCTGTTCGACGGCCAGCCGTTGCGCTTCCAATGCAGTTGCTCCCGTGAACGTTCCGGCAATGCGCTGGTCAGTCTGGGTCTGGAAGATGCGCAGCAACTGGTGATCGAACATGGCGGGGCCATCGAGGTGGATTGCCAGTTCTGCAACGAGCGCTACCTGTTCGACGCGGCGGACATTGCACAATTGTTCGCGGGTGCGGGTGTCGACACACCGTCAGATACCCGTCACTAAAACGCTTCAGCGCAGGTAAATCTCCTGGCAAACGCCGGATTTACGCCGTACTGACGGGAGGGCCCTACTTTTTTTGGGCTTTTCTGGCATAATCCGGCCCACTTTTTTCGGGTAGTAGTGCGCGACTTCCTACTACAAAACGTTTGGAGCACTCGGCCACGGGCCGACGGGGAATCTCATGACGCAAGCCAATAACGCCGTGTACACCGATCTGAGTGTCGATGATCTGGTCAAAGAAGCCCTGAATCGCGGTGAAGGCGAGCTTGCCGATACTGGCGCGCTGGTTGTTCGTACCGGTCACCGTACCGGTCGTTCGCCGGTCGACCGTTTCATCGTAGAAGAGCCAACCACCCAGGACGCTATCGCCTGGGGCCCGATCAACCGCAAGTTCCCAGCCGACAAGTTCGACGCCCTGTGGAATCGCGTTGAAGCCTACCTGGGCGAGCGCGAGCGTTTTGTCTCCCACGTGCATGTAGGTTCCGATCCTGCGCACTACCTGCCGGTCAAGATGACCACCGAGACTGCCTGGCACAACCTGTTCGGTCGTTGCCTGTTCATCAACCCCGAGCAGTACAATGCCGGTGGCAAGGATGAATGGCAGATCCTCAACGCTCCGAATTTTGTCTGCGAGCCTGAGCGCGACGGCACCAACTCCGACGGCACCGTGATCCTCAACTTCGCGGCCAAGAAAGTGCTGATCGCCGGCATGCGCTACGCCGGTGAAATGAAGAAAGCCCTGTTCTCCGTGCAGAACTTCCTGCTGCCGGCTGTTGACGTGCTGCCGATGCACTGCGCCGCCAACATGGGCGAAGAGGGCGATGTAACCCTGTTCTTCGGTCTGTCCGGCACCGGCAAGACCACCCTGTCCGCCGACGAAAGCCGTTACCTGATCGGTGACGACGAGCATGGTTGGGGTGTGGGCGTGGTCTTCAACATCGAAGGCGGTTGCTATGCCAAGTGCATCGACCTGTCCGAGAAGAACGAGCCGGTTATCTGGAAAGCCATCCAGCACGGCGCGGTATTGGAAAACGTTGTCCTGGACCCAGTCACCAAGAAAGCCGACTACGCCGACGACAGCCTGACCCAGAACAGCCGCGCGGCCTATCCGCGTGAACTGATCGAAAAACGCGCACCGAAAAACCTCGGTGGCGAGCCCAACGCCGTGATCTTCCTGACCTGCGACCTGACCGGCGTGCTGCCGCCTGTGTCGATCCTCAGCGAAGAACAAGCTGCCTATCACTTCCTGTCCGGCTACACCGCACTGGTTGGCTCGACCGAAATGGGTTCGGGCAGCGGCATCAAGTCGACCTTCTCCACCTGCTTCGGCGCTCCGTTCTTCCCGCGCCCAGCCGGCGAATACGCGGAACTGCTGATCAAGCGTATCCGTGGCTTCGGTTCCAAGGTCTATCTGGTCAACACCGGCTGGACCGGTGGCGGCTACGGCGTTGGCAAACGCTTCAACATCCCGACCACCCGTGCGGTGATCGCAGCGATTCAGAGCGGCGCGCTGATCGGTGCTGAAACCGAACACCTGGACATCATCAACCTGGACGTGCCCCTGGCCGTTCCAGGCGTCGAGACCGGTCTGTTGAACCCACGTAACACCTGGGCCGACAAAGCTGCCTACGACGAAGCAGCCAAGGCCTTGGCCGGTTTGTTCATCGAGAACTTCAAGAAGTTCGACGTGAGCGACGCGATCAAGGCGGCGGGTCCGCAGTTGTAAGAGTCGGTTAGCCGACAAAAAAGCCGCCTGATCAGGGCGGCTTTTTTATGAGCGACTGATTATGTCGAAGACTTTCGAGTCCCCTAGACCCCTTCCACTTCCTGCGTGTCCCATCTCTGCGCCTTGACTGCTTTGTAGAGCATGGCAATGGTCAGCGGCACCTTCTTGCCACGGCCCTTGGCCCTGCGCTTTTGAAAGACATCGAAGCCTTCCGGCTGAAAATAGCGATAAGCGTCGTAATCGATGAGGTCGATGGCGAACCGCTCTTCCAAGGCTTCCATCAGATGCCGCGCGTCCGCCCCATCGCAACCCAAATCCAGATTGATCGCGGTCTCCAGGCGAATCGTCTTGCGTTCAGGCAAGCCGATTTCTTCGTGGAGCAGTTCCATGAGTTGGCGCATGGCGTGGTCGTCGGGGAAGTCTGGCGCGAGATGCATGGTGAAAGGTCCGAAGTAAAAAGAGGCGCGTCTGTATCGCTGGAAAGTTTAGGGGAAACGGACGTCAGTTGGGAAAGAAGTAAGGTCTCACAACGGTCTCGGAACCAGTGCATCAGCTTGTCGGTAGCGGCCTGATGCCCGTAATGCAATGGCTAGCCATCTGGGAACGTCTTTCGCATTGATGTGTTTGACATACTGAGAATTGGAAGGCTGCGAGCAGATTTCTGAAGGTTTGGACTCACTGTGATTATTGAACCGCCACTGGTTCAGGAGCGCGTCGTGACGCAGCTTCCAGGTCCATCAACCCTCGGCCATAGGCTTCGCTGTTGGCGTAGACACCTGTGCGGTTGGCTGTCGCCAGTAGATGTTCGCGTATCTGCTGAGGGCTGAGCTGCGGGTAAAGGCTTTGTAGCGCCGCCAAGGCGCCACTGACCAAGGCTGCGGCCGGGGAGGTGCCGGCGGTTTGGACGTAAAGGCCATCCTTGCCCACCGTGAGCAAGCCTGCCTGTGCGCCCGCATCGCCGCCTGGGACGGCGATGCACCACGCAGCTGCGAGACCGCAGTAGTTGGATTTTCCATTGATGGCGCTGCCGTCGTTCTTTAATGCAACCACCGCGATCCAGCCTTTTTCCAGTTCAGGCAAGGCCACCGGCAACCCCGGTTCGGCCAGGGGCTCGCGCTTGAGTTCGTTGCCGGTAGGGAAGATGAACACGGCACCGTCGGATACCAATTTTCGGGCAACGGCCAGGGAGTCGGGCATCACCTGGTTGTAGCGTGCCTCGTTGATTTCCGTGGCGGGGATGGCGTTGGCCCACGAGTTGTTGAATAGGCGGGCGCCCTTGTCGAAACCGCTTTGCCAGGATTGGGCGATCTCGCTGTCGAAGAAAAACGGCTCGTTGTTATCGCCAAAACGAAAGGGGATCAACCGTGCATTGAACGCGATGCCGTGCATGCCCTGGTCGTCCTTGTTGGCAGCGAGAATGCCGGCCATCTGCGTGCCATGGCCGATGCGGTCGACTGTGCCGGGACGGTCCTCGACATAGTCAAATCCAGAATCAGCCAACCTGCCTTCGAACTCCTTGAGGCTGGCGTCGAGCCCCGAGTCGATCAGCGCCACGACAACATCCTGGCCGGTCCCGCCACGTGCATAGAGCGCGGAAGCCTTGACGACGGCAAGGCCTTGCTGGGCCTGATACTCCGGCGTTTCGAATAGAGCCGGATCCACCCCGGATCGTTCCGGGACGGTCAAGCAACCGGCCAGCAGTGAGACCGACATTATCGTCAGGACGCGTAGAGCGCAAAGTAGGTGTGGCACGGTTCGTTCCTTGAATAGAGGTGAGCGTCAGGCTTCCTGGCCTTGACGTAACGCATGGATTTGGGACGCACCTTACCGTGGCAACGAAGTCGGGACGAGGCATCAAAGTGCCTGGATTTGTATCGCCTCGTGGCAAAGCATAAGCAGCTTGAGGCTGTATCATCCGGTATCGTTTTTTACCCTGACCTTTTCTCGACTCGCTGCGTAGCCCCGCTAGGCTTTGGGCATCGCAGCAGTCAAAGGAGCGACCGCGCATGCACAGCACCCTGGAACAGGTTTTTGGTTATTCACAGTTTCGTCCCGGTCAGGAGGCTGCCATTGGCGCGGTGCTGGCTGGTCGGTCGGCAGCCGCCATTTTTCCCACCGGGTCCGGCAAGTCCCTGTGTTATCAATTGCCGGCCCTGCTGTTACCACACCTGACCCTGGTGGTCTCGCCACTGCTGGCGCTGATGCAGGACCAATTGGCGTTCCTGCAGCGCCATGGCATCCCATCCGCCAGTATCGATTCGGCACAAAGCCGTGACGACGCCAGCGATGCCATGGCACGGGCCCGTTCGGGCGAGTTGAAGATCCTGATGGTTTCCGTGGAGCGCCTGAAGAACGAGCGTTTTCGTAACTTCTTGCAGCAAGTGCCGATTTCATTGCTGGTAGTAGACGAAGCGCACTGCATTTCGGAATGGGGACATAACTTTCGTCCTGACTATCTCAAGCTTCCCGACTATCAGCGTCAGTTCGACATCCCCCAGGTGTTGCTGCTGACAGCCACCGCGACCCCGCCGGTGATCGCCGACATGCAGGCGAAGTTCGCCATCGCCACCGCCGATGTGGTGACGACCGGCTTCTACCGGCCCAACCTCAATTTGCTGGTCGAGCCCGTGAGCGGCGCGGACAAGCGTGGGCGACTGGTGCAATGGTTGGGCGAACGGCCCGGGCAACCGAGCATCGTCTATGTCACCCTGCAGCGAACCGCCGAGCAGATTGCCGAGCACCTGGACCGGCACGGTATTGGTGCCGAGGCCTATCACGCCGGCTTGCCCCATGAGCAGCGCGAAGCCATCCAGCGACGGTTCATGGAGGGACAATCCAACTGTATCGTTGCGACCATCGCGTTCGGCATGGGCATCGACAAGAGTGATATCCGCAACGTGGTGCATTTCGACCTGCCCAAATCCATCGAAAACTACAGCCAGGAGATCGGCCGGGCCGGGCGGGACGGGCGCCCCTCCGATTGCCTGGTGCTGGCCAACCGCGACAGCCTCAATGTGCTGGAAAACTTCGTCTACGGCGATACGCCCGAGCTGGACGGCATTCGTTGCGTGCTGGACGAGCTGAAAGCCGCCGCACTCGATGGGCAATGGGAATTCCTGCTGGGGCCGCTGGCTGACCAGAGCAACATTCGCCAGCTACCGCTCAAGACGCTGCTCGTCCAGTTGGAGCTGCGCCGGCTGATCGCACCGCGTTATGCCTATTTCGCGGAGTACCGCTTCAAGTTCCTGAGCGAGCCGCAAGTGCTGCTGGAACACTTCGAAGGTGAGCGAAGGGATTTCGTCTCGGCGATCATCCAGACCTCCAGCCGTGCCCGGACCTGGGCCACGGTGAACTTCGACGGGATATACCAGCAGTATCACGCGGAGCGTCATCGGGTGGTCAAGGCATTGGATTATTTCCAGGAGAAGGGCTGGATCGAGCTGGAAAGCAAACAGATGACCGATGTGTATAGCGTGCTGGAGACGGACTTTGACCCACAGCTCCTGAGCCACGAGCTGCACGCTTATTTCACCCGACATGAGCGCGGTGAAATCGCACGGATCCACGCCATGCTTGAGTTGTTTGCCACTGATCGCTGCCTCGGCTATCGGTTGGCGCAGTATTTTGGCGATGACAATGCGCCCCGGCAGTGCGGCCATTGCTCAGTGTGCCATGGGCAGGTCGCCCGCCTGCCGGATCCGCCTGAGTTGCCCGCGCTTGTGGATAAAAGCTTCGAGGCGCTGTGCACGGATTTTATCCACAAGCATGAGCAGCACACCGGTAGCGTGCCTTCCGCTGAGCGAGTGACCCGGTTCCTGTTAGGGATCAGCGTGCCGCTGTTCACCCGATTGAAGGCGCGGAAGATTCGCGGATACGGCGCCTTGGAAGAGTATCCGTACGCTGAAGTTCGCCAGTGGGCCCAGGGGTATCTCTGAGCTGAATCCATCCGATGAATGCCCTCCATCACACGAATAAATTTCAAAAACCCCCTGGGCCTGACTATGGTGAACGCTGTCCTTGGATCGCCAACAAGAGAGCAAACATGAGCCAGACAACCTTCGATATTCAGCGCGCCGCAGTGGTCGGGGCGGGCACCATGGGTCGCGGCATCGTCATGTGCCTGGCCAATGCCGGCGTCGCGGTGCAATGGGTCGACAACAACCCGCAGATGCTCGAACAGGCGCTGCTGGCGGTGGCACAGACCTACGGCCATAGCGTGCGCCAGGGCCGTATCGACAAGGACGAGGCCGATGCCCGGATCGCTCGGGTGACGCGAGCGGATGACTACGCGGCGATCCGCAATGTGGATCTGGTGATCGAAGCGGTCTACGAAAACCTGGAACTCAAGCAGAAGATATTTCGCGAGCTGGACGGCCTGCTCAAGCCAGAGGCCATCCTGGCGAGCAATACCTCGGCGCTGGATATCGATGCCATCGCCGCCGCTACCCGCCGGCCCAGCCAGGTGCTGGGGCTGCATTTCTTCAGTCCGGCGCACATCATGAAACTGCTGGAGATCGTTCGCGGAGCGCAAACCTCCAAAGCCGTGCTGGACGCGGCCCTGGTGTTGGGCAAGCGCATGGGCAAGGTCAGCGTGGTCTCGGGTAATTGTCATGGTTTCATCGGCAACCGCATGCTCCACCCCTATGCGCTGGAGGCTCGCAAGATGCTGCTGGAGGGGGTTTTTCCCCATCAGATCGATGGGGCGCTGCAAGGCTTCGGTTTCGCCATGGGGCCGTTTCGTATGTACGACGTCGTCGGGATCGACCTGGAATGGCGCGCCCGTGAGCTGGCAGGCAAAGGCCAGGATGCGCCCGAGGTGCAGGTGGACAATCGCTTGTGCGAACTGGGACGGTTCGGTCAGAAAAGCGGCAATGGGTACTACCACTACGAACCGGGTAGTCGACAGGCCGAGCATGACGTCGAGGTCGATGCACTGGTGCTGCGGGTCAGTGAGGCGTTGGGGTTCCAGCGTCGCGAGATTGGCCCGGAGGAAATCCTTGAGCGCTGCTTGCTGGCGCTGGTCAACGAAGGCGCCAAGATCCTGCAGGAAGGCATCGCCGAGTCGGCCCATGATATCGACCTGGTCTACCTCAACGGCTACGGGTTTCCAGCGGACAAGGGCGGCCCGATGGCTTGGGCCGACGGGCAGGGACTCGACGATATCCACGCACGCCTGCTGGAGCTCGAAACGAAGCAGGGCGACCAGTGGAAGCCTGCGCGACTGATCGGGGAGCTGGCAGCACAAGGCAAGGGATTCGCGAACCGATAAGTCGTCATCCCGTGGACCATTGAACAACCATGAAGAGCAACTGATGCCCCAACGTAACGAATACCCGCACTTGCAGCCCATTACCACGCGCTGGCACGACAATGACGTGTACGGTCACGTCAACAACGTCACGTACTACAGCTTTTTCGATACGGCAGTGAATACCTACCTGATCGAAGTCGGCGGCCTGGATATCCATGATGGAGAGGTGGTGGGGTTCGTGGTGAGTTCGGCCTGCGACTATTTTGCCTCGATCTCGTTTCCGGACCGGATTGAAATCGGCTTGAGGGTCGGGAAGCTGGGCAGCAGTTCCGTGCAGTACGAGTTGGCGGTGTTCAAGGCCGGCGAGGAAGAGGCCTGTGCGGCGGGACGCTTCGTGCATGTGTTCGTGGATCGGGCCTCGAATCGGCCAGTTGCGATTCCGGATCCGTTGCGCGGGGCTTTGGAGCGTTTGGTGGTCTGAAATAAAAAATCGCAGCCCCCAGTCAGCTATGTGAGCTGCCGGAGGCTGCGATCTTCAACGGCTAGTATCGATCAGCCGTTAGTCGCGGTAGTAGCGATGATGCTTCTTGCGATGCCCATAGGCATGGCCGCGACCTGGATGGCCGTCACGGTAGTAGCGACGGTCACCACGACGATCATCGTAACGACGATCATCATCGTCGTCCTTGCCCATGTAGTTACCCAGCGCGCCGCCAGCACCACCGCCGGCTGCCGCACCGATCAGGCTACCGGTGCTGCCACCGACGCTACGACCGACCACGTTACCGCCCGCTGCGCCCAACGCGCCGCCGATGGCTGCTTCGCCGCGGCTGTGTTTGTCTGCACCGACCGCACTACCGCCAGCGCCACCCAGGGCTGCGCCGATAGTGGAACCGGTGTTGCCGCCCAGGGACTGGCCGACGACCGAACCCAAAACCCCGCCCAATGCGCCGCCAACACCTGCTTCGGCAGTGCCGCCGGCAGAAGCGACGCCACTGATCAGGCCAAGGGACAACAAGAGAATGGAGGAGAACTTCATAGAGGAGCCTCAAAGGGATGACGGCGCGATCCTGAGGCTGGCTTCGCTTGCTGACAATAGAAATCCGACGAGTAACACGACTTGTGCACAATTCGCTAAGTTATTGTTTTCTGGTCGGAACTTAAGCAGGTTTGGCCGGTCTTTAGCTACTTCGGACAGGCCGTTTTCTATGGAAAACGGCCTTTTTTGTGGGCGCTCGAAAAGCGTGATGAGGGCGAGCGCCCCCATCACCCAGGCTGTGTCAGGCCGACTTGGCCAGGATCATCCCGCTCTCGCTTGCTGCTTCCAGGCGGATTGCCACGAATTTCGAGGTCGGGGTGTCGCTGCCGTCACCGGTGCTTTCCAGCGGGACCAGCGGATTCACCTCAGGGTAATACGCAGCGGCCTGCCCGGCAGGAATGTCGAATGCCAGCAAGGTGAAACCCTTGACGCGGCGCTCGCGGCCATCATCCCAGAGCGAAACGATATCGGCCTTCTGCCCCGGCTTGAAGCCCAGGCGAATGATGTCCGCTTCGTTGACGAACAACACATCCCGCTGGCCTTTCACACCGCGGTAGCGGTCATCGAGGCCATAAATGGTGGTGTTGTACTGGTCGTGGGAGCGCATGGACTGCATGATCAGGTCCGGCAATTGTCCGGTAGCGCGGGTGCGCTCGTGCACCAGGTCAGTCGGCAACCTGTTGGGCTTGAAATTGGCGCGGCCCGAAGCGGTACTCCAGCGACGCGCTCCGGCGCTGTTGCCCAGATAGAAACCGCCGGGGTTCTGGAGCTTTTCGTTGAAGTCCTTGAACCCTGGGACAGTGTCGGCGATCAGGTCGCGAATGCGGCTGTAGTCGGCGACCAGCCAGTTCCAGTCCACCGGGCGGCTGCCCAGCGTCGCGGCGGCGATACCGGCGATGATCCAAGGCTCGGAGCGCATCTGGTTCGACAGTGGCTGTAGCTGGCCCTTTGAGGCATGGACCATGCTGAAGGAGTCTTCGACGGTCACCGCTTGCGCGCCTTCGGTTTGCAGATCGATGTCGGTACGGCCCAGGCACGGCAGAATCAGGGCCTCCTTGCCGTGGGCCAGATGGCTGCGATTGAGCTTGGTGCTGATCTGCACGGTCAGGTCGCAGTTGGCCAAGGCCTGGAAGGTGCGGTGGCTGTCCGGCGTGGCTTGGGCAAAGTTGCCGCCCAGGCCGATGAACACCTTTGCCCGGCCATCAGCCATGGCATGAATCGCCTCGACCACGTTGTGGCCGTTTTCGCGCGGTACCTTGAACTGGAAGCGGCGCTCCAGCGCGTCGAGGAAAGCCGCCGGCGGGCGCTCGTTGATGCCCATGGTCCGGTCGCCCTGCACGTTGCTGTGGCCGCGCACCGGGCACAGGCCTGCGCCCGGCCGGCCAATATTGCCGCGCAGCATCATCAGGTTGGCGATTTCCTGGATGGTCGCCACCGAGTGGCGATGCTGGGTAATACCCATCGCCCAGCACATGATCACATTCTTGCTTTTGGCGTACATGCGCGCCGCCTGCTCGATCTCGACCAAGGTCATGCCCGACTGCTCGACGATCTGTTCCCAGGGGGTGTCGTCGACCACGGCCAGGTAATCCAGCACATTGATGCTGTGCTCGTTGAGGAAAGCGTGGTCGAACACCGCTGCCGCGCCGCTGTTTTGCGCATCACGTTCCCATTGCAGCAGGAACTTCGCCATGCCCCGCAAGATCGCCATGTCGCCACCCAAGGCCGGACGGAAATAGGCGGTATTGGTCGGTTTATCACCGTTGGTGAGCATTTCGAGCGGGTGCTGCGGATGCTGGAAACGTTCCAGGCCGCGTTCCTTGAGCGGGTTGATGCACACCACCTGAGCGCCGCGTTTCACCGCTTCACGCAGCGGCTCGAGCATCCGAGGGTGGTTGGTGCCGGGGTTCTGCCCCCAGACGAAAATCGCATCGGCGTGTTCGAAATCGTCGAAAGTCACCGTGCCCTTGCCCACACCGACGCTCTGGGACAACGCCACGCCGCTGGCTTCGTGGCACATGTTCGAGCAGTCGGGAAAGTTATTGGTGCCGTAGGTGCGCACGAACAGTTGATAGAGGTAGGCCGCTTCGTTGCTGGCCCGGCCCGAGGTGTAGAACTCGGCCTGGTTGGGGCTGGAAAGCCCATGCAGGTGCCGGCCGATCAGGGCAAACGCGGCATCCCAGCTGATGGGTTTGTAACGGTCGGTTGCGGCGTCGTAGCTCATCGGCTCGGTCAGGCGACCCTGGTATTCGAGCCAGTAATCGCTTTGCTCCAGCAACGACGTCACGCTGTGCTTGGCAAAGAATGCCCCGTCGACACGGCGCTTGGTGGCTTCCCAGTTTACGGCCTTGGCGCCGTTCTCACAGAACTTGACCATGCCGCTTTCCGGCGAGTCGCCCCAGGCACAGCCTGGGCAGTCGAAACCGCCGTTCTGGTTGGTCTTGAGCATCATGCGGATGTTCTTCAACGCATTGTCGCTGGTCAGCCAGGCCTGGGCGACACTGATCAGCGCACCCCAACCACCGGCCGGGCCCTTGTAAGGCTTGTAGCGCGGTACGGGTTTCTGGTCGGCTTGTTGATGATTGCTCACGCTTGATTCTCCATCGCAGGGCTGTAGACCCGCGGCGCACTCTTTTGCGGCAGGTGGATAAGGTTGAGGTTGTGCTGGCGGGCCCATTGCACGGCGAGGCCGGTGGGCGACGACAGGCTGACCAGCGTCTGGATGCCGGCGCGCAACACTTTCTGGATCAGTTCGAGGCTGCAACGACTGGTAACGATCGCCACGCCACCGGTCACCGGGACCTGTTGCCGGACCAACGCGCCGATCAGTTTGTCGAGCGCGTTGTGCCGGCCAATGTCTTCGCGGCCCAACAGCAACTCGCCTTCGGCATTCATGAACAGCGCCGCGTGAACCGCCCCGCAGTATTGGCCCAGGGGCTGGAACTGTCCGATGCGCTGGCGCAGGCCTTCGAGCCACTGTGCTGGTGGTAACGGCGCGCCGGGCAATTTCTTTAGGTTCGGCAGCGCCTGTTCGACCGCTTCCACACCGCATAACCCGCACCCGCTGGTGCCCGCCAATTGCCGGCGTTGCTGCTTGAGGTTCCAGAAGGCGCGGTTGGCGATGGTCACCTGGGCATAGTGCGCAGAACCGGCGCCGCTCAGTTGCAGGTCATAGATGTCCGATGAATCTTTGATGATGCCGCTGCCGAGGCTGAAACCGACGATGAAGTCTTCAAGATCGGTAGGCGTGACCAGCATGACGGCCTGGCTGATGCCGTTATAGGCGATCGCCAACGCCACTTCCTCGGCCAGCGCGGTGCTGTCCGATTGGGAATGGTCAAGATCGCAGTAGCGATAGCTCTGGCTGGCGGCGGGCACGGGCGCTTCCACCGCGGGCACCGGACAGGCCGGAGGCTTGGTTTTCATGGCATCACCGACGGTTTGAATAGTGACAAGACTAAATGCGGCAATCTGCCACGTCTAATTGCTATTACTGATCCATCAATAGATGACGTCGATCAAGAAGGGCTTGATGATTTCTGATAGAGGGCGAAACAGGCCTCGGCCAAGGCCGAGCGCGGGGCACCACGGCGCATGATCAGCCCAAGCGGGACAAGGGTTTGCGCGCTTTCCATGGGCTGAATACGTAAGTCTTCAGTCAGTACGTCCAGGCCGCTGTTCAACGGCATCACCGCGCAACACAGCCCGCCGTGTACCGCTTGGAGCAACTGATGTACGGCGTCGGTTTGCAGCAATGGGCGTGGTGTGAGGCCCCGACTGTGGAAATTGTGGTCGATGGATTGGCGAAAATGCATGCCGCTGGTGAGCATGCCCAAGGGCAATTCGACCAGCGCTTCCCAGGTCAGCGGTTGTTCGCCGAAGAAAAAGTAGCGTTGGTCGTACAAAAGGCCCATGCGGGTATGGGCGAAGGGCAGGGCTTCGAACCGTTCATTGTCCAGTCGTTCCAGGTAGGAAATGCCCAGGTCGATGCGGTTGTTCGCCAGGTGTTCGAGGATGTTTTCAGAGCTCAGGGACGACAGCTCGAAACGCAGGTTGGGGTGTTCGGCATGCAAGCGTTGCATGATGGATAACGGGTCGAAGTCCGACAACGGCACCACGCCCAGGCGCAGCGTGCCGACCAGGTTGCCGCGACAGGCCGCCGCTTCGGCCTGCAAGCCGTCATAGGCCGCCAGCACCGTGCGTGCCCATGCCAGCACCCGTTCCCCCGGGGCGGTGAAACCTTCAAAGCGCTGGCCGCGATTGACCAGTGGCAAGTCGAGTTCCTCTTCAAGGCTGCGCAGGCGCATCGACAGGGTCGGCTGGGTGATATGGCAACGGGCGGCGGCCTGGCCGAAGTGGCGGGTTTCGTCCAGCGCGATCAGAAATTTCAGCTGCTTGATGTCCATCTTCGCTCCAAGACGCGGGAAGGTTCGGATTCTAGCGCTTGCAGGTGGCGGGGTCATTGGTCGGCTGGGAACCGGGTTCGCCTCGCCTGGTCTAGTCTTTTGCGTCTGGACACTAAACCCAAGGAGCGTACGCCATGAGTATTTTTAGCTTTGTGAAGGAAGCGGGTGAAAAACTGATCGATCTGCTGACCCCCGGCAATGCCAATGCCAGCGAACAGCTCAAAGAGCACATTGAAAAGGTCGGGCTGGGCAATCCGAACGTTCAGGCGACCATCGAAGGTGACAAGGTCACGGTTACCGGTGAAGTGGAAAGCCAGGAAGAGAAGGAAAAAATTCTGTTGGCGGTGGGTAACATCGCCGGTGTCGGCAGTGTCGACGACCAGATCACGGTGACCGGTCCGGTGGCAAAAGCGGCGCGTTTCGTGACGGTTAAAAAAGGCGACACACTCAGCGCCATCGCCAAGGCTGAGTACCACGATGCAAACAAGTACAACAAGATTTTCGAAGCCAACAAACCGATGCTGACGCACCCGGACAAGATTTATCCAGGGCAGGTGTTGCGTATCCCTGAGTAACCAGGCCTCTGTGGGGATGGAGCAGGCGCCCTCCCTACATAAGTCTTCTCAGAGCCCTTCAATCAGCGTCCGGTAGTCGATCAACGCGTCGAACTCCGCCGTATCCTTCGGCCCTTGGCGGCTGTCCGGCTCGCTGACGGCGAGCAGGTGTGCCACGCCGAAGTCCCGGGCGCTGCGCAATACTGGCAAGGTGTCGTCGATGAACAGGCTACGGGCCGGGTCGAAGTTCAGGTCGGCTTGCAGGGCGTCCCAGAATTGCGGGTTTTCCTTGGGGAAACCGTAATCGTGGGAACTGATCAGGCGCTCGAAATAGGGGGCCAGCTCGATGCGCTCCAGCTTCAGGGACAACGAGTCTCGATGAGCGTTGGTGATCATTACCACGCGTTTGCCGGCTTGCTGGATCGCCGCCAGAAACGTATCGGCGTCCGGGCGCAAGGCAATCAGGTGCGCGGTTTCCAGTTTCAGTTCGCGCACCGGCAATTTCAGCTCGGTGCTCCAGAAATCCAGGCAATACCATTGCAGTTGACCGGCGTTGCGTTCGAACAGCGGTTGCAACTCCATCTCGGCCATCGCCCGGCTCACGCCATGCAGTTCGGCATAGCGCTGGGGCAGGTGTTGCATCCAGAAATGGTTGTCGTAATGCAAATCCAGCAAGGTGCCGTCCATGTCCAGCAGCACCGTGTCGATCTCATGCCAGGGCAGCATGGCCATAAAACTTCTCCAGCGGTAATCGGATATCCGACACAAACAATCAGAATAGGCCGGGTATAGTAGCTCGCTATCGCCCAGGGAGCCGTCTATGCGCCAGAAACCCACCATACTCGATCGTCGGATCGTCGCCACCAGTCGCCTGTTTTGCGTGGAAGAACTGAAACTGCGTTTTTCCAACGGTGTGGAACGCACTTACGAACGTCTGGCGAGCAAAGGCACGGGCTATGGCGCTGTGATGATTGTGGCGATGCTCGACGCTGACCATGCGGTATTGGTGGAGGAGTATTGCGGCGGTACCGACGCCTACGAACTGTCCCTGCCCAAGGGCCTGATCGAGCCGGGTGAAGACGTGTTGGCAGCGGCCGAGCGGGAGCTCAAGGAAGAGGCCGGTTTCGGCGCGCGTCAGTTGGAACACCTGACGGAGTTGTCCCTGTCGCCTGGCTACATGAGCCAGAAAATCCAAGTGGTGCTGGCGACCGACCTCTATGAAGAACGACTGGAGGGCGATGAGCCCGAGCCGATGCGCGTCGACAAGGTCAATCTCCATGAACTGTCAGCCCTGGCGCAAAACCCGCAATTCACTGAAGGCCGCGCCCTGGCGGCGCTTTATCTGGCCCGTGACCTGCTGTCCCAACGCGGAGCCTTCCTGTCATGAATTTCCCCCATCCGCTGATAGCGCCTGTGATCGAGCTTGCGCTCCAGGCAGGAGACGCGATCCTGCCGTTCTGGCGGGCCAACGTGCAGGTCAACCACAAGGCTGACGAGTCACCGGTGACGGCTGCCGACATGGCCGCCCATGATGTGATCGTGGCCGGGCTGACAGCGTTGGCCCCGGATATTCCGATCCTTTCTGAAGAGGACGCCAACATTGCCCAAAGCGTGCGTGCAGGCTGGCATCGCTGGTGGCTGGTGGACCCGCTGGATGGAACCAAGGAGTTCATTTCCGGCAGCGAAGAGTTCACCGTCAACATCGCATTGGTAGAACAGGGCCGCGTGGTGTTTGGCGTGGTATCGATGCCCACCAATGGGCGTTATTACGTCGGTGGCGCGGGACTGGGTGCCTGGCGTGGCGACCAGGGTGGCGCGCCTGTGCACATCGCAGTTCGCAACGTGTTGGCGCCGGGTGAAGCGTTCACCGTGGTTGCCAGCCGCCGTCACACCAGTCCTGAACAGGAGCGGTTGTTGAGTGGCTTGAGCGCGAGCCTGGGTGAACTGCAACTGACCAATATTGGCAGTTCGCTGAAGTTCTGCCTGCTGGCCGAGGGCGCTGCGGATTGCTATCCACGGCTGGCGCCGACGTCCCAGTGGGACACCGCTGCCGCCCAGGGCGTACTGGAAGGAGCGGGTGGCGAGGTGTTGGACTTGAGCGGCGAGCCGTTCTGTTATCCGCCACGTGAATCGCTGTTGAACGCGTCGTTCCTGGCGTTGCCGGCGAAAGCGGCGTGGCGGGGCAAGTTGCTCGAGCTGGCTCGCGCCTGAACCGTAGCTGCTGTTCCGTGGCGAGGGAGCTTGCTCCCGCTGGGCTGAAGCAGCCCCGGCTTTTGGCGGTTGCTGCGCAACCGAGCGGGAGCAAGCTCCCTCGCCACGGGATTTATGGTGTTTTTCAGCGGTGTACCCCCTATGAATCCCTTCACTATGGGGAGTTGCGGTGTTTTTAGCGGTGCAACACGTACTGCCCCTCGAACTGCACCGCCACTTCCTCGCTTGCGACATTCATCACCCGCGTCTGCAAGGCCAGCCGCGCCCGGCCGTAGCGTCGGTAGGTGGCCAGGAAGCGTTTCCAGACCTTCTCCTCAGGCGCGTCGCAGACGACAGCCGCGTCGTGGGTGACCGGCAGCGGATAACTGATCTGTCCTTCCTGGATCACGATATGCCCGTCTTCGATGCCTTCTTCGCGCAGGGCCAGGTGCAGCCAGCCCCAGCCGCCGAGCACCGCGCCGCAGTACAAGCTACCGCCGAACATGGTGCTCTTGTGGTTGACGTTGGCCTCAAGCGGCAAGAACAAGCGCAGTTGCCGGGCTTGCCAATCAAGCACCTTGAGGCCCATGTCCCGTGTCAGCGGGATGTCGTGGTGCAGGATCGATTCCAGGTAACGGCTGTCGCGATTCATTGCCGGGCCTCTTGCTTGAAAGTGGATTGACGGGCGTTCAATCGGATTCGTCAGCCGCACCGTGGCTGCTATCGAAGTTCAACCCATGCTTGCGCAGTTTGTCGTGCAGGGTTTTGCGCGGAATGCCCAGCGCTTCGGCCAGGCTGCGGACCGAGCTGTGGGGGCGGGCCAGTTCGGCGGCGATCAGTGTTTTCTCGAAGTTTTCCACCTGTTCGCTCAAGCCGCCACTGACCAATTCTACTGGTGCGCCGGGACCGCCGTCTGGTGCGCTGTTGTCCAGGGCCAATTCCAGGCCCAGGGCAAAGCGTTCAGCGGCGTTCTGCAGTTCTCGCACGTTGCCCGGCCAGTTGTGGCGCAGCAGCAATGCCCGTTGGGCCGGTTGCAGTTCATGGGGCGGCAGGCCGTGGCGAGCGCTGGCTTCGTTGGCGAAGTGCTGGAACAACATCAGCGCGTCCTCACCCCGCTCCCGCAACGGCGGTATGCGCAGCGGCGCGACGTTCAGACGGTAATACAGGTCGGCGCGAAAGCGCCCTTGATCGGCAGCCTGGCGCAGGTCTTCCTTGGTGGCGGCGATGACGCGGATGTCCAAGGGGATCTGCTGATTGCCCCCCAGACGTTCCACCATGCGTTCTTGCAGCAGGCGCAGCAGCTTGACCTGGACATCCAGGCTCATGCTTTCGATTTCATCGAGAAACAGGGTGCCGCCGTTGGCAAACTCGAACTTGCCGATGCGACGTTTTTGCGCGCCGGTGAACGCGCCGGGTTCGTGGCCGAACAGCTCGCTTTCCACCACCGACTCGGCCAGGGCTCCGGCGTTGATGGCCACGAACGGCCCGTTACGCCGGCTCGACAGGTCGTGCAGTGCACGAGCGACCACTTCTTTGCCCGCACCGGTTTCACCCAGGATCAGCACATCGGCACGGGTGGCCGCCAAGGCACCGATCTGTTCGCGCAGGCGCAGCATCGGCGTGGATTGGCCGACCAGGCGGGCGCTGAGTTGATGGCGATCGCTGAGGGCCAGGCGCAGGCTGCGATTGTCCAGCACCAGTCGGCGCAAGGACAGGGCGCGGCGCACGCTGTCGAGCAAGTGATCGCTGGCGAAAGGCTTTTCCAGAAAGTCATAGGCCCCGGCACGCATCGCCTGCACCGCCAGCGGCACGTCGCCATGGCCGGTGATCAGCAGCACCGGCAGCTCCGGATCCTGGGCGTGGAGTTCGTTCAATAACTCGAGGCCGTCCATGCCCGGCATGCGAATGTCGCTGACCACCACGCCCGGCCAGTCCCGGGGCAGTTGTCCGGCCACGCCCCGGGCTTCGGCCAGGGGCAGGATTTTCAAGCCGGCCAGGTCGAGGGTCTGGCTCAAGGCCTGACGAAGGTGGGCATCGTCGTCGATCAGCACCACCTCAATCTGGTTATCGATGGTCATACACTACGGTCCTCGGACGGTTGCAGGCTCACTCCGGGCGCACCCGCGCGCAGCTTCAAGGTAATCAGGGCGCCGCCTTCCTTGTGGTTGGCGAACGACAGTTCACCGCCGAAGGCACGCATCAAGGTGTCGCAGATCGCCAGTCCCAGACCAAGGCCCTGGGTGCGGGTCTTGGTGGTATAGAAAGGCTCGCCGGCGCGGCCAAGGGCTTCCATGCAGAAGCCCGGGCCGTTATCGCGGATGCACAGATTGACGCCGGTTTCGGTGGCCTGGGCACTGAGCCAGAGTTTGCGCGGCGGGCCTTTTTCAGTCAGGGCGTCGAGGGCGTTGGCCAGCAAGTTGCCCAATACCTGGCGCAAGCGGGTTTCGCCGGCCTCGACCCACAGCGTGGCGGCCGGGAGGTCTCGGATCAGCTCGACTTCCATGCTGCGCCGACGTTTGGCCAGCAGCGCCAGGGCATCGTCCAGTGCCGGTTGCAGGGCAACGCTCTCCGGCGCATGCCGGTCGCGGCGGGCGAAGGCCCGCAGGTGAGCGATGATCGAGGCCATCCGCCCGGTCAATTCACTGATCAGCTTGAGATTGCCACGGGCGTCGTCGGTGCGCTGGTGGTCGAGCAGGATCTCGGCGTTTTCCGCGTAGCTACGAATCGCCGCCAGCGGTTGGTTGAGTTCATGGCTGATACTCGCCGACATGGTGCCCAGGGCCGACAGTTTGCCGGCCTGTACCAGGTCATCCTGGGCGCGGACCAATTCCTGCTGGGCCTGTTCACGTTCCAGTACTTCCTGCTTCAGGCGCCGGTTCAGGCCTTCCAGATCGCTGGTCCGCTCGGCTACGCGGCCTTCCAGTTCATGACGGGCCTTGGCTTCGAAGGCGATCCGATCCAGGTAATGACGCCGACGCTGCATCATCAAGCCGAGCAATAACATCAAGACCAGCAGCGCCGCGCCGCCAATGGCGACCACCGTGCGCACCGGGCGATCGATCAACGTACGCGGGGCCAGGATGCTTACGCTCCAGCCGGTTTCGTCGATGGACTGGGTCTGTGTCAGCCAGGCATTGGCGTCCAGGTTCAAGGGCTTGGGGTCGCGGGTTGGATAGGGCTGCACGGCGCTGATGGACTTGTTCTCGTCGTCGCTCAGGGGCCGGGTCGCACGGAATCGCCATTCCTGTCGCGACGTAAGGATGACCACGCCATTATGGTCGGTCACCAGCAGTTGCTCCGGGGTTTTGCCCCACAGGCTTTCGGTGTGGTCCAGGTCGACCTTGACCACCAGCACACCGATGACTTTTTCGCGGTCGCGCACGGCGGCGGCAAAGAAATAACCGCGCTTGGCCGAGGTGGTGCCCAAACCGAAGAAGCGCCCAAGGCGTCCGGCCATGGCTTCGATGTAATACGGCCGGAAGGCGAAGTTGCGACCGACGAAACTGTCGTGCTTGTCCCAGTTCGACGCGGCCAGGGTCTTGCCGGTGGCGTCCATCAGGTACATGACTTCGGCCCCCGTCTGGGTGCTGATGTTTTTCAGCAGCCGGTTGGCGTTGCCTTGAGTAACGCCGTCGTCCGGGGCCGACAACGCTGCGCGCAAGGCCGGCAGGTCGGCGAGAATCTGTGGTAGCACTTCATAGCGGTGCAGGGTGCCCAACAGGTTGGCGACGTAAAGGTCTAGGGTCTGGCGATTCTGCCCGGCCAGTTCGCTGCGGTAGTAGCGCTCGGCCAAATGCTCCAGCGGCCACAGCAACGGCGCCAGGCACAGGGCAAGCAAGGCCAGGCTGCGCCAACGGGGTCTGCGGGGAAGGGTGGAATTCATGAGCATCGAGCGCCTGTGGGGACAGGCGTATTATGCCTAGTTGCCTCGCAAATACTATTTGTAAGGCCGTACTAGACTTGTCCGGCAAGACACTGCTGCAACGCGCTGCGCCAGTCTGGTTGGCTCACGCCCCATTCGCGATACAGGCGTGTGCAATCGAGGCGCGAGTTCAAAGGACGTTGGGCTGGCGTTGGGTAAGCGCTGGACGGGATGGGCTCGAGCACGGCGCAAGGCTTGTGTTGTTCGACCAGGCTTTCGGCAATGGCCTGGGCGAAACCGAACCAGGACGTCTCGCCCCGGGCCGCCAAGTGATACGTGCCCCACGCCCCATGTTGGCCGGTCTGCCAGCGTTCGATCAACTGGGCGGTGCTGTCGGCGATGGTGCCTGCCCAGGTTGGCGCGCCGATCTGATCGGCCACCACTCGTAGTTGCGGTTTTTCTTGTAGCAGGCGTTGCATGGTCAGCAAGAAATTGCGGCCTTCGACGGAATACACCCAGCTGGTGCGCAGGATCAGGTGCTGGCCGACGATGTGTCGAATGGCGTCTTCGCCGGCCAGTTTGCTGCGGCCGTAGACGCTCACTGGGTTGGGCGTGTCGTCCTCGGTATAAGGGGCGGGTTTGAGACCATCGAAGACGTAATCGGTGGAGTAATGAATCAACGGGATGCCCAGCTCTGACGCCGCCTGGGCCAGAATGCCTGGCGCCGTGGCGTTGATGGTGAACGCTCGCTCCGGTTCGGTCTCCGCGAGGTCAACTGCCGTGTGGGCTGCGGCGTTGACAATCAGGTCGGGCTTCAGGGCCACGATGGGCGAGCGCAGGGAATCCGGGCGTGCCAGATCGAGCTGGCCGCTGCCGCGTACGATCAGCTCGCCCATGCCGGCCAGGCGCGATTGGAGCGCCCGGGATACCTGGCCGTTCTCGCCGATGATCAGAATGCGCAAGGAAGCATTCATGGGAACAGGTCTGCCTCACCAAGGGGCTTGCCGGCCTGATCCTTGAGCGACAGGATCGGCGTGCCATCCAGTTCCCAGTCGATGGCCAGCTCCGGGTCGTCCCAACGAATACAACGCTCGGCGGATGGCGCGTAATAGTCTGTGGTCTTGTAGAGAAAATCCGCCGAATCGCTCAGCACCGCGAAGCCATGGGCGAACCCAGGCGGAATCCACAGTTGCCGGTGGTTTTGTGCCGACAGGCGCGCGCTTGTCCATTGGCCGAAAGTGGGCGAGCTGCGCCGAATGTCCACCGCCACATCCAGTACTTCTCCCGCCGTCACCCGCACGAGTTTGCCTTGGGCCTGTTCGATCTGATAATGCAGGCCGCGCAGGACATGCCTGGCCGATCGCGAATGGTTGTCCTGGACGAACTGCAGCGTGCAGCCGGTGGCCTCGGCAAACGCCTTGGCATTGAAGCTTTCATAGAAGAAACCGCGCTCGTCACCGAACACCTTCGGTTCGATGATCAGCACCTCCGGCAGTGACGTGGCGATGACTTTCATCGGGTCTCACCAGCGATCTTGAACAGGTACTGGCCGTAACCGGTCTTGCCGAAGTACTGGGCGCGTTCCAGGACATGCTCGCGGCTGACCCAGCCCTGCTGGTAGGCGATTTCTTCCAGGCACGCGACTTTCAAGCCTTGCCGATGCTCGATGGTCTGCACGTATTGCGAGGCCTCCAGCAGGCTGTCGTGAGTCCCTGTGTCGAGCCAGGCGAAGCCGCGGCCGAAACGCTCGACGTGCAGCTCCCCGCGGTTCAGATAGGCATTGTTAACGTCGGTGATTTCCAGTTCGCCCCGTTTGGAGGGTTTGATGGTCTTGGCGATCTGGATCACGTCGTTATCGTAGAAATACAGGCCGGTCACCGCATAGCTGGATTTCGGCATGGAGGGTTTTTCTTCGATGGAAATGGCTCGCCCCTCAGGGTCGAAATCGATCACGCCAAAGCGCTCGGGATCCTTGACCCAATAACCGAACACCGTCGCGCCACTGGGACGGTTGACGGCAGCCTGCAATTGTTCGCCGAAGTGTTGTCCGTGGAAAATGTTGTCACCCAGGATCAGGCACACCGGGTCGGTGCCGATAAATTGCTCGCCGATCAGGAATGCCTGGGCCAGGCCATCGGGTGACGGCTGCTCGGCATAGCTGAACTGCACGCCGAACTGGCTACCGTCGCCCAGCAGGTTGCGATATTGCGGCAAGTCCTGGGGCGTAGAGATCAGCAAGATATCCTTGATACCGGCGAGCATCAGCACCGAGATCGGGTAATAGATCATCGGCTTGTCATAGATCGGAAGCAGCTGTTTGGAAACCCCGAGGGTAATCGGGTGCAGGCGCGTGCCGGAACCACCGGCCAGAACAATGCCTTTCATCATGCAATCGCATCCTTGTGGTCAAGCGAGCCCAGGCGCTCGCCCTGATAGCTGCCATCCTGGACACGCCGGCACCACAGCAGGTTTTCGAGGTACCACTGCACGGTCTTGCGCAGACCGGTTTCGAAGGTTTCACGGGGTGTCCAGCCCAGCTCCCGTTCGATCTTGCCCGCGTCGATGGCATAGCGCTGATCGTGGCCGGGCCGGTCTTTCACGAAGGTGATCAGGTCGGCGTAGTGCTCGACGCTGTCGGGTTTGTGTGGCGCCAGTTCTTCGAGCAGGGCGCAGATGCTGCGCACCACGTCGATGTTCTTTTGCTCGTTGTGGCCGCCGATATTGTAGGTTTCGCCGACCGTGCCTTCGGTGACGACCTTGAGCAGCGCCCGGGCATGATCTTCAACGTACAACCAGTCGCGTACTTGCTCGCCATTTCCGTACACCGGCAGCGGTTTTCCAGCCAGGGCATTGAGGATCACCAGCGGGATCAGCTTCTCGGGGAAGTGAAACGGTCCATAGTTGTTCGAGCAATTTGTCAGCAGCACGGGCAAGCCGTAGGTACGCTGCCAGGCGCGGACCAAGTGGTCGGACGCCGCCTTGCTCGCCGAATACGGTGAGCTTGGCGCATAGGAGGTGGTTTCGGTGAACAGATCATCCAGGCCGTGCAGGTCGCCATACACCTCATCGGTGGAAATATGATGGAAGCGAAACTCGCCCTTGCGCGGCTCGGCCAGCGTCTGCCAATAGGCGCGGGTGGCTTCGAGCAGGCTATAGGTGCCCACGATGTTGGTCTGAATGAAGTCCGCCGGACCGTCAATGGAGCGGTCCACATGGGATTCAGCCGCCAGGTGCATGATGGCGTCGGGCTCGAATCGCGTCAGGATCGCGCTGACTGTCGGTTGGTCGATGATATCGGCCTGGACGAATTCGTAGCGGCTGTCGTGATCGATGCTGCTCAGCGATTCGAGATTGCCGGCGTACGTCAGCTTGTCGAGGTTCAGGACTTGATGTCCTGTCTCAAGGATCAAGTGCCGTATAAGTGCCGAGCCGATGAAGCCGGCACCGCCGGTGATGAGAATGCGCATCCGGTTAAGCCTTTTTCCATGAGACGACCAAACAGTAGGAGCATAGCTTGTCGGCATGATCAAGGCTGTGCAAGGGATTTG
Organism: Pseudomonas sp. Q12-87; assembly: GCF_001269755.1. NCBI lineage: Bacteria > Pseudomonadati > Pseudomonadota > Gammaproteobacteria > Pseudomonadales > Pseudomonadaceae > Pseudomonas > Pseudomonas sp. Q12-87. The sequence continues at coordinate 130,757 of NZ_LHVI01000036.1, read as the reverse complement.
TCCGGTATGGGATTGGCAAGACCCTTGTCGTATCAGGGCTCCGGCAGCCTGCCCGATATGCCAAGCCACGCTACAGCTGAGAAGGGGGTTGCTTATCCCCCGACTCAGTGGCGATATAGGCGTCCGACAAAACCACCTCAGGGGTCGTTGTATGCCACTCGCTACGTTGGTCCACCGTGCCAGTTTGCCAAGCCCACAGCTCAACGCCGAACAGGCGGTGGGGCTGCTGCGCGCAAATTACGGACTCAGCGGCGACCTGCGACCCCTTGGCAGCCAACAAGACCTCAATTACCGCGTCGACAGCGAGCGCGGGCGATTCGTGCTGAAGATCTGCCATGGCGACTACGACGTCCAGGAGCTCCAGGCCCAGCATGCGGCCCTCAAGCGGCTGGCCGGGCACAGCGCGGTGAAAGTGCCGAAGGTGATCGTCGCCAATAACGGTTCGGACCTGCTGACACTGGACGTCGATGGGCAAGCGGTTCATGTCCGGCTGCTGGAATACATCGACGGCCAGTCCCTCACGCAGCTCAAGTATCTGGAACCTGCCCTCGTGACCGGCTTGGGGCGCCTGTGCGCGGAAATCGACCTGGCCCTGGCCACGTTCGATCACCCTGGTTTGGAGCGCACGCTGCAATGGGACGCCCGTCATGCCAATGCGTTGATCGGCCATCTGCTACCGGTGATCCAGGACGAGCCACGGCGCACGCTGATCGCCGAGACCGCCGAACAGGCCGAGCGGCGCTTGCTGCCGCTCAAGGCCAGCCTGCCGGTGCAGGCGATCCACATGGACGTTACCGATGACAATGTGGTCTGGCAGCGCGATGCCCAGCGCCAGTGGCAGATGCAGGGCGTCATTGATTTCGGCGACCTGGTTCGCACTTGGCGCATCACTGACCTGTCGGTGACCTGCGCCGCCCTGCTGCATCATGCCGACGGTGATCCGTTCTTTATCTTGCCGGCAATCAAGGCCTATCACGCGGTCAATCCGTTGCAGCGCCAGGAACTACTGGCGCTTTGGCCGCTGATCGTGGCGCGCGCCGCCGTATTGGTGCTCAGCGGCGAACAGCAGGTTTCCATCGACCCGGACAACCAGTACAGCCGCGATAATTTGGCCCATGAATGGGAAATCTTTCGTGTCGCCCATTCGGTGCCGTTCGAGCTGATGGAAGCGGCGATTCTCAGCGCCGCAGGCCACAGCCTGCCCGCCATTGCCAGCGAAGGCTTCGCACCGCTGCTGCCAACCCTGGTCGGCCGCGAATTTGCGCTGATTGACCTGGGCGTGTTGAGCCCGCATTTCGAGGCCGGCAACTGGGAGCAACCGGACGTCGACCGGCGCTTGTTGAGCGAAGCCGCTGCGATTCACGGATTGGCCGCCAGCCGCTACGGGCAGTACCGCTTGTCTCGCACTCGGCCGGACAGCGCCGTTGAGCCTGATACCTATCCGTTGCACGTGGAACTGAACGTACCGCTTGGCACGCCCCTCGAATCACCGTTCGCCGGGGTCGTGCACAAGTCGGCCGACGGCATGCTGCAACTGGACAGCGCCCAGCTCAGCGTACGGTTGTGGGGCGTGACGTCGCCGCTGCATTCCGGGGCGGCGCTGGTCAAGGGTCAGGTGCTGGGCGAAGTGGCGGGGCCATTGCAAGTGCAGTTGTGCCGGGGAGCTCAATTGAACCCGCCGCTGTTCTGCACGCCATCCAGGGCCGCTGCCTGGCAGGCGTTGTGCCCGTCTCCGGCGGTGTTGTTGGGGTTGGCTTGCGATGCTGAACCGGAGATCGATCCGGATGCGCTGCTGGCCCGCCGCGATGCCAGTTTTGCCCGGTCCCAGAAGCATTATTACATCGACCCGCCACGCATCGAGCGCGGCTGGCGCAATCACCTGATCGACATGCAGGGCCGGTCCTACCTCGACATGCTCAACAATGTTGCGGTGCTGGGGCACGGCCATCCGCGCATGGCGGCGGTCGCCGCGCGGCAGTGGTCGCTGCTCAATACCAACTCGCGGTTCCACTATGCGGCCATCGCCGATTTTTCCGAACGCCTGCTGGCGTTGTCGCCATCCAACATGGACCGGGTATTCCTGGTCAACAGCGGCACCGAGGCCAACGACCTGGCAATCCGCCTGGCCTGGGCCTACAGCGGCGGACGGGACATGCTCAGTGTGCTGGAGGCCTATCACGGTTGGTCGGTGGCGGCCGATGCGGTGTCGACGTCCATCGCCGACAACCCCAAGGCCCTGAGCAGTCGTCCGGACTGGGTGCATCCGGTGACTGCTCCCAATACCTATCGTGGCGAATTCCGTGGCCCCGACAGCGCGCCGGATTATGTGCGCAGCGTCGAACATAACTTGGCGAAAATCGCCGAAAGCAAACGCCAGCTCGCTGGTTTCATTTGCGAGCCGGTGTACGGCAACGCAGGCGGGATCGCGCTGCCGCCCGGTTACCTGAAGCAGGTCTACGCCCTGGTGCGCGAGCGTGGCGGGGTGTGCATCGCCGATGAGGTCCAGGTCGGCTACGGGCGCATGGGCGAGTTTTTCTGGGGGTTCGAAGAGCAAGGCGTGGTGCCGGACATCATCACCATGGCCAAGGGCATGGGCAACGGCCAGCCGTTGGGGGCCGTCATCACCCGGCGGGAAATCGCCGAGGCGCTGGAAGCCGAGGGCTACTTCTTCTCGTCCGCTGGCGGCAGCCCGGTCAGTTGTCAGATCGGCATGGCGGTGCTGGACGTCATGGAGGAAGAAAAACTCTGGGAAAACGCCAAAGTGGTCGGCGGGCATTTCAAGGCTCGGCTTGAAGCCTTGATCGATCGCTACCCATTGGTCGGCGCGGTGCATGGTTCCGGGTTTTACCTGGGTGTGGAGTTGATCCGCAACCGCGACACCTTGGAGCCGGCCACCGAAGAAACCACGGCGCTGTGCAACCGCTTGCGCGAGCTGGGCATCTTCATGCAACCCACGGGCGATTACCTGAACATCCTCAAGATCAAGCCGCCCATGGTCACTTCGCGCCAGAGCGTCGACTTCTTCGTCGATATGCTGGCGAAGGTGCTGGAGGAGGGGCTGTAGCAGATCCCTACCCCATCCAGGTGGGAGCGAGCGAGCTTGCTCGCGATGGCGATTTTTCAGTCAATAATTATCTGACTGACCAACCGCTATCGCGAGCCAGCTCGCTTTCACAGAGGTGTTGCGGTGAGCTTTAGCCGATTTTTGTCGATATTTTTTTAGGCTGTAGCAGGAAGTCCTGCGTATTTTTCCCTTTTATAGCCGATTTTTATCGGCTATAAAGTCCACTCTGCCCATCGCTCAGAAGATGATTTCGATGGCTCACTGGAGTCCTGATTCATGACTACGTTGCACAGCACGCCCCGCGCGGACGGTTTCCACATGCCTGCCGAGTGGGCGGCCCAGACCCAGGTCTGGATGATTTGGCCCGAGCGTCCGGATAACTGGCGCCTGGGCGGCAAGCCCGCGCAGGCGGCCCACGCGGCGGTGGCCAAGGCCATCGCCCGCTTCGAACCCGTGACCGTGGCGGTGTCGGCGGCGCAGTACGAAAATGCCCGGGCGCGGCTTGATGTGCCCAATATCCGCTTGGTGGAAATGTCCAGCGACGACGCCTGGGTCCGCGATACCGGCCCCACGTTCGTGATCAATAACAACGGCGAAGTGCGCGGCGTCGATTGGGATTTCAATGCCTGGGGTGGTTTCGACGGTGGTCTGTATGCGCCGTGGAATCGCGATTCGCAAGTGGCCGGCAAGATCCTGGAGATCGAGCGCAGCCCACGTTACCGTACCGAAGGCTTTGTGCTTGAAGGCGGCTCTATCCACGTCGATGGCGAGGGCACCCTGATCACCACCGAGGAATGCCTGCTCAACCGTAATCGCAACCCGCACCTGAGCCGCGAAGCGATCGAAGCGGTGCTCAGCGCGCAGTTGGCGGTGGACAAGATCATCTGGCTGCCGGATGGCCTGTTCAACGACGAAACCGACGGCCATGTGGACAACTTCTGCTGCTACGTCCGCCCTGGCGAAGTGCTGCTTGCCTGGACCGATGACCCGCAGGACCCGAACTACAGTCGCTGCCACGCCGCGATGGATGTGTTGCAAAACAGCACCGATGCCAAGGGGCGCCCATTCATCGTGCATAAAATGCCGATCCCGGGGCCGTTGTATGCCACCGAAGAGGAGTGCGCCGGCGTCGACGCGGTGCAAGGTTCCCAAGAGCGCAACCCGAGCGTGCGGCTGGCCGGTTCCTACGTGAACTTCCTGATCGTCAACGGCGGCATCATCGCGCCAAGTTTTGACGATCCCCTGGACGCACCGGCCATGGCCATCCTGCAGGGCCTGTTCCCGCAGCACGAAGTGGTCATGGTGCCAGGTCGCGAATTGTTACTGGGGGGCGGGAATATCCATTGCCTTACCCAACAACAGCCTGCGCCCCGGGCAAATTGAGTGTCGATGTAACAACCAGCTGATATCCATCGCGCCGGTTCTAGACCGGCGCTTTTGGATCCACACCAGCAAACCCGCGGCCCGATTGGGGCGCGGGTTTTTTGCGCCTGTTTATTGGCGTTGCCAATAACATTGGCATAGCTCTTGTATCTGTTTGCCGACAGTCCCAGGGAGCGGAGCTGAGTTGTTTTGTCATAACCCTTGGATAAATTGGCCGCTCATCAACCAGGAGGGTCGCTGGAATGAATATGATAAGCGAGAGCACATGCCATCCCTTGGCCGTCAATGGTGAGTCGCTTCAAGCTGTGGCGCAGTGGTTGAAGTCCAACGGAACGCGTCAGATCAGAGAACCTGATCCGCGCCTGATGATTGTCGAGCGTTACCCTGCTGGCCTGTTCAGCGAGGCAGAGCTCGAAGCATTGTGGGATGTGATGCAAGGATAAGAATTCGACGGATTGATAAAAAGCGCTGGCCGGGATGGCAGCGCTTTTTTTATGCGAAGAGATTCCCGAATCGACACCAAACCCTTGTGGGAGGTGGTCATCCACCCAAGCGGCGCATTTGACCGATACATGAAACAGACTGGACACCATTTCGGCGTTTTTCCGCAAAGCCTGCGGGGCTACTCTGTTGCCCTCGAATCTTGACGGCCAGTGGAGTTTCCATGAGCACCCTTCATTACATCTACGATCCGTTGTGCGGCTGGTGCTACGGCGCCAAGCCCTTGGTGGAGGCCGCCGGTGCTGTGTTGCCGATAATCCTGCATGGCGGTGGCATGATGACCGGAGCCAATCGCCAACAGGTCTCGCCACAGTTGCGCAACTACGTGATGCCCCACGACCGGCGTATCGCTGAATACACTGGGCAACCGTTTGGCCATGCTTATTATGAAGGCTTGCTACGCGATGACAGCGCGGTGTTCGACTCGGCACCGCCAATTGCGGCGATCCTCGCTGCCGAGCAACTTGGCGGGCGCGGCCTGGAGCTGCTGGGGCACCTGCAAACCGCCCATTACGTCGAGGGTCGGCGCATCGCCGACCAAGCCGTCCTGCTGGCGCTTGCACAATCCATCGGCTTTGAGGCACGCACGTTTCAAGCGACGCTGGACGCGGTTGATGTGCAGGGCCATATCAAGGCCAGCCGTACCTTGTTGGCGAAGGTTGGTGGGCAAGGTTTCCCGACCTTTGCCTTGGAGCGCGATGGCCGGTTCACGCTGATCGACGTCAGCCAGTGGTTCGGCAAGCCCGAGGCGTTCGCCCAATGGCTGGCGCAAGCCCTGCCGGTTCAGGCACCGGCTGCTGCGCTGGCCTGTGGCCTGGATGGCTGTTCCCTTTGATAGGTTGTTAGACGTTTTTCGCCTAATTACAGACGATTCACGAAATTGACACGCTATTGACGGCGCGACTAGCATTCGTCCTACGCCTGTGGCTAACAGCCATGACTCTTAAATAATAAAAAGGCCCGACACGAATATTCGTGGGCGGGCCTTTTCATTATTTCAGGAGCAAGAGTCCGGAAAAGAGCGCAAAAAGCGCCGTTTCGGCTGCCCGCCGCAGTGCGTATCAACCCGTATAAGGAAAATAATCATGTTGAACAAGCGCATCGGTCTGATCGCATTGGGGATTTTGAGCTCGACACACGCCATGGCCAACGACCAGGCTGAGTCTAAGGGGTTCGTTGAAGACAGCAGCTTGAAAGTGCTGTTGCGCAACGCTTACATCAACCGCGACTACAAAGACGGCAACAAAGACAAGGCCGAATGGGGCCAGGCGGCCATCGGAACGTTCTCGTCCGGCTTCACCCAAGGCACGGTGGGCGTGGGTGTAGACGCCTTCGGCCTGTACGCATTGCGTCTGGACGGCGGCAAGGGCCGTAGCGGGGCACAAGGCATCGACTTCTTCAAGCGAGGCGACAGCGGCAATGCGGCCGATGACTTGTCCAAGTTCGGTGCAGCGGTCAAATTCCGCGTCTCCAATACCGTGCTGGCTTATGGCGACCAGATGCCGGCCCTGCCGGTGCTGAGCTATGACAACTCGCGCCTGTTGCCGGAAAGCTACACCGGCACATTGATCACCTCCAAAGAGATCAAAGGCCTGGAACTGAACGCTGGCCGTTTCACTGCCGAGTCGCGTAAGAGCGCCGAAGGCCGCGACAGCGGTGGCCTGAAGTCGATCAACGTGTTGGGCGGCAGCTATCAGTTCACCGAGCAGTTCAAGGCTTCGCTCTATGCCTCGGACGTCGAAGACGTGTTGAAGAAGCAATATGTGAACGCCAACTATGTGTTCCCGCTGGCCAAGGATCAGTCCCTGACCCTGGATTTCAACGGGTATCGCACCAAGCTGGACAACAGCTACGTTCGCGAAAACGACGTCACCGGCGACGACAACAAGATCTGGAGCCTGGCCGCCACCTTCGCCACAGGTCCGCACAGCTTCACGCTTGCCCACCAGCGCAGCACCGGCGACAGCAACCTGGGCTACGCCTATGGCGGTTATCAGCGCGATCAGAACCGTGTGGGTGATGGCGGCAACACCATCTACCTCGCCAACTCGTACTGGTCCGACTTCAACGCCGAGGACGAGCGCAGCTGGCAGTTGGGCTATGGCCTGGACTTCACCACCTTCGGCGTACCGGGCCTGACCTATAACGTCGCTTATGTACGGGGTGACAACATCACTACCTCCACCAGCGAAGGCGGGACCGAGCGCGAGATCTTCAACCAGTTCAAATACGTGGTCCAGAGCGGACCGGCCAAGGATCTGAGCGTAAGGTTGCGCAGTTCCGTGCTGCGTGTGTCGCAGAAATCCAGCGAGTACAACGTCAGCGGTAACGAACTGCGGGTGTTCGTGGACTACCCGATCAATGTCTTTTGATGCTTGATCGCGTTATAAGCGCCTGATTAAAACCCCCGACCGCAAGCTCGGGGGTTTTTAACGTTTAGCGGCAAAAGCACCGCAAAATCCCTCTGTTTTCCATAGAAAAAGTTCTATTGATAGATCTTCAGCCTCCGTTTCAAGCAGGGCTTGAAATGCTTCAAATACTTTCTCATGGACGTAAATCCTGCACCTACTAGATTAGGCCGCTCAACGCAGCGGAGACCTATGAAAAATGATCGTTCTGAACAGGGAAGTAGGCGAAGCGCTAAGACGTGACAAATTCGTCAACGTCCGCGGTGGAGACTTCAATCTCTACGGTCATTTCGGCGATTTTGTCCGGCTGACCAAAAGCTGGGAAAACATGGAGCCCGACAGCTATTACGGCCAGGCCGAGTCAGGCATGCGTTTTCGCCGCTACAGCGACTTCGAATACAACCCGACGACCCGTGAGCTCAAGCAGCTCGAACACCGGGCCTATGTGCAGTCCAAAGCCAACAACAGCTATGTCGGCGGACTGGAGCGGCACTTCGAGGATTTTTCCAACGAAGTGATCAATTCCCCCGTCATGCGCAGCCTGATCGACACGGACTTCGACGTTTACAAGAATGTTCTGCCGCCGGAATTGCACGACGAAATCTGGCAATGCCAGATTCATCAGATTCGCATCGAGATCAAGCCGGGCAAACAGCTGGAGATCACCCCCGAAGGGATTCATTGCGACGGGTATCCTTTCAGCGGTGTGCACTTCTGGGGCCGTCATAACGTGGCTGGCGCAGAGAGCCGGCTGTATACCGCCCAGGAAGAGCAACTGGCGGCGACGACCTACGAGGACATCCTCGACACCACGTTCTTCCTCGATCGCGACATGCGCCATTACGTCACTCCGGCCCGCAACACCCACGGCCATGAGATGGCGTTCAGGCAGATCCTGGCGATTTCCTTCTCGCGGCCCGGGACCGCTTTCGACATTGTTCGCTGAACAGCTCGAACCCATGGACGACGCGGGGCAACAGCAGGTTCTGTTGCGTCGGGCCATGGTCAGGGATGCCGAGCGCCTGGAGCGGTTTTTCCGCGGTTTCGACGAAGTGTCGTTCTGTGAATGGCAGGATGCGCGGTTCCTGCGCGGTGTGTTGTTGCAAGAAACCACCACCGCGTACCTGGCCATCGATGCCAGTGGAGAAGTGGTCGGGGCAGTGATTGGCGGCATGCTCGGCACCCGTGGCACCATCAATCACCTGGCCGTGAGCCCGCTCCATCGCACCCGCGGCCTGGGCCAGCGCCTGGTGGAAGCCGCATCGGCTGACATGAAGCGGGTCGGCGTGCTGCGCATGTTCCTTTTTGTCGACGATGCTAATCTGGCCGGCAAGCGCTTTTGGGCTGCCCAGGGGTTCTGCGAGCCTCGGGGTGAAATTACCTTCGAGAGGGATTTATGAACAAGACTTCCAGCCAACCGCTGGCGGTCGAACCACAAGCCTCGCGTACCTTCGCTGAAGCCAGTCCGGTGGTAGCGGGTTATTTTACGGTTTCGTTTGTGTTCGGCCTGATGGCGGTCAACGCCGGGCTGCCTTTGTGGTTACCCGTGGCGATGTGCCTGTTTGTCTATGCCGGCGCGTCGCAGTTTGCGGCGCTGGCACTGATCTCCAGCGGCGCGTCGCTGACCACCATCGTGCTCACCACCTTCCTGATCAATGCACGGCACATGCTCATGTCCGTCTACATGGCCAAGGCGTTGCGGGCATTGGGGCTGAGTCGTTTCGAGCGTTGGTGCTACGCGGCGGGGCTGACGGATGAATCCTTTGCCTTCCACAGCGTCAAGCTGGGCAGTGGGGCGCCTGTGAGCGTGCGCTACCTGATTGGCTTCAACCTGTTTTGCCACACGTCCTGGGTGCTGGGTGGCTTGTTGGGCGCCGTTTGTGCGCAATACGCGGCGCACCTGATCAAGTACCAGCTCGACTATGCCCTGACCGCGATGATGCTCTACGTGCTGGTCTCATTGTGCAATACCCGTAACAAACTGATCGCCGCCCTGGCGGCAGTCGTCTGCATGGGCGTGCTGAGCCTGCTGGGCAGTTCGCCGTTCAACGTCTTCATTGCCACGTTCGTTGGCTGCGGGGTGGGCGTATGCCTGACCAAACGTTCCTGATCCTGGTGGTGGCCCTGATGATGGCCGTGACCTTCCTGCCACGGGCCTTGCCTTTGCAGGTCAATACCGAACACTGGCCGCCGTTTGTCGCCCGCGCGCTGGAATACCTGCCGGTGGCGATCGTCGCTGCCATCAGCCTGACCCCGCTGCTGATCAAGGATCAGCGAATACAGCTCGACCGCCCGGAGTTTTACGCCGCGATCCCGACGCTGTTATGTGCGTATTTCAGTCGCAACCTGTTTCTCAGTGTGGCGGTGGGCACGGCGGCGTACATCGCGCTCGGTTCCTTCCTGTAGCCGCAAATCCACTACATCGTGCAGGGCCTGGCTAGACAACTCCGGATTGTTCACTGTCAGGCGAACTTCAAGGAAATCCTCGAAGTCCGGGAAAATCGTCAGCCCGTTGCGCAGCGCCGCCTCCCGGGACACCAGTCCCAGGCCGTCGAGCTGAGTGATCAACGACAACGTCAGGGTTTCACTGCAGGAATAGACCATCCGCTGGCTTGACCCATATTCACCCAGGCCGGCATCCAAAAAGCGAAGAAAGCTGTGGGAATACGGACATTCTTCTGCCGGACGCACCTGGAACTTGTCACCGAGCAAGCCAAGGGAATCGTCTTCGTCGCCACAATGGGCGCCGACCACCCGCACCTGCACATCCGGCATGGTGATACTGGAAAAGCCGCTTTGCTGTTGGCCGATCAGGATCGCCAGGTCAAACGCTTCGTTCTTGAGCTTGCTCAGGTTCTCCATCGACTCGGCGTAACTGAACTCCAACTGGTACTGGGGAAAGACGCCGATCAATCGATCGATCATCCGTCGGTTGAAGTCCGTTGGCAGGGTGGTATTGAGCGCCACCTTGAGCGTGCGTTGCCGAGGCGTCTTGAGCGCCGCGACTTTCTCTTCCAATTGCCGGGTAGCGATCAGCACCTGATCCATAAAAGGCGTCAGTTCCGAGCCTTGGCTCGTCAACGTCAGGCCCTTGTTCGAGCGCCGGAACAACCGGAAACCGAACTGCTCCTCGACTTTATTCAACTGCGCCGCCAGGGCCTGCACCGTAAGACACGAATGCTCGGCCGCAGCCGACAACGAACCGGTCTGCACGATGCGCATGAGGTTGCGTAGGGTTCTGCTATCCATGAGGTAATGCCCTCTGCTTAAGTGGGCTCGCTATTGTTGTGCACCTGGCCCGTGCCAGGGAGTGCGTGTTGGCTATCATCATGCACCTTGGCTCGGTTGTCGCGATTTTGTGCCGAAAAGCTCCGGCAGGCGATCTTTGGAGCTTATGCAACATTTAGCGTTCATGCCGTTTCGGTGTGTATTGGAGTGTGTAGTACGTCGCGTAAATCATCTTTGGCTGATAAAGACTGTTCGCTTGCGAATAAAAACTTAATTTACATCCATATGTGTACTACTATTTAGGCGTCACCCGTAACAACGGAGCCCAAATCCCATGGCCACTTCCTCGATTGCCCTCAACGCACAGCAACAATTGGATTCCCCGGACGCGGGTCGAGTCGCGTTGAAATTCTTCTTCAATCTCATGACGCTTTGGGGCTGCACTGTCGAGCAGCAGCGCATATTGTTGGGCAAGGTTGGAAACACGACTTTCTATAAGTACAAACAATTGCCGGAAAACGTACGGCTGCCTCGCGACACCCTTGAGCGTATTTCCTATCTGATGGGTATTCACAAGGCGCTGAGCATTATCTTCAGCAACAGTCGGGACCGTGCCTATCAATGGGTCAGCAGCCCTAACACCGCTGCGCCGTTCAACGGCCAGTCGGCGCTGACCTACATGCTGGCCGGACGAGTGGTGGACATCGCCGATGTACGGCGCTATCTGGACGGAGTGCGCGGTTGATGACGCCACCGCTGGTGGATCCGCAATGGAAACGGGCCTATCGGATCGTCAACAGCAGCTTCCCGCCGATCACATTGTTTGAAGACGTGCTCGACCCCGAGGACCTGGCCACTGCCTATGCCCTTGAAGCATTGACCAATGATCGGCTCATGGCTGAAGCCGGCGTGCTGTCGCGGGTGCGCCCCGAAGACCGGGTTTCCGGGCCCGGCTCCTCGCCCGTGATGGCGGCGTTTACCCATATCGGCAAAAGCAGCCGCTTCAGCGACGGCACTTTCGGCGTCTACTATGCCGCCAGCAGCCAGGAAGCCGCTATCGCCGAAACCTGCTATCACCAGGCGCGATTCCTTGGGGCGACCAACGAGCCCGACCTCGAATTGACCATGCGCACCTATGTCAACAAGGTCGTCAAACCCCTGCACGACATCCGCCACGACTACCCGCACCTCCACAATCCGGACCCTGCCGCCTACGGTCCGTCCCAAGTGTTCGCCCGACAACTGCGCGAAACTTTGTCTTGGGGGCTGCTCTACAACAGCGTTCGCCTGCCCGGCCACGAATGCGTAGCCGCTTTTCGCCCACCGGCGGTGTCGATTCCGGTGCAAGGCAAGCATATTCGGTACGTCTGGAGTGCCCAGAAGCGGGAGATATCGTTTGTGTTCGAGGTGAGCGAGGTGTGAAGGAGGGCTGCAGTGCAGCCCAGCGGGAGCAAGCGCCCCCGCCACGGGCATCTGGTCAGATCTTGAACTGTTGTACCGAAGCCTGCATCGACCCTGCCGCGTCGTTCAGTTGATCCGCCGTTTGCGTCAGGTTGTGGATCGAGCGGGTATTTTCCCGGGATTGCTCGGCAATCGATTCGACCCGCTGGGCCATTTCATCGCTGGCCTTCGATTGCTCGGCAATGGTCTGGGAAATTTCTTCCACCACCTCGGCGGCATGCCGGGCGCCGGTGCGGATTTCGCTGATGGACACCCCGGCCTGCTGGGCCAGGTTCACGCCTTCGTCCACCCGACTGACGCACGCCTGCATATTCGCCACCGCATCCCGGGCGCTGGTCTGGATGCGCTCGATCATCGCGGTGATTTCCTGGGTGGACTGAGTGGTGCGTGCCGCCAAGTTGCGCACTTCATCGGCCACCACCGCAAAACCGCGACCCGCCTCGCCGGCACGCGCGGCCTCGATGGCCGCGTTGAGTGCCAGCAAGTTGGTTTGCTCGGCGATGCTCTTGATCACTTGGATGATGGAATGAATGTCTTCGGAGGACGCATCCAGCGCCGTGATCTTGCTGGAAGATTGGTTGACCACCTCGGCGATCCGGTTCATGCCCTCCACCACCCCGAGAATCACCTGCCCGCCGCTGCTAGCCAATTGTTCGGACTGCGCCGAAATCGTCCGGGCGCTGTCGGCGTGTTGATGGATCTGGCTGATGTTCGCCATCATCTGCTCCATGCTCGCGGCCATGCTGGTCGCACTCTGCGCCTGCTGATCGGCACTGGCCACGATCTGCCGCGCCGTGTCGCCCAGATTCCGCGACGTGCCGTTCAACTCGTCGCTCTGGCCACGGATCGTGGCGATCATCTGGCGCAGATTCGTTTGCATCTGCTCGATCACCCCTTGCAACTGGCCCAGCTCATCCTTGCTTTGCGCTCCCATCGACCGCTGCAAATCTCCCTGGGAAATCGCCTGGGTATTGAGGATGATCTTGTTCAGCGGCGTGAGCACCGCCTTGAGCAAGCTCCACGACAACAGCGCCAACGCCACGCACGTGGCCAGCAAGGTAATGACCAACCAACTTTGTGAAGTTTGGATGCTGCTGTCCTGATGCTCGCGCGACGTCTGCGCCTGGTTTTCGATCAGTTCGCTGACCGCCTCGTTGCGCTCCTCCAAGGCTGAAAACGCCGTGTCGAACTCGGCTCGCAACGCATGACCATCCTGGGCACCGCTCAACGCCTTGCCGATCACCTGCTTGGCTTTCTCGATGTAGGTATCGGCTTGTGGTTTCAACTCAGTAATCGCCTGAGCGACCGCCCCCGGCAACTTCGCCTCGGCGTTCTCGGCAATAACCTTGCGCATCCGCTGGGAATGCTCGTCAAACGCCTCCAGCACATCCTTGGCCCCCTGAGCATCCCCGCGCACCACCAACAAAGCGGCAAGCACATCGGCACGAATGGCGTCGTGCATCATGTCCGCCTCCATGTGCTTGCGCATGGCCGAAATACTGGTCTCGCTCTGCACCAGGGCCTCGGACATGGAGTGATAACCCCACAACCCGATGCCACCGAGCAACAGCGCAAAAGAAAGACTGACCAACCCCGAGCCTATGACTTTGGTGCGGATCTTCATCGCTTACTGCTCCTGGAGCGGTGATTTCTGGGCAAGTGTAGTCGAGTGACAGCAGAGCCCTGGGGCGGACGATGTTCTTATTTGAGGCTATCGGCGGGGGGAGCGATAAGGTGAATATCCCCAGAACCCGTGGCGAGGGCGCTTGCTCCCGTTGGGCTGCGGAGCGGTGCTTCTTATCCATGCCCAAACCCCCAAGCTCCAGCCGGACGGATTGAGGCCCGCTCCTACAGTGCCCCGAAGTATCTCGCGACGACCTGCTAATTTAAGCGGGCTCTTGCCGGTGTAAGATGCTCAACAAACGCTCACTATCGAGGCTGTCATGACCGGGATTTCCCTGAACCTGCCGGAAGACCTTTCGAACTCACTCTCTGATCTGGCCAAGACGAATGGCCAAACAGTGAGCTATTTGGCGATGGACGTTCTTCGTGATTACATCGAGCACGAGAAGGCGTTGACCGCACAAATCGAGCTGGCGGTAGAGGAGGCCGATCAAGGTAAGTTCGCCTCCGATGGTCAAGTAGCCGCGATGCGTTCCCGACGCTGGAGCAGGGATGCGGGTTGAGTGGCTGGAAAAAGCCCTTAAAAACCTGGAAGACGAAGCCAGTTACATAGCCCTTGAAACCCCCAAGGCTGCTGACGACTTTTCCGATGCAATCTTTGCCAGCGTAGAACGGTTGGCCCAATTCCCAACCATGGGCCGTGAAGGTCGAGTAAAGAACACACGGGAATGGGCAGTTCCTAATTGGTCCTATCTCATTCCCTATCGGGTACTCGGTGATCGGCTTCAAATTCTTGGGGTGTTCCACACAAGGCAACGCCCTCGTGCCCAGTGGTAAACGGGAGAGCGTAGTCCAGAACTATTAGGGCTGTACCTTTCTTTGCGTGCCGTACCCCGGAGCGGCAGAACACAAGGAAGGCCTCTCATTCGGCTTTTGATCACGCACCGCAATGCGCCGCAAGGAGATTCTGATGACCACTGCCCACGTTTTCATCGCCACCAGTCTGGATGGCTTCATCGCCCGGCCCGATGGTGACATCGACTGGCTTTTGCAACGCGACGATCCAACCGAGGACCATGGCTACTCAGACTTCATTGCTGACAAGGATGTGATTGTGATGGGGCGGGGAAGCTACGAGAAGGTACTGACCTTTGACACTTGGTTCTATGAAAGGCCCGTGGTGGTGCTGTCTGAACAACTGGCGAATTCGCCGGTGCCCGAGGCGCTGAAGGGTAAGGTGCGTTTCTCCCACCTCTCACCCAGGGACGTGATGGAGGAACTGGCGACGCAGGGCGTACGTCGAGTCTATGTCGACGGCGGGCAAGTGGTGCAGTCATTCCTGCGTGATGGATTAGTCGCCGACATGGTGATCACCACGGTTCCTGTGCTGATCGGATCGGGTAGACCGTTGTTCGGGGCCCTTCAGCAGGACGTTGAATTGAAGCTGGTATCCAGTCGCAGCTTTCCTTCGGGATTGGTTCAGTCCACCTATCGCCTGGGTGCATGATCCGCCCGGCTATCCACGGGGAATGATTCAATGAATATTCCACGTGTCGAGGGAGCTTGCTCCCGCTGGGCTGCGAAGCAGCCCTTCTTCCTGTAATGAGCTGGAAGCGGACACTTTAGATGGAGTTCAGGGCGCCCTTTGCTACGATCTCGTCCCACGCCGTGGGGGTGGGAAACAGCTCGTTCAGAAAACCTACAAACGCTTTAACGTTCGGGCTTGCCCGGCGGCTTTCAGGCCATAAGGCTGTGATGGAGGAGCGGTCGACGGCGAACTGTGGAAAGAGCGGCTTCAGTTCTCCCCGAGCGACATAAGGCGCCGCGACATAGGTGGGTGAAATGCCAATGCCACCGCCCGCTGCGAGCACCGCGGCTACCGCATCGCTGGCGTCGATGATGATGGAGGCGTCGGGTGCGATTTCCACTATTCGATCTCCCACGCTGAATGGCCAGCGCAACGCCTGGCCCGAACTCTGGTAGCGAAAATTCACGCAGTCGTGGTCGGCCAGATCACTGAGCTCCAGCGGCGTGCCGCGTTCGGCTAAATAGGCTGGCGAGGCAAAAGCGCAAATTCGATGCGGCCCCAGTCTACGAGAGATGAGTCGCGAGTCGGTCAGGTCGCCCACGCGCACGGCCACATCGATGCCTTGCTCGACGATGTCCGCAAACTGATCGCCCAAGCGCAGGTCGATGGCGAGCTTGGGGTAGCGCTGGCGAAACCTGGGAATCGCCGGCGCCAATATGTTCAGTCCGATAGGTGGTGGCGCTGTCACTTTCAAGGTGCCGGAGGGCTCAGCGCGCGAGGCAGCAGCAGCCTGCTCAATGTCCTCCACCTCGCGCAAAATCCGTAACGCTCGTTCGTACAGGTCTCGTCCTTCCGCTGTCAGAGTGAGCGAGCGGGTGGTACGGCTGAACAAACTCAGCTCGAAATGCTGCTCCAGGCGTTGCACGCTCTTGCTGATGGCAGACGGCGACACCGATAAATCGCGCGCTGCAGCGGTATAGCTGCCCAAGGAGGCTGCGCGAGCAAAGGCAATGAGACCTGTAAGGCGGTCCAACCCAATTTGTTCCTTCATGGCATCAGTAAAGCGACTTATGCCCTAATTATCAATATTGGCTCGCGCCTTTAGTCTTTGCCCATCGACGCCATCAGGGCGTTCAAGGAGAGAGACCATGACCCATTCCACAGCTACACAAAACGCATTTACCCAACCGCTTCCAGCCCAATTGGAAGGCCGCACCGTGGTGATTTTCGGCGGCACGTCCGGCATTGGTTTAGCCGCGGCGATTCAAGCCAAAGCTGCCGGGGCACTCGTGATAGTAATCGGCTCCAACGCCGAACGTGCCGAACAAGCAGCCCTGGAGCACGGGCTCGCCGGCTGGCGTGCCGCTGATGTCACCCATAGCGAAGCCATCTATGCCGCCTTGGCGGACATCCCACACGTGGATCATCTGGTTCTACTCGCCGGGACATTTGTGGCGGGCAAGGTGCTGGATGCGGAAATCGATCACCTGCGCCGGGCGTTTGAAGAGCGGATATGGGCCTCTGTGCACGCCATTCGCGCGCTCGGCAATCGGTTGTCCAAGGACGGTTCCATCACCTTTGTCTCCGGCTGCTTGGCCGATCGGCCCAATGCCCACGGCACCGCTGTGCTCGCTGCTGCTTCGGCAGCCATGGAAGCACTGGCCCGTGGCTTGGCTCTGGAACTGGCGCCCGTTCGCGTCAACACCCTGTCCCCAGGCCCGATCAACACCCCCATTTTCAGCAAAGCCCTGGGCGAGGGGCGCGATGCGTACGTCCGCGCATGGGAACAAGCTTTGCCGTTGCATCGTGTGGGCACCGCCGCTGAAGCAGGCGCGGCTACCGTTTTCTTGATGACCAATACGTTTATGAACGGCGCCACGTTGAACATCGATGGCGGGGCTCGGTTGGTCTGAGTGAAGCCCAGGCATAACGATCCGTACCTCGAATCATCGCCGCGCCCTCGGCCAGGACCTTGGCAACGTGGAGGAGGTTGGAAGCGTGGGTTAGGGCTTCGCCTACGGGTATGCCGCTGTTGACGCGAAAGAGAGGGCGGTCGGAGTGGTAGGAGAAGAAGGTTAGGCCTACGGTTTTGAGGTCTTGCGGATTCGGCATTGCCTGGCTCCTTGACTGTGAGAGCCGCAACCGTCCTTCCTACGGGATTGGGTGGCGGCCATGCACGGGGTAGGAAAACCGGGAGTTGGACTTGTCCCTACAGACCGGACACCAACTCCCTGGCGTTGTCCTCGCAGCGGAACTCAAAACATTAATCCTGTTCTGTTTCTAGCTTTTTACGCTCGGCGCCATTGCTGCTGATCCTTCCATTTATCTGGAAACCCCATGAGTCTCAAATAATCCACTTCCTGCCGATCCATGATTTCGGCCAGGCGAAGCTTCCATTGGCTGTCTGGGCTGATCAAGTCGGTTAGGTAGGCCAGCATCGTCAATACGATGTATAACCGCTGTTTGGGCTGAGGTCGGTTAGCAGGAGCCGTTGGGATGGTCCATTCTTTAGGCAAGGACGGTCGAATCGAAAGCTCTCGGTTCCATAGTCTGGAGTGGTGAGCACAACAGTTGCGAATGAAGGTCAACGTGTGTAGCCAGGAGGCTAATACTTCGAAGGGCAGGCTGAAGCGGGTGGCAATAGCTTTCTTGTCGGCGCTTTTGCCTATGGCATTGAAGAGAGCAGATACCGTCCCAAGGCTCAGCTCTTCCATGATCGCCCAAGCGGGCGGCAACTCAGGGTGGGCATAGGTTGCACCGTAATATCGAAAATAATTGTCGCGCATGCGGTTTTCGATCCGCTGGTGCTGAAGCCCATCGGCTTGTCGACCCTTTTTGATGCGGTCAATATCACGTCTGAGTTTGCTGCGCTCCTTATTCATTTGCTCCCGCAACGGACGCAACAGATCGGGGTGTAGTATGACGAGGAGAAGACTGACGAGTCAGCTATCCAGTCAGCCCCATACTTTGGGCACATATGATTGCTGATAGTCGCTCGTATGGCGACTTCGACACGTTCGATGGCGTCCATGGTAATGCGCCGCAACGAACCATCGAAGCGGTAGATGTCGACGATTGCCTTCAGTGTGCTGCCTGGCTTGAAAGTATGTTCAGGGTCTGGCTCTTGAAAAGGGCGCATGTAAGGACTCAGGCGAAACAGCGTGGCCACTTCAAGAAAACGCATGGCCCGATCATCGTTGGCGATGTGCAAGCCTCGTTGCTTTAGCAGTTCCAATTGCTGTTCTACGCTGAGAGCCGGTTTGTCGAAGGGCCTCATGTAGTTTTCTCCAGGCAAAAAAAACCCGCACGATTTGAGCTTGCTGACTGGGTCAACCTAGGCTTGGCGGGTGTGTTGGGGTGCATTATAGGTGGGTGTAAGGGGCCGTCAACGTCGCACTAACGTGAAATTGTAACGAGCCGGCGCGCAAGCAAGGTTTGGTCTGTCGATGCTGACAAGGCGGTGTGGGTCGTATCTGTTTTCTGGAAATTTCAAGCATCAGAAACAACAAAGCCCCCGCATTTCTGCGAGGGCTTCGTTTTGTATGGTGCGGCACCAGGAGTCGAACGATCTAATAAGTTATTGAGTTAGCTGATTAATACTTAAAGACCTGTGCGATTCTACCTCTAAAACTACCTCAAGGACCTCGCGCGCCTGAGGATCTTGCTTGACGTGACTAACGGCGAAGGGCCGGAGTTGCCCCCACAGCGGCCGGTCATTCGTCTATGAGAGTTGGGCCGTTGCTGTGTCAACTGTCAATCACGTTAGAGTTAGAGTAGGTCCATGGTGGCCATGGAATCAGCCATGCGGTAGCCCATCGCTTTGTAACCCGCCTGGCGCTTATCCCACATCCTCATCAGCGCGACATTACCCTCGTCAACGAAGTCGATCACTCTCACGTCGGCCTTTTCGGCATGCGATCGATGCAATCGTCCCGCATATTGCTGAAGGATACCCTTCCATGAGATGGGCATTGCCAGCACCAGCGTGTCCAACGGCGGATGATCGAAGCCTTCACCTACTAGTTTTCCTGTTGCCAGCAGCACTCGTGGAGCATCAGGGGGAAGGGACTCAAGATCATGCATACGGGAAGTTCGCTGTTTCTTAGGCACTCGCCCATGAAGCGTGAAAAGGTTATGCACGCGCTGCTTCAATTCTAATTCAAGGGCATCCACATGTTCCGTCCGCTCCGTTAACACTAGAATTTTTCTACCCTCGTTGTACGCCAGCTCAATCTCCGAGACGATTTTGGCTGTCCGCTCAGAGTCGTCGGCTAGACGCCGAAAAACGTCCTGAATCCCAAAGCCGTCGGGGACCACTATTGGTTTGGGCAGCAATCGAGGCACGACGGAGAGGTCATGGGGCGCACTCGCAGGTCGAGCAGCAGAATGTCGGATCGGTCCGCACTGCATGAAAATAATGGGCTGCTGCCCATCTCGGCGCACTGGGGTTGCAGTGAGTCCCAGTACGTACCGCGCTGTAGCGCTTCTCAGTAGTGCCTCGAATGACACTGCTGATAGGTGATGACACTCATCAACGATGATCTGGCCGTAATTTTTTTACCTGATCGCTGATCTCGCCTTTTCGCGATAACGACTGCATTACGGCAATGTCGATGATGCCTGTAAGTTTCGCTTTTCCGCCCCCAAGAGTACCAACGACACCATTCCCGACTCTCAAGAACGCCTGCAAGCGCTCTTGCCACTGCCTTAATAGTTCTGTCCGATGCACAAGCACCAACGTGTTAATGCCACGTGCGGCAATCAACGCAGCAGCACTCACTGTTTTACCGAAAGCTGTCGGTGCGCAGAGGATACCGGTGTCATGACTTAGCATTGCGCTGACAGCAGCCTCTTGGTCAGAACGCAGGGTCCCGAGAAAGCTCACGTCGATGGGGTCGCCCGCGAAGCGTTCGTCTTTAAGAATAGGGGTAACCCCGTTTTCCTCTAAAAGCTCCAGCGCAGCATCCAAACAGCCACGTGGTAACGCAATATGTTTGGGGAAGTTCTGGGCACAGCCGATAATCCTTGGCTTGTTCCACACTGACATGCGCATGGCCTGAGCTTTGTAGAACTCAGGATTTTGAAAGGCAGCGAGCCGGACAAGCTGGTTTGCCAATGGCTGTGGCAATTCCGACTTTTCAAAGTAAATTAAGTTAGCCAGCGTGATGTTGACAGCAGCAGGCAACGGGCATGTCAATTTACGTGATCTCGATTCACGATCTTTCCAAGGTTCTGCATCACCGTCGTCATCGACATAGGCGACCCCTAGAGGGTCCCGATTACCCATCGCCTGGATAATAACGGGCTGGATATCTTCTGGACTCATGCGCTGAATCGATGCCAGGAAGGCCCATTGATCAGGATGAGGCTCAAGCGAGTCGTCTACAAAAACGCTATTGTTTTGGGCCCTGGCCCGCTTTTGTAAAGGGAGCGCGATGAGATTTCCAAAGCCGCCTTTGGGCATATAGTCCTGGTTTGGAAACAGTCGATCATAGGAGCTGAGCGCCAACTGGCGGGTGCGCTCACAGGCATGACTGATGATTGCGGCACCGAGGCGGCGCGCATCGCAGGCAGGAACATTACGCTCAAAGAAAATCCAGCCATGAGCCCCTTGGCCTGAGCGCGATATTTCCAGCGCCACCGGGACGTTCAACTCATGGCATGACTGTACAAAAGCTTTGGAATCATCACGCCATTCGGCCTCATCGAAGTCGACTGCCAAAAAATAACAAGTGTCATCAGAGAGTAGGGGGTAGATACCAACGACCACTTCGCCCGCCAGATGGCGATAGACCACCTCATCGGTCAGCGGAAGCAGCTGGCGGTTACCGCAGTCGCCACACTTAATTCGGGGCTTCTCACAAACACCAGGCTTCCATTCGTTTGCGCAAGCGGGTGCGTATCCTGATTTGCCTGCCTTGCTTTCCCAGCGGATGGGATAAACGTCCGTCCTACCACGAAACAAGCTTCGGAATAGGGCAAGCTTTCCATCAGTATCGAGTTGCTGTGATTGTTCTGCTTGGACAATCGCTATCTTGACTGGCTCAGCAGGCGGACGCCATTCGATGCCATGAGCATCCAGCAAGGCAACCAATCTTGCATTCTCAGCCCTTAGCTTCGCCACCAGACTAGTGTCTATCACCGCCTTCAGCCTCTACGTCTCAGGTGAAGCCTGTAGCCTCGAGCTACAACCCTCAGTCCATCAGTAAAACATAGAGGTTATCAAACAACAGAGGTTAGGTTCAGGGGCTCAAGAGGTCCGCCCTAATCCCAATCAAATTGTTGGCTGGCTCAATCTGCCAGTTAGGGATACAGAGCGCGCAGTTGCTGGCATTCGGCTAACGTTGAAAATTCCAGGATTTTCCTAGGCGCAGAGTGATCAGGCTTGTGGTCAGCAGGTAGTAGTAGCGCGTCGATTTCGAGTTTGAGTTCATGTGGTGGTTCAAAAACCAAACGAGATGCTTTCTTTGCCATGTCCATGGATTATCTCGGTTCCAGCGTTCAGAAATGGCTGCTTGAATAGTCTTGGCCTGGCGGATGTGACGTTCTCGTGTGGCATGTGCTCCAGTCAGTGCCCCAGCCAAGAAGATCTCCATATCGAATGGTTTATTCATACCCGACCACCGATGTACGCCGATACCACGTCGATTCGACCGTGTCCCAGCTCATAGCTGATTTGAAAGCGTGCCTCTCGATCAAGGCATGGATCGAGGCGCCTGCCCCTGCCACCGTTGATGGGCGCTAGGTGATGGGTGATCTGCTCATAGCGTTCGCATGCATAAGCCGCGCGCAATTCGTGGAAGCCTTTGAGGTTGTGCGTATGGAGGATGTCTCGGGCGGGGCGTATGACACTCGGTTGGAAATCGAGGTAGCTCTCGTTCGGTGCCAGCAGGTTGCGGCTACAGTCGGGAGAGACCTGTTCGGCGTACCTGAGCGCTTCGCGAATATGGTCATCCACCCTGATCCACCGAGGCGCGGTTCCGCCGCCGCGGCCACCTTTGGTGCCATCCTGGATGTTGATCTTTTCGTAGTGTTCGGCTTCTCTTCGCAGGCGCGGAAGGTCGGCCAAGATGGCCTCGCGCAAGCGCATGCCGGTGGCTCGCGCCAGCTGGGCGATGGCCGCCGCACGCGGCATTTGGTGTTCGCAGAGCACGTCGACGATCCGCTTCACGTGTTCGCAGTCTTGGCCTTGCGGCACCGAGCGACGAACACTGTTCCGCCGCATTCCCAGCGTCTTGCTCGGACTCGGCACTTTCACATACTGATCACCGCGAAGTGCGGCCATGGTTCGGTTTACGCTGGACAACCGGTTTTGCGCGGTGGCGATGCTGATAGCGCCTTGTTCAACTTGGTGACGCAGATGACCGGCGTAGTCCAGCAAGGTCCGCCAATCAATTTGCCTCGCATCGTTAAACCCGGGCCCATCCTCAGACCGACACCATCGTACAAATGCCAGCCAACGATCACTGTGCGCTTTGACGGTCCCGTAATGCCCTCCGCCGAACATGTCTTTTAACGCCTGCGGCCCGGCATAACTCAGTTGCCGGCCATAGCCAAAATTGCGCCCGCCACGTTTACCTACCAGTGCCATGATCGAACTCCTCTCGAAGCCAAAAAGTTTCAAACCTTCCTCACGTCATCCCGCCACGAATGTTGAGTGTTATCAGGGATCAAGGCCCCTGCGACCTGTGAGGGTTGTCCTCTAACGCAGGACTGGCGGTTGGGCATCTCATGATCTGACCTCCTGAACACTTCCAAAGAAGTGGGCGGGTGGAGGCTGCACTGGCTGACGAGACCAATGCCGCGAGATCCTGAGTCGAGTGAAGGTAGTGATGCGGTGACCGGGGCATGCCTGACTGTCAGTCAGGTGCAGTCCATTCCGTGGGCTGCGGCACCATCATCGGCATCGCTGATGCTGGTGACTTCGGTGTTTGTCACGCCGATTGTCACGAGAGGGAATGCCGCAAAGCCTTGTACGAGTTGGGCTGCAGCAGCGGTAGGAGCGCCCGTCTCTTTCCGGAAGAAAGAGACGGGCGCAGGTTGGCGCAAGGAAATGGACAAGCGGATAGGTTGCTGCAGGGCAGCTATGAAAGGGGATGAGTTGCCGCAGTGGGCACACTGATAAAAGTAGGCATCCATCACATCGCTGTGACCGTGCGAGCCGCCGGACGCTAATCGCACTTTGGGAGAACCACCACCGTGTGGCGTAGCCTTAAAGGTTCTGACTACCTGGGTTGCTGTCAACGACAGCGCTTTGCCCGATCTTTTCTACGCCTGTGGATAATTCGGGTCAAGGCTCGAATTTTCGGGAGTTCTGCGGCTGTGGATGAAATTATCCACCGGTGGAAATCAGTGGTTTTCCACAGACAGTTGCGTGGGCTTTAGATTTTTTAAGTGAGGTCCATCCAAGCAGGGCGGCTTTGCAGCCCCGCTTGGATGGACCCGCGTGGACAAGCGGATCATCGAGATTTCGAGAACGTACGCTTACTTTGCTGCGCCGCGATTGGCTTTTGGCCATGTGACATTCGTGCAGAGTCGTGAGGAGTGACATCCTCCTGCTGGTGGGTGACTGGGAATCGGCTCCACCAGTTCATGATCAGTCTCCGCTCGTCGAGTTGCGTGCGACTATGGAAGACTGAGTACAATCCCCCGCACGTATGTCTTTTCTTCGACCTTTTGCAGCTACGTGAAGCAGGCTGATCATTTAGGAAGTCTTTGATGTCACTCAATCCCCACACCCTTGAAGACCTGCCCTCGCTGGTTGAATCTGTCGAGCTCGAATGCAAGCTCGCTCAGGGGCAGGATGGGAAGGGAGAGTTGCCTAAGGATTTCTGGTTAACCTACTCCGCTTTTGCTAACACTCAGGGTGGGGTAGTACTGCTTGGCGTGCGCGAGAAGGATGGGCGGTTCAGCGTTGCAGGCCTATCAAATATCGAGAAAGTACGTACTGACCTGTTCAATACCCTCAACAATCCGGCCAAGGTCAGTGTCAATCTGCTGACTGACCGGGAGGTGGTCGTCAGAGAGTTGGAGGGCAAGCAGGTACTTGAAGTGAAAATCCCGGCGGCTTCGCGTAAGCAGAAGCCAGTATTTCTCAATGGTCAGCCGCTAGGTAACACTTATCGTCGATTACATGAGGGTGATCGGCGTTGCTCTGAGGAAGATGTTCGCCGCATGTTCGCAGAGCAAGTGGAGGACTGTCGGGACGAGCGGATTTTGCCAAATTACGACTTCGCAGACATCGATCCGGACAGTCTGCGTATCTACCGCCAGATGCTTAGCGACATAAAGCCAGGCCATCCAGCGCTGGAGCACCAAGGGATTGAGTTTCTTCGACAGATAGGCGGCTGGCGAAAGGACCGAGCGAACGGAGTCGAAGGGCTGACTCTGGCAGGTTTACTGATGTTCGGACGCTGGCTTTCGATCCAAGAGAGTGTGCCGCATTACTTTGTGGACTATCAGGAGCGGCCGCACGCCAAAACAGAACTACGTTGGGTGGATAGACTCGTCCCTGATGGAACCTGGTCAGGAAATCTGTTTGATTTCTACCGGCGGGTTTATCGCAAGTTGGTTGAGGACCTAAAGGTACCGTTCGTTCTCAAAGGTGATCAGCGCCAGGATGACACACCGGTACATGAAGCTCTGCGCGAGGCTTTGGTTAATACCTTGGTCCATGCCGACTATACCGGACGGGTTTCTGTGTTAGTCGTGAAGCGTCCTGACTTGTTTGGCTTTCGCAATCCTGGCGGCTTGCGTTTACCCCTTGAGCAGGTGTTGCAAGGTGGTACCAGCGATTGCCGGAACAGGCTAATGCACCAAATGTTTCTTCTTATAGGCCTTGGCGAGCGTGGTGGTTCTGGGGTTCCAAAAATCTACAGCGGGTGGCGCAGCCAGCATTGGCGACCGCCAGCCCTTTATGAAAAGCCCGAGCCCGAGCAAACCCTTCTTGAGCTTCGCATGTTGGACTTGCTTCCTGAAGGGGTGGTGGAGCAGTTACGAGAGCGATTTGGGGTTCGTTTCGAGAGCTTGGAACATACTGCCAGGTTGATTTTGGCCACGGCCGCGATTGAGCGGGTGGTCAGCCATAATCGTCTTCTTGAGATTTGTGATACTCATGCTCATGACTTGAGCCAACTGCTTGCGCGGTTGGTACGCGAGGGATTCCTTGTGCCCGACGGGCGCTCACGGGGCATGATTTATCACCTGCCGGGTGAGCAACTGCCTACGCCGGAGCAAGTGTTCGCAGGTCCGCTACAGAGCTCCGAACATTACGCCGGCAGCTCCGAACATAACGGGGCTAGCTCCGAACATAACGCAGGTAGCTCCGAACATAAGGTCGAGCTGGATATGCAGCGAAACGATGATGGCTGCTTGTTGAGCGATCATATTGACGCGCCGCTGATCGATGATTTGGACAGGCTTGATGTAGGGTTTCGAGAAAAGCTCGAAATACTGGCTGAGGAGCCGCGCAATCGAGAGCGCATGCAAAAGGATCGTATGCAACAGGTGATTATCACCCTATGCAAGGAGCACTATCTGACGCTCAACGTGTTGGCTAATTTGGTAAAGCGCAGTCCAGATGCCCTCCGTCAGCAGTACCTGAATGGAATGGTGAAAAGTAGGCAGATTCAGTTGGCATTTCCGTCCAAGCCGACTCATGAAAGGCAGGCGTACAAAGCGTACGTTGGTGGGCAGGACGAGGAGTAGGCTAACGGCCTACTCCCTCAAGTGGCTTTTCGCCTTGAGCCGCGTGACGTTCGTCCCGGTCTGGTTTGCAAATTCGTGCGGGGTGACATGCTCCTGCCGGTTGGCCTCCAGATACCGGCTCCACCAGTTCATGATCAGCCTGCGCTCCTCGATGAACTCGGCCTTGTGGATGTAAGCAGCTCGGACGTTATTCCGCTCCTTGTGACTCATCTGCCGTTCAATGGCTGTCTCCGACCACAAGCCTGACTCAATCAGCGCGCTACAGGCCATCGACCGAAACCCATGCCCGCATATTTCGGCTTTGGTGTTGTACCCCATCTTTCTGAGTGCGCTGTTCATCGTGTTTTCAGACATGGGCTTCCAGGGCTTGGCATCGCCTGCAAACACCAAGTCGAATTTGCCGGTGAGGACGTGGATTTGTTCAAGCAGGGTCACGGCTTGCGGCGATAAGGGTACAAGGTGGATGTCCCCGGCCATCTTCGTACCCCTTGTTGAAAAGGGTACTCCGTCCAACGCGGGTCGAGTGTCCGGTATCTCCCAGGTGCCGCGCTTGAGGTCGAACTCGCTCCAGCGGGCGAAGCGCAGTTCGCTGGAGCGGACGAACACATGCAGCGAGAGCATGACCGTCAGCCGGGTAAGTGCGCGGCCTCTGTAGGTGTCGATACGCTCCTGCAATTCAGGCAGACGCGATAAAGGTAAAGCAGGGCGGTGAATCACCCTCGGAGCTTTGATCAAACCTTCAAGGTCGGAGGCCGGGTTTGCCGCGATCTGTCGAGCACGCTTCGCCTCGCGCATGATGCTTTGCAGGTAGTTTTGTACCCTTAAAGCGACGTCAATCGTGCCGCGCTTCTGGATCGCTTCCAGAGGTTGCATCAGGTCATGGGTGTCCAGATCGACAATGGAGCGAGCGCCGATCAGCGGGAAGACATGGGTTTTGAGGCGGCTCAGGACGGTCTTGGCATGGCCCGGAGCCCATTTGGCAGACATCGCTTTGTGCCAGTCCAGTGCGGCGCTTTCAAAGGTTCGGCCTTTGATTGCGGCCTGCGTCTTGGCTTGGTGTTTGGTCTCTATGGGGTCGATGCCATTCGCCAGCATCCGCTTGACCTCCAGGCGCTTGTTGCGCGCATCGGCGAGGCCGACCACGGGATAGCTGCCGAACGAGGTCAGTCCTTCGCGTCCATCAGGCTTGATATACCTGAGACGCCAGCCTTTACGGCCATTGGGTTGGACTAGAAGGTAGAGGCCGTCGCCGTCGAAAAGCTTGTAAGCGCGGTCGGTGGGCTTGGCTGAGCGGCAAGCCGAATCGGAGAGTGGAGCAGTGGTGCGCGACATAAGGGTACTCCCCCTTTATCGAATTACCTTACCCCTAACACTACCCCTAAAACGGTTGGAATCCACCAGTTCCTGACGGAAACCGATGGAACGCCAAAACGAAAAAACCCGCCAGAAGGCGGGTTTTTCGAGGGGTTCAGAGATTTTGAAAGCCTTCTCTGGAACCTTAAATGGTGCCGGCACCAGGAGTCGAACCCGGGACCTACTGATTACAAGTCAGTTGCTCTACCAACTGAGCTATACCGGCGTGTGGGCGACGATTATAGCGATTGGGCGCGTTCTGTAAACCCCTGAATTCTGACTATTTTTGCTTAGGTCCGACTCAGGCGCGATGCAGCAGGTTGCGCAGTTTGTTCAGGGCTCGCCACGCGTGGCTGTTTTGGATGGCGTGGAGTTGGGCTTCAGCCTGTTCGGCCCGTTGCAGGGCGGCGGTGAGTTGTGGGGTTGTGTCGCTGACGGGGTGGCTGAGTTTGTGGCCTTTGCAGAGCTGGAAGCCGTCGAGGTTGCAAGGCGGGATGTCGAAGGCGGGTTTGAGGGCCAGGTGTTCTTCGGCGAGGTAGTAGGTGTTGATGCCATCGAAGAGGATGGGCTGGTAGCCGGCTTCGGTGACCAGGGTTTCCCAGGTCTGGTCGCGGGCCCATGGGGTTTCGATGAGGATGATCCATGGGCGCCAGCGGCTGAAATCCATACCGCGCAGCACGGTTTCTTCGTGGCCTTCGACGTCGATTTTCAGGAAGTGGATGGGGCGATCCTGGGCGTATTGCTCGCAGATCGAGGCCAGGGTGCGGGACTGGACGGTCTGCTTGCGCACGTCCATGCCGGCGTCGCGGTGTTGTTGGGCGACGCTGGCTTCGACCGTGGACAGGCCGGTGTCGGCGATGGTGTAGAAGGTCAGGCTGTCAGCGTTTTCGCCGGCCACGCATTGCAGGTTGATGTCGTGGGGGCGTTCTTGGTTGAGCGCGTCGTGGTAGGCCTGGACGGGCTCGATATTGATACCGCGCCAGCCACGTTCGTAGAACGCCCGGGTGACGGAGTCATCTGTCGGATGGTTGGCGCCGACGTCGAGGTAAAAGCCGTCTTCCACCGACTGAAGGACGCGCCACAGGCGTATGTCTTCGAAATTTTGAGCGTAGGAAATGAACGTCACGGCCAGTCCTTGAGTGTGTCGGCATTGTGTCAATCACGATACGTGGGGCTGTTGTATAGCACGGACGCGGTGGACGCAATTATTGGCGCGGGGGAGCACTGAATTCGGCGGTTATGTCGTTTTGCTTAGATGCTTATGCACAACGGAAAGGACGCTGTGGGCGACGTCTTACGATTTTGTGACCAGTTTCTCGTTTCGTCGCAAATGGCTGTTTTCATGGTTTTTTATCCATATGAACAAAAAATGACCAGCCTTGTTTTGGTCAGGAAATCATGAATTTCTTGGATCCAGCTGGATTTCATCAACAGAGTTATCCACAGGCTGTCAGGCCTTAGTGACGCTCTGCCAGCAGCATCAGGTTTCGAGGCGTCAGGGGCGTTTCGCAGAAGGTGCCAAGGCGAACCTCATAGCCTTTTTCCCTAAGGAAAAGTGCCCGGTCCAACACCAGCCAAAGCTCCAGGGGGCGTCGGAACAGGCCCCGTACCAGTTCCAGGTTGCGCACCTGGGCCAGGCGTTGCTGGCCTGTGGCTTCCAGCGCCGCCCAATCAGGCGTGCCGACTGTGGATAAGTCTTTCAAAGCTGCCAGGTCGATGCAGTATTGGGCGAAGGATTTTTCCAGCCAGGCGCTGGGCAATGAAGGCGTGGGCAGGTAGTCATCGCGCCCCCGGATTTGCCGTTGCAACAGGTCAAACCCCAGGCGCCGAGACATGGATTGGTCCCGTTGCCTACGTATGCGGGCACCGGCGGTGACGGTTTCCGTCAGTGGCAGGCTCAGATCATCAAGGGAGAGTTGTAGGGCAGAGCCTTTGCCGGGGTCGGACAATGCCTGGTAACGCTCAGCGTTGATGCGGTTGTAGCAGCACGGGGCGATAGCCAACTGCGCGCAACCGGCGGCGCTCGCCAACTGCATGAGTCGCACATGCAGATCGCCGCAGGCATGCAGGGCGACGGGCGTGTGTTCAGGGCGTATCGCCTGGGCTGCATCCGCCGCCATCACGTCTTGCTGCAGGTGTACGGCGGGCAGGTGATGGTGTCGGCTCAGTTGCTCGCCGCTGGCGATCAGGGCCGGATCGTATTCCAGGCACGTCAGGCTTTGTGAACCGTGCACCAGGCGTCGCCCAAGGTGGCCTTTGCCGCCGCACCAGTCCAGCCAGTGGGTCGGTTCGTTGGCGAAGTGCAGGCGGCTGGCGAAGGCTTCGATCTGTTGCCATTTGCGCCCGGGCACGTCGACGTTGAGGCGATAGACAGGCGCTTCGAGGGTTCTGTCCGGCAATGCTGCGACAGCACTCAATGTACGGGAAGTTGCCGCCAGTTCAGGAAAGGGTGCTGGCGCGTCTTGAATCAACCAGGGTTGATGATGGTCGCTTTCCGCAGCCTCCAGTGAGCGCTGACGTAGCCATTGGGCCAGTTCCGGGTAGGAGGTTTCCCAGGGCAGGTGCAGATGGGTGAACGGGCGCGGTTTCCACAGCGCTTGATGCGCCGTGAGGAATGCGTCCAGCGCTGTGAAACGGGCCAGCAAGGCTGGGCCCGTCAGCACGCTGCCGTCAGCGTCCTTGGCAGGCATCGACGCGCAACCAGCGCTCCAGCTGCTTGAAGCCTTGCACCAACAGGAATGCCATCAACAGGTAGAACATGCCGGCTGCAAAGAAGAGCTCCACCGGCAGATAAGTCCGCGCAATGATCGTGCGGGCCATGCCGGTGAGTTCCAGCAGGGTCACGGTACTCGCCAGCGCGCTGGCCTTGAGCATCAGGATCACTTCGTTGCTGTAGGCCGGCAGGCCGATGCGCGCGGCGCGGGGCAGCATGATGTAGAACAGCGCCTTGGGCCGCGACATGCCCAGGGCCCGTGCGGCTTCGATCTCGCCACGGGGAATGGCCTGGATTGCGCCGCGCAGGATCTCGGCGATGTAGGCGGCAGTGTGCAGGGTCATGGTGGCGGTGGCACACCAGAACGGATCGCGCAGGTACGGCCACAACGCGCTGCTGCGCACGGCGTCGAATTGCGCCAGGCCGTAGTAGACGAGGAACAGCTGGACCAACAGCGGCGTGCCACGGAAAAAGAAAATGTAGGCATAGGGCAAGGCCCGCACGTACCACAGCCGCGAAGAACGGGCGATGCCCAGTGGGATCGCCAGCAGCAGGCCGGCAATCACGGCGATGGCTACCAGTTCCAAGGTCAGCGTGGCGCCCTGGGCCAGTTTCGGCAACCACTTGATGATGACTTCCCAGTTCATTGGGTGCTCCTGGTAAAACCGCGGGCGGCGCGTCGTTCCAGCAGGTGCATGCCGATCATGGCGAGCACCGTCAGCCCCAGGTACATGAACGCTGCCACCATGTAGAAGGTGAACGGTTGTTTGGACACGGTCACACCGATTTGCGCGTGGCGCATGATTTCTTCCAGGCCGATCACCGAGACCAGCGCGGTGTCTTTCATGAGGATCATGAACAGGTTGCCCAGGCCGGGCAGGGCGATGCGCCACATTTGCGGCATGATCAGCTTGGTGAAGATCCGCCACTTTGACAGGCCCAAGGCGACGCCGGCCTCACGGTGACCCTTGGGAATCGCCAGGATCGCGCCGCGAAACACTTCCGTGGCGTAGGCGCCAAAGCACAGGCCCAGGGCGATGACGCCGGCGGCGAAAGCGTTGAGGGCAAGCTCGGGATCGCCCAGGTATTCGCCCAAGGCGCGCATCAGATTGACGGTGCCGAAATAGATCAGCAGTACCCAGAGCAATTCCGGAATGCCGCGGACCAATGTCGAATAAGTGCCGCCAAGCCATTGCAGCGGCTTGTGCGGTGAGGTCTTGGCCAAGGCGCCAAGCAGACCGAGTACCAGCCCCAGGCACAGGGCCGAGAGCGCGAGTTTGACGGTCATCAGCGCGCCAGCGGCGAGCGCCGGGCCGAATCCGTAGAGATCGATCATCATGGGTGTGTGTTCATATCGCGGCAGGCTTTGCTAAGGGCCGGCGCAGCTGTGGAGCCGCACCGGCCAGGCACGTCAGGATCAATAGATGCTGAACGGGAAGTACTTGTCATTGATTTTCTTATAGGTGCCGTCGGCGACGATTTCCTTCAAAGCGGCATTCAATTTTTCGCGCAGAGGATCGCCCTTGCGCACGGCAATGGCGATCTTGTCGCCCTCTACCACCGGGTCACCCTTGAATTCGTAGGCACGGCCGGCTTCGGTTTTCAGCCAGTCGTAGTTCACATATTTGTCCGCCAGGATCGCGTCAAGGCGGCCGGAAGTCAGGTCGAGATAGGCGTTTTCCTGGGTGTCGTAGAGCTTGGCGGTAATATCGTCGCCCAGTTCGTCTTGCAGCCAAGTGCCGGCGAGGGTCGAGCGCTGTGCCCCGATAACCTTGCCTTTGAGAAAATCTTTATCGGTTTTGAATTCGACGTTTTTCGGCGCGATGAATTGCAGTTTGTTGGAGTAGTACGGGTCGGTGAAGTCCACGGCTTGCTTGCGCTCGTCGTTGACGGATAACGAAGAAATCAGGAAATCAAACTTCTTGGCCATCAGGGCCGGGATGATGCCGTCCCAGTCGGACGTGACCACTTCACATTCAACTTTCATCTTGGCGCACAGGGCGTCGCCAATGTCTTTGTCGAACCCGACGACTTGGCCGCTGGCGTCCTTGTTGTTGAATGGCGGGTAGGCCGCTTCGATGCCCATCTTCAGTTTGTCAGCGGCCGTGGCGCTGGCCGAAACGACCAGGCTGACGGCTGCGGCCAAAAGAAATTTCCTGTAGGTCTGCATGTGTACTGCTCCGTTAGCGGTTGCTGGACATGAATTGTTTGCAGCGCGCCGAAAGTGGGTTTTCAAAGACCTGCTGTGGCGATCCCTGCTCCTCGACCAAGCCTTGATGGAGGAACACCACTTCGCTGGAAACCTGGCGGGCAAAGCCCATTTCGTGAGTCACCAGCAGCATGGTGCGCCCCTCTTCGGCCAAGGCGCGGATCACACTTAGTACTTCCTGGACCATTTCCGGGTCAAGGGCAGAAGTGGGCTCGTCGAACAGAATTACCTTGGGCTGCATCGCCAGGGTGCGGGCGATGGCCGCACGTTGCTGCTGGCCGCCGGACAGCTCGGCAGGATAGGCGTGGCGCTTGTCGGCGATGCCGACCTTGGCGAGCAGGGCTTCGGCCACTTCGACGGCTTCGGCCTTGCTCTGGCCAAGCACCCGGCGTGGGGCTTCGATGATGTTATCGAGCACGCTCATGTGCGGCCAAAGGTTAAAGTTTTGAAATACAAAACCGATCTCGCTGCGCATGCGATTGATCTGCCTGCCGTCGGCGGCCATCAGCTCACCGTTTTTTGCAGCCTTGAGCTTGAGCTCTTCGCCGGCCACCAGAATTTGCCCTTGGTTAGGGTTTTCCAGCAGGTTGATGCAGCGCAGGAACGTGGACTTGCCGGACCCGGATGAGCCCAGGATCGAGATCACATCGCCGTCACGGGCGGTCAGCGAGACGCCCTTGAGCACCTCAAGCTGTCCGTAGCGTTTGTGCAGGTTGCGGATTTCAAGCGCGGGCGTGGCCTGGGCCATGTGCGGTCCTCATGGTGTGTGCTCCCTTGCTGTTGGCTGCCTTCCGTGGCGAGGCGGCCAAGCTAGCATGCGTCCGAATGGCAGCCAACAGCGCTACGGGCGGTAAACCGGTGATGTGTGGCAGGTTGTCGCATCGGCACAGCAGTCTGTCGCGCCATCAACAACCGAACGGCCGTTTGAACCGTATTTACCGGTGAAAAGCCCGGGGAGTCGCGTAAAAAAAGGCGCGATGGTGCCAGCTTTGGACGGGGGTTGGAAGGGTTAACCGGATGAGCGTGCCACAATCAAAAGTCTGTTGGGTTATTCGGGAGCATCCTCGAGATCCCACAGTATTTTGAGAACCTCTTTGAAACTGGCTCGTACAGTTTCGAAATCCGTCTGTACTTCAGGGCTGTGAAGCCAATGCTCCGCTGCTTCCTGATCAATGTCGTCAGCCCACCTTCGGTAAGCGACCAGGGTATTTTCGGCCAGAGTCTGGACCGCCATGGCTTCGTTTTCAGCATTTTCATTATGCAGCAGCTCGGGCTGTTCATTCGTCATTGCAAGGAGTAGTCCGATCATCCTGACCATCATGTCAATGCGCCCCGACTCTTCTTCGGCGTCGTGCATCTCATAAAACAACGACAAGAAGTCTCTTGGGCGTTCTGCGAATTCGTCGTGCAGGGCATCCATTACATATGGATCGTCGTATTCGGGAAGACCAAACGTGGTGGCAGCAGGTTTTGTACGACTGACGCGTATTTGCTTGGCTTTTGCTTTTGCGCGCTTGGCGCGTTTCTGTTGCTTGTTCGCGGAGGCCATGGGCGTGGTTCCGTTATCTATTGAACAAAAATCGATAAAGCCTGTGGAAGCGGGCTTGCTCGCGATAGCGGTAGAGCAGCCAACGAAGAGCTGAGGTTGATGGCCTCATCGTGAGCAAGCTCACTCCCACAGGGGCGATGGAGCTGTTTTCTAACGCCATGCTACCCAAGTTACAACCCTGGCGTTGCCACAGTAATCCTATTCTCGATGCGCGGTCCGGGGTGGTACTGAGCGTGGATTCGATTATCAGGAATAGTCCCAATCGATCTAAACCTTAACGCGCAATGGTGCTCCAAAAAGAACTCATGTGAGTTGTTTCCAGAACCTGGAGTCCTCGCCATGAAGCTCATTCATTATTTTGTATTACCTTTCATCGCCATCAGTATCCTGCTGTTCCCCATCGGGCTCAATGCCACCAACCTAGCGCCCATAGACAACACAGGTGTCCAGGTCCAGCCCATGCAGCAGAACGGTATCAGCTACCTGTCCGGCGGGATTGGTGAGGATGAAGCCCGGGCAATCGGGCAGGCCCAGGGCTACAACCTGCACATGACCTTCGCGGTCGGGCCGGAAAACAAATACATCCCGGATGTGGATGTCGTCGTCCAGAATGCATCAGGGCAGACGCTACTAACGCTCAGCGACGCGGGGCCGCTCGTATATGTCCAACTGCCGCCGGGCAAGTACACCGTGCTGGCGACGCGCAACGGTGAGGAGCGGCGCGACACCGCCGAAGTTGGCAGCGGCGCTGCACGCAACCTGGTGTTCCATTGGAACGGCGACGAATAACCGGTCGGCTTATTCGCCGGCGGGCTCTTTCATGGACTGACGATACCGGTCCAATGCTTCGCTGAAGTCCTTGATGAACTCCGGCGTGCTGAGCCAGCGCTGTGCCGTCTCGCGGTCCATTTCATCGACCCACATGCGGTAGTCCACCAGCATGTCGGCGGCCAGGTTGGTCGCCGCCATGCTTTCGTTCTCGGCGTTTTTCAGATCGAGCAGCCCTGGGCGTTCGCTGATCATCACGCTCAGCGAGGCGAGCAACGTGTCGAGCATTTCGCTGCGGCTGATGGCTTCGGCTTCGCGCAGCTTGGCGAACAGTTCCAGCACATAGACCGGAGGCTGGGCGGTGGCGTAGGCCGGGTCACCGTACATCGGGGTGGATTTACGCCCGGTCATGCGGATCTGCTTGGCTTTGTCTTTGGCGCGCTTGGCGCGTTTTTGCTGTTTGTTCAGTGAGGCCATTGGGCTTCGGTTTCCAATTGTTGAAGGGGCGGCGCACGGCTCAGTCGATTTTCGGCACAGTGAAGCGGAACTCGCTGCCCTGGCCTGGCTGGCTTTCGGCGTGCAGTTTACCGCCATGAGCCTGGACAATCCCCTTGGAAATCTACAAACCTGGCCCGGTTGTCATGTGCTCAAGCCGTGCCCGTTCACGGTCCAGCTCGGTGCGCAGTTCTTCTTCCGTGGGGAGCACCAGCTTGTACTGGCTGGCGAATAACTGCTCATTGCCCTGCAATACCGAATAACGCATCACCGATTCGTCTTTCTGGGCACAGAGAATGATGCCGACGGTGGGTTTGTCTTCGGGGCTGCGTTTGAGATCTTCGTAGAGGCGCACGTACATATCCATTTGCCCGATGTCTTGGTGGCTCAGTTCGCCACGCTTGAGGTCGACGATGACAAAGCGCTTGAGCAGGTAGTTGTAGAAGACCAGGTCGACGTAGAAATCTTTGCTTTCGGTGCTGATGCGTTGTTGACGAGCGATGAAGGCGAAGCCTTTGCCCAGCTCCAGAAGAAAACCCTGCAGTTGGTCGATCAGGGCCTGTTCCAGTTCTGTTTCCAGGACGATGCCGGCATTGGGTAGGCCGAGGAACTCCAGAACTACCGGATCCCTGACGATATCCCTGGGGCCGAGGTTCAATTCCCTCGTGTTGACCACAGCCTCCTGCTCCACCGCCGGCCGGTCGCGGCTGGTGAGCAGACGTTCGTAATAGAAGGTGCCGATCTGGCGTTCGAGGGCGCGGGTGGACCAGTTTTGGATGACCACTTATGTACCAGCGCCGGGCGTCGTCGTGCTCCACGCGCAAAAGCGTGCGGTAATGGGTCCAACTCAATTCGGTACGCACTGCGTCCCAAATCGGGAATTTCTGATAAAAGTCTCGCATGTGACGCAGGTTGCGTTCATCAAACCCCTTGCCAAACCGAGCCGTCAGCACCTTCGCCAGCGACGGCAGCAGGCGTTTTCCATACGCCGCTCGTTCAGCCCCGCCCTGTTCGAATTCAATGATGTGTCGCCCGATCTGCCAGCACGTCTGTACTTGGAGCGTATCAACGGCGCGCAGGACCTTCTGGCGAGCCTGGCGGATCAGTTCGCCGAGCTCGGTGATCAGTGGCGCGAGTTGTGGGTCATCCTGAGGCGAAATAGAAGTCATCGATGCGTCCAGCCATTAAAGGGGGCGGACCCAAAGCATGCTCCAGAGGCA
The DNA here is from genome assembly GCF_001269755.1 of Pseudomonas sp. Q12-87. Classification (NCBI taxonomy): domain Bacteria; kingdom Pseudomonadati; phylum Pseudomonadota; class Gammaproteobacteria; order Pseudomonadales; family Pseudomonadaceae; genus Pseudomonas; species Pseudomonas sp. Q12-87. The sequence continues at coordinate 94,547 of NZ_LHVI01000036.1, read as the reverse complement.
TTTTCGATGATGCAGGACGGGGCTGATTGGCTTGGAGGAAATATAGGTAGTCAACGCAGGATGGGGATGACGCCGCTATATGTCGCTTGAACCTGGTTTGTAGGAGTTATCCCAGCAGCGTGTCGTCCACCGCAAGCGCCCCCCGCCAAAAAGTGTCTGGCGGGACGACGCTCAGGCCTAGCCTTGCGCCAGCGCCTGGGAGGCGGCCACATAATCGGCCTGGAATTGCTTGCTCTCGACCCAGTCCAGCGCGGTCTGCTCATCGACGCCTTTGGTCATGCGCCGGTATTCGATCAGGGCGGTAATGATGAAATCAGTGGCTTCTTCTTCGCCTTCCTGCTCCAACACCAGCGCCAGCAGAGGATGCCCCAGGAAAACCGCACACATGGCCTGTTGGCTGATCTTTTCGGCTGCGTTCATGACCTGGAACAGTTCCGACAGATCCACCGTCTCCAGATCGATGCGCTCATCGTTCGGGTCCAGGAAATCGTTCGGCGCAGCGGCGCGTTGAATCCGGTTTTTCTTGGCTTTCGCCTTGGCGCGCTGGTTGCGTTTCTGCTGTTTGTCCGCCGATGACATGAGTCGATTCCTGGCATGTAAATAAGGCCATCTATCCTACAGCTTCACGGCCGACGCTTCGAACCTCAATCCACCACGAACAAGGTTGCGCCCAGCTCGGTGGAAGATCGATGAGGCTCGGCCTGGTCGGCCACTTGATAGCTCATGCCAGCCTTGAGCACGAACTGCCGCCCATCCTCCAATTCCGTGTGCAGCTCGCCTTTCAGGCAAAACAGGATGTGCCCCTTGGTGCACCAGTGATCGGCCAGATACCCCGCCGTATATTCCACCATCCGCACCCGGATGTTCCCGAACTGCCGGGTGCGCCAGTAAGCGGTTCCGGTAACGCCCTTGTGTTCGGTGGGCTCGATGGTTGACCAATCGGTGGTGCCAAAGGGGATGCCGGTGATGTCCATGTCGACTCGTCTGTAGGGAAAGGGGAGCAACATGAGGGAATGTAACTGAGTCGGTTGGGCAGAGGAAGAACTCGCCGGAAGAGGAAGCTTTGGCTGCCTTCCTTTCCACTCTTTGATGGCGTCTAAACACTGTCTTGGAGTTTGGTTTGATGAGCTATCCAGTCCTGGATGTAACTCAAGACTTGCTGGGTTCCCTCCTCTGTTTCTACCAATTCAATGGGCCGTTGGCCATCTAGATGGCTATTCGGTTGTTCCATCCATTTGAACGCCTTGCCACGATCACCTCGGATGGGGATTGCCAGCTTGAGGACCTGATGAAGTAGATCAGGACGGGGATACCAGGATTCGGGCTTAACCGTCGCTTTTCGCCCGGGAATTACTCGGGGGAGCTGGCATGCCGCGAGCTCTGCACGAGTGATATGGGTTCGCACCCAATGAGCTGATTCGGCCAGTTCGGTATTGGGGATTCGTTCGTGATTTGTCGTTGGAATGACTACGCCCACCCGGACAGGGGTGTAGCTACGAATCATCTGAAGGGCTGGGGCGATATCCGTGTCGTTCGTGACGAAAACAGCATGATCGATCTCCCCAGTCATTGCGTCGTGATAGGCCTGTAGAGACAGGTTTACGTCACTCTGCTTTTCCTCAACTTTCCAGGCCTGGATTTCTTCACATTCACGAGGCGCGCGATTTGGGTGGCTGGCATCGACAACTTTCACCTTCATCTTGTTGACCGCGTAATAGCCCTCCACCAAGTCAATACGGTTGCCGTATAGCTTGCGTAGAGCAGTGTGATAGCGGGCTTGGGATGAAACCGAGTCAGGTGCTCGCGCCACGGTTTCGATGATTTTGGCTGTAAAGAATTTTATCGAGGGGCAGGCGAGCAGGGCTGATTGCCTGACGAGGTTGTTAGTGTCCTTGACCAGCACTGATGGCAAAAGGTGTTTTTCAAAAAGTGACAGCAGGTCGAGCCATTTGTAGGAGGTTCCCTTCAGGCAACCGTAGTAGAAATTATAGCCATCAATGTAAATACGAGTGCGCAGAGGTTCGAAATCGGGCACTCCCTGCATATCCCTTGCTCCAGAAATGAAAAAACCGGCTTGCGCCGGCTTTTTCCCCCTCCAACCAGATGGTCATGCCACACCGGTCACGAGGGTTAGTTGTTGGGCGCAGTATTACGCAGATTCTGCGTGTGACGCAAACTCTCGCTGCGTGTGGCGCAAAAAGGCGATCCCAAATGGGAGAGCCCGTCGGATCAGCGTGGAGAAAGGTTAATCGCTCACGATGCGGCGATCAAAGACGGAAACGAGCCGCAACACTTCTGCCGACTGATCTATAGGGGGGGGCGGCCTAAAATAGATCAGTCGCCATCGCAAGAAACCGCAGACAATAAAAAACCCCGATCAATTTCTTGATCGGGGTTTTCGGTATTTGGTGCCCAGAGACGGAATCGAACCGCCGACACGGGGATTTTCAATCCCCTGCTCTACCGACTGAGCTATCTGGGCAACGGGGCGCATTAAACGGGTTTTTCAGGGGGGCGTCAAGCATGATTTCAAAAAATATTTAATTATTACCGTCGGTTACGATCCGCCCCGGCCTGAACCACTTATTCGGACGGCGGCACGTAGCCTTCGGCCTTGGCGTATTCTTCGCCGGAAAAGAACTTGTCCATTTCGCCCTGAAGGTACTTGCGGTCTTCGGCGTTCATCATGTTCAGGCGCTTTTCGTTGATCAGCAGGGTCTGGTGTTTTTGCCAGTCGGCCCAGGCCTTGGCCGAGACGTTGTCGTAGATGTCCTGGCCCTTGGCACCCGGGAATGGTGCGCGTTCCAGGCCTTCGAGTTGTTCTTTGTACTTGCGGCACATGATGGTGCGGGTCATTGCAACTCTCCTGCGTTCAATACGGCGGCCGCGCGTTCGAGCAAGGTTTTGACCGGGGCGGCAAGGCCCAGGCGCGGCGGGGTGGCGAGGTTATACCAGAGCCAGTCGGCCTCGGCCACGTGATGAGCGGTTTCCCGGACCCGGACCAGCCAGGGTTCGATCGCCAACTGGAAGTGGCTGAAGGTGTGTACCAGGCTCGGCATTTCTTGCTGCCTGCCCAGCTCCAGCGAGTGTTGCAGGGCCAGGTGCTGCAGGTCGTCGAGGTCGTCGAGTTCCGGCAGGCTCCACAAGCCGCCCCACAAACCGGTGGAAGGGCGACGGTAAAGCAGGATCGCGCCTTCGTGGTTGGCGAGCATTGGCATCAGGGTGCGTTTTTTCGGTACGTCCTTGCGTGGCTTGGGAATCGGGTAGCGCGTTTCCAGGCCCAGCATGTGGGCCTCGCAGCCTTGTTTCAGCGGGCAGAGCAGGCAGCTGGGCTTGCTGCGGGTGCAGAGCGTTGCTCCCAGGTCCATCATCGCCTGGGTGTAGGCGTTGACGCGATCCTGGGGCGTGAAGCGCTCGGCGGTGGCCCAGAGCTGTTTGGCGACCTTGGGCTCGCCCGGGTAGCCTTCCTGGGCGGTGAAGCGTGCCAGGACCCGCTTGACGTTGCCGTCGAGGATCGGCGCCCGCAGGCCCATGCTGATGCTGGCAATGGCCCCGGCAGTGGATAGACCGATCCCCGGCAGCTCGGTGAGTTTTTCCACGTCCCGGGGAAACTCCCCTCCGTACTGCTCGACCACGATTTTCGCGGTTTTTTGCAGGTTGCGCGCCCGGGTGTAGTAGCCCAGCCCGGTCCACAGGTGCAGCACTTCATCCTCCGGCGCGGCGGCCAGGGCTTCGACGGTGGGCAGTGAGGCCATGAACCGGTCGAAGTAATTGAGCACGGTGCTGACCTGGGTCTGCTGCAACATGATTTCCGAGACCCACACCCGATACGGGTTGATGCCTTGTTGCCACGGCAAGTCATGACGCCCGTGGCGGTCGAACCAGTCCAGTACGGCGCTGGAAAACTGCTCGGCCCTCATCGCTTGAATAACCCCTTGAGCGCATTTTTCAGTTCGGGGCTGACCTTGTCGCCGAGTTTTTCATCGATCTTGTCGCCGAGACGGTCGCCGGCCAGTTTCGCCGCGACCTTGCCCAGCCCATCGTTGTCCAGGCGGCATGCCTTCGCACCCAACTCCAGCGGGCCACGGCAGCGCAACGGCCATTCGATATCGACGTAGCGTTCGTTGACCTGGCAGGCGGGGTCGGGCATGTCGCTCTTGTCGCCTTCGACGATGACGCCGACGCGATAGTCCATGCCCAGGACCCGCAGGTCGATGTCGCCGTTACCGTTGACCCTCATGCCGGGGACGCGGACTTTCAGGTCGGGGTTGCTGGCGACGCCATTATGGAAGGTGAGGTTGCCATCGAGTTGCTGGAACGGCGTGTCCTTGCCTCGGGGTTCGCCACTGAGGGCTTGGCGATTCAGGGTGGCGATGCCTTTGCACAGTTGCTGCTCAAGGTTTGCATTGAGCAGCATGCCATCGTTGATGACGAACCCGGCGTTGCCGTTGAGGCTGTCGATCAGCGCCTTCTGGCTATTGCCGCTGGCGGTTACCGCGCTGTTGAGCGTGACCAGTCCTTTGACCGGCGGATTCTTGCCCTGGCTTTCGATGATTTTTTCGGCTGGCACCCGGTTGATGCGGGTTTGCAGGCTCAACTGCGGTGTGGGCTGGCGCACGTCCAGCGTGCCCTTGGCTTCGAAGTTGCCGCCATACAGATCGCCTCGCAGGTGTTCCAAGGTCAACAAACCGGCAAGGCCTGTCGCCTTGAGCGCGGCGTTCTGAATCGCAAGCTTGTCGAGGGTCAGTTGACCGAAAGTCAGGTCGGCATCGAGGTCCAGCTTGCTCAGACGCTCCACCGGAAACAGCCGGTCATTGCTCCACGCACCCTGGGTCGGGGCGCTGGGCAGCGGTGTGCTGCCGGCGCCCGCCATGGCACTGGCTTCGGTGTTGCTGACTTCGGCCTCACGGGCCGCCTTGGAGCTGTCGGCTTCGGCGGATTTCGGCGGCAAGTAGCGGTCGACGTTGAAGGTGTCGGCCTTGAGCTGCGCGCGCAGGGACTGCTTGGCAAAATCCTCCACGGCAATGCGACCGCTGAAGCTGCTGTCGTCGATCTTCAGGTTGATGTCATTGAAGTCGACGCTGGTCGGCGTGCCGGCAATGCGGGTGACCAATTCGACTTTGCTCAGGCTGCCTTCGGCCATGGCGGGCAGTTTCTGGCCGACACTGTCAACGAAGTTCGCCAGGTCGAACGGGGCGATGGACAATCCACCGTTCAGTTGTGGTGTCTTGTCGAGGTCGTTGACCTTCAGCTCGCCCAAGGCGCGCAACTGATTGAGCGACAGCTTGATGCCGGTCCATTCGGCGACGTTGGCCGCTTTATCCAGGAATAATTGACCCTGGGCGGCGAAATTCAGGGTCTTGCCCTGCAACGGGTCGCCCGTGGCTTCGCCAGACAGTTTCAGGTCTTCGAACTTGTAGCGTTGCAAGGCGCGCTCGAAGCGCAGTTCACCGGTGACTTCGGTGCGCACGCGCACGGCCGGTTGGCTGCTGGACAGGAATGCGGTGAGGGTGACCGGGATGTTGGTGGAATCATGGACCGGGCCAGTGCTCAGCTGGATGCTTTCGGCAGTGAGCAGCTTGCCGGTGCGCTCGTCGGTATATTCGACCCGGGCGTTATTCACGGTCAGGCTGTCGATGTCCAAGCGGGTCGGCTGGGCCGTTTTCTCCGCTGGGGGGCTGGCAGGTGGGGCTGGCTGTTCGGCTGGTGCTGGCGTGTTCGCGGTCGTCGCAGCCGTGGGCACCTTGCCGATGTCTTCCCAGTTGCCGTGACCGTTTTTGTCACGGTTCAGGCGCAGGTTCAGGCCTTCGACCCGGACATCGCTCATCTGCACTTCCCGGCGCAACAGCGGTATCACCCGCACCGAAAGGCCAAGCATCTGCAAGTCGGCGAAAGGCTGTGTCGGATTGGCCAGGGTGGCTACGCTGGCGTCGTGCAATTCCAGACCCAGCCATGGAAACAGGCTCCAGCCGATGTCGCCATTGAGGGTCAGCTCAATGTGGGCTTTGTCGCGGGCTATCTGGCGGATCTCTTCTTTGTAGTCGTTGGGATCGAACAGATGGGTCAGGGCAAAGCCCAGGGCCACAATGATCAGCAACAGCCCGAGAAGTACCAGACCCAGGATTTTGCCGAACGCTTTCATGGGCGAATCCTTACAGGTTGAGTTCAAAATTTGCCTGGGAGTATAACGCCGGCAATCGATGGAGCGTTGGGTCATCGTTTTCCAGCGCCGTTCCACAATCACCTGAAAAACAGCTCTATATTGCAAAGGCCGGAAAAATAAACAGCTGGCCCCCTATAGAAAATGGCCAACGGCGCGATAAGACGAATGACACAAAAAACGTGATAGCACTTTGGTTTTTCTGTCACGGGCAAATGGTAACCTTTACTCGTTCGCACGTCTTTCTGCGACTTGACGTCGCACCAATATGGAGCTTCACCTAAAAATACAGCCATGCCTGCGTGCAAATAAGGTTGAGGGTGATGCGTGGCTGGCGAACCATTCTAATAACTGGGGGATACACAAATGAGCACGAGCATTACGGCGGGCGGCGTCGCCGACCAGCCTGCGTTCCTCTCCAAGGAACGCATCATCGCCAAGCCTGGCTTCAACCGGTGGCTGGTTCCGCCGGCTGCACTGGCTATCCACCTTTGTATCGGCATGGCCTATGGCTTCTCGGTGTTCTGGTTGCCGCTGTCCAAAGCCTTGGGCGTCACCAAGCCTGTGGCCTGCGCACCGGACATGAGCTTCATCTCGCAAGTCTTTTCATCCCAGTGTGACTGGCCGATCTCGATGCTCGGCTGGATCTACACCCTGTTCTTCATCTTCCTGGGCTGCTCGGCAGCCATTTGGGGTGGCTGGCTGGAACACGCCGGGCCGCGCAAGGCTGGCGTTGTATCGGCATTGTGCTGGTGCGGTGGCCTGCTGATTTCCGCGCTGGGTATCTATACCCACCAGATCTGGCTGATGTGGGTCGGTTCCGGGGTCATCGGTGGTATCGGCTTGGGCCTGGGCTACATCTCGCCAGTGTCGACGCTGATCAAGTGGTTCCCGGACAAGCGCGGCATGGCGACCGGCATGGCGATCATGGGCTTTGGCGGCGGTGCGATGGTCGGTGCTCCGCTGGCCGCAGCGCTGATGAGCCACTTCGCCTCGCCGACTGGCGTGGGCGTATGGCAGAGCTTCCTGGTCATGGCCGCGATCTACTTCGTGTTCATGATCGGTGGCGCCTTGTCGTACCGCGTCCCGCCGACCGGCTGGAAGCCTGAAGGCTGGACCCCGGCGCCGAAGAAAGCCGCGAACGCGATGATCACCCATCGCCACGTTCACGTGAACGTCGCCTGGAAAACCCCGCAGTTCCGTCTGGTATGGCTGGTGCTGTGCCTGAACGTATCGGCCGGTATCGGCATCCTGGGCATGGCTTCGCCACTGTTGCAGGAAGTGTTCGGCGGCAAACTGCTCGGCAACGACCTGCCGTTCGGTCAGTTGGACGCTACACAGCTGGGCCAGATCGCGGCCATCGCGGCCGGTTTCACGGGTCTGCTGAGCCTGTTCAACATCGGTGGCCGGTTCTTCTGGGCGTCGTTCTCGGATTACCTGGGCCGCAAAAACACTTATTTCGTGTTCTTCGCCCTGGGCTTTGCCTTGTATGCGCTGATCCCGAACCTGGGGCACCTGGGCAGCGTCGCGCTGTTCGTGGCCGCGTTCTGCATCATCCTGTCGATGTACGGCGGCGGTTTCGCCACCGTGCCGGCCTACCTGGCGGACCTGTTCGGTACGCAAATGGTCGGCGCGATCCACGGTCGCTTGCTGACCGCATGGGCTGCGGCAGGCGTGTTGGGTCCGGTATTGGTCAACTACTTGCGTGAGTATCAATTGAGCATCGGTGTGGAACGTGCCGCGGCCTATGACATCACCTTGTACATCCTTGCCGGCCTGCTGGTATTGGGCTTCCTGTGCAATCTGCTGGTTCGCCCGGTCGCCGACAAGTACTTCATGACCGACGCCGAACTGGCCGCCGAACAGGCGCTGGGTCATGACAAGGGTGCCGACAGCACTACCTCTCTGGAATGGAAAGCCGCACCGGGCACCAAGCCCCTGGCAATCGCCGCCTGGCTGGTGGTGGGCATTCCGTTGGCGTGGGGCGTGTGGGTGACCCTGCAGAAGACCGCGGTGCTGTTCCACTAAAAACTTGCCCTGACCCGTCGGGCCAGGGCAAACCCTGTGGGAGCGGGCTTGCTCGCGAAAGCGGTGGGTCAGTCGGCACTTATGTTGACTGACACGCCCTCTTCGCGAGCAAGCTCGCTCCCACAGTTGTTTTAGGTGAAGGCAAATACTTGTATGCACATGTCTATCGCCGCCGACACGGCGTTCAGCCCGTCAGTGAGTCACCTCTTTTGTTTCTGTTTGCCGCTCGCGCCCCTATAATGGCTGCCTTTTTCGCCCAATGATTTTGCGGAGCTGGTGATGGCCGAACGTAAGGCGTCTGTCGAGCGCGACACTCTGGAAACCCAGATCAAAGCCTCGATCAACCTGGATGGCACCGGAAAGGCCCGATTCGATATCGGCGTGCCTTTTCTTGAGCACATGCTGGACCAGATCGCCCGTCACGGGCTGATCGACCTGGATATCGTCAGCAAGGGCGACCTGCATATCGACGACCACCACACGGTGGAAGACGTTGGCATCACCCTGGGACAAGCTTTTACCAAAGCCATCGGCGACAAAAAAGGCATCCGGCGTTACGGCCATGCCTATGTGCCGCTCGATGAAGCGCTGTCGCGCGTGGTCATCGACTTCTCCGGTCGTCCGGGCCTGCAAATGCATGTGCCGTATACCCGCGCCACCGTAGGCGGCTTCGATGTCGACCTGTTCCAGGAATTTTTCCAGGGCTTCGTCAATCACGCCAACGTGACCTTGCACATCGATAATCTGCGCGGGCACAACACCCATCACCAGATCGAAACCGTGTTCAAGGCGTTCGGCCGCGCGCTGCGCATGGCCGTAGAGCTCGATGACCGCATGGCCGGGCAAATGCCTTCGACCAAGGGCGTTCTGTAATGCAGACGGTTGCGGTGATCGATTACGGCATGGGTAACCTGCACTCGGTGGCCAAGGCCCTCGAGCACGTGGGTGCCGGCAAGGTGCTGATTACCAGCGATGCCGATGTGATTCGCGAAGCTGACCGGGTGGTGTTCCCCGGCGTTGGCGCGATTCGCGATTGCATGGCCGAGATTCGTCGGCTGGGTTTCGACTCGCTGGTGCATGAAGTCAGCCAGGACCGTCCGTTCCTCGGCATTTGCGTGGGCATGCAAGCCTTGCTCGAACGCAGCGAAGAAAACGACGGCGTTGATTGCATCTCCCTGTTCCCGGGCCAGGTGAAGTTTTTCGGCAAGGGCCTGCATGAAGATGGCGAGCACCTGAAAGTCCCGCACATGGGCTGGAATGAAGTGAAGCAGACGGTGGATCACCCGCTGTGGCACAACATTCCGGACCTGGCGCGCTTCTATTTCGTGCACAGCTACTACATCGCGGCCGGCAATGCGCGGCAGGTGGTGGGCAGCGGTCACTATGGCGTCGATTTCGCCGCGGCCCTGGCCGACGGTTCGCGCTTCGCCGTGCAGTTCCACCCCGAGAAGAGCCATACACACGGCTTGCAACTGCTGCAAAACTTCGCGGCGTGGGACGGTCGCTGGTAATGGCTCGCAAGAAACCGCCGATCCTCACCCTCACGCCCGAGCAGGAGAGTGAGGCGAACCGCAAGATCCAGCGGTTCATGGAGGAACGTTTCGAACTGGACCTGGGTTCGTTCGAAGCGGCGGAAATTCTTGACTTGTTTACCCGCGAAATCGCGCCGCACTATTACAACAGGGCGATTTTCGACGTGCAGACGCACCTTAAAGAAAGGTTCGAAAGCATTGAAAGCGACTTGTGGGCGCTCGAGAAAAATTGATTTTCGAGCCAAGCTGAATATTCGTATTTGAAGGTTTGCCAGATGCTGATTATCCCCGCTATCGATCTCAAGGACGGCGCTTGCGTACGTCTGCGCCAGGGCCGCATGGAAGACTCCACGGTGTTTTCCGATGACCCGGTGAGCATGGCCGCCAAGTGGGTGGAGGGCGGCTGCCGTCGCCTGCATCTGGTTGACCTGAACGGCGCCTTTGAAGGGCAACCGGTCAACGGTGAAGTCGTCACGGCCATCGCCAAGCGTTATCCGAACCTGCCGATCCAGATCGGTGGCGGTATTCGCTCGCTGGAAACCATCGAGCACTACGTCAAGGCCGGCGTGAGCTACGTGATCATTGGCACCAAGGCCGTGAAAGAGCCCGAGTTCGTCGCCCAAGCCTGCCGCGCCTTCCCGGGCAAGGTCATCGTTGGTCTCGATGCGAAGGACGGTTTCGTCGCCACCGACGGCTGGGCTGAAGTCAGCACCGTTCAGGTGATCGACCTGGCCAAGCGTTTCGAGGCCGACGGCGTGTCTGCCATCGTCTACACCGACATCGCCAAGGACGGCATGATGCAGGGCTGCAACGTTCCGTTCACCGCCGCCCTGGCCGCCGCCACGAAGATCCCGGTCATCGCTTCCGGCGGTATCCACAACCTGGGTGACATCAAGGCGCTGCTCGACGCCAGGGCCCCGGGCATCATTGGTGCGATCACCGGTCGCGCGATCTACGAAGGCACCCTGGACGTCGCCGAGGCCCAGGCCTTCTGCGATTCCTACAAAGGCTGAGGACTCACCATGGCGCTGGCCAAACGCATCATCCCTTGCCTGGACGTGGACAACGGCCGGGTGGTCAAGGGTGTGAAGTTCGAGAACATCCGTGACGCCGGCGATCCGGTGGAGATCGCCCGTCGCTACGACGAGCAGGGCGCGGACGAGATTACCTTCCTCGACATCACGGCCAGCGTCGACGGCCGTGATACCACGCTGCATACCGTCGAGCGCATGGCCAGCCAGGTGTTCATCCCGCTGACTGTGGGCGGTGGCGTGCGCACCGTGCAGGACATCCGCAACCTGCTCAACGCCGGTGCGGACAAGGTCTCCATCAACACCGCGGCGGTGTTCAACCCCGAGTTCGTCGGCGAAGCGGCCCAGCACTTCGGCTCGCAATGCATTGTGGTGGCCATCGATGCGAAGAAGGTTTCCGGACCGGGCGAAACCCCGCGCTGGGAAATCTTCACCCACGGCGGCCGCAAGCCCACGGGCCTCGACGCTGTTGAATGGGCGAAGAAGATGGAAGGCCTGGGCGCCGGTGAAATCCTGCTCACCAGCATGGACCAGGACGGCATGAAAAACGGTTTCGACCTGGGCGTCACTCGCGCCATCAGCGATGCGCTGGGCATCCCGGTCATCGCCTCCGGCGGCGTCGGCAACCTGCAGCATTTGGCCGACGGGATTATCGAAGGCCACGCCAGCGCGGTCCTGGCGGCGAGCATCTTCCACTTCGGCGAATACACCGTGCCGGAAGCCAAGGCCTACATGGCTCATCGCGGTATCTGCGTTCGCTGACCGCTGGACACCATGGCGGGCCCAAGGCACTCTTGGGCACACCATGGATTGCGGTAGCCCGACATGCTCAAACGCCTCGTTCTCGCCTTCGCCGGTGCCTCGTTGCTGCTCGCTGGCGCCGCCCGCGCCGCTGATACATCGCTGGTGTTGCTGACGGAAAACTTCCCGCCATACAACATGGCCAAGAACGGCAAGAACTTCGCCCAGGACGAAAACATCCATGGCATCGCCGTGGACATCGTCCGCGAGATATTCAAGCGCGCCGACATCACCTACAGCCTGACGCTGCGTTTCCCCTGGGAGCGGATCTACAAGCTCGCCCTGGAAAACCCCGGCTATGGCGTTTTCGTGATGGCCCGATTGCCAGAGCGCGAGAAACTCTTCAAATGGGTTGGCCCCATTGGTCCGGACGATTGGGTCATGCTGGCCAAGGCCGACAGCCAGATTTCCCTCGATTCGCTGGAGCAGGCGCGCAGATTCAAGATCGGCGCCTACAAGGGCGACGCGATTGCCGAGACATTGGCTAAGCAGGGATTGAAGCCGATTGTCGTGCTACGCGACCAGGACAATGCGAAGAAGCTGGTCAATGGCCAGATCGACCTCTGGGCAACCGGTGACCCGGCCGGACGTTACCTGGCGCGTCAGGAAGGGGTGAGTGACCTCAAGACGGTGCTGCGATTCAACAGCGCCGAGCTGTACCTGGCGCTGAACAAGGACGTGCCCGACGACGTGGTCGCTCGCCTTCAAACGGCCCTGGATGCGCTGCGCAAGGAAGGTGCAGTGGATGCGATCATGGCGCGGTATCTCTGAGCGCTGGATCGGTACTAGATACACAAACCTGTGGGAGCGGGCTTGCCCGCGAAAGCGGTGGGTCAGCTTGCAGAAATATTGAATGTGCCGCCGTCATCGCGAGCAGGCTCGCTCCCACAGGGGATCTGCTGTGAACACAAATCTTGCGCCCGATGCAGAACTACTGTGGGAGCGGGCTTGCCCGCGAAAGCGGTGGGTCAGCTTGCAGAGATATTGAATGTGCCGCCGTCATCGCGAGCAGGCTCGCTCCCACAGGGGATCTGCTGTGAACACAAATCTTGCGCCCGATGCAGAACTACTGTGGGAGCGGGCTTGCCCGCGAAAGCGGTGGGTCAGCTTGCAGAGATATTGAATGTGCCGCCGTCATCGCGAGCAGGCTCGCTCCCACAGGGGATCTGCTGTGAACACAAATCTTGCGCCCGATGCAGAACTACTGTGGGAGCGAGCTTGCTCGCGATGGCGGCGGCATGGTTATCGCGGTCGATAAACCCCATCTTTCCCATGTCCGGCCATCGCCTGATTGCTGCGCAAGCTGATCATCGACTTGATGTCGATCCACTCGACGCCCTGGGCCTTGAGCCGGGGCAGCTCGCGTTCGAGCACCGCGAGGGTTTGCGGGTAGGGATGGCCGATCATCACTGCCGAGCCCTGTCGGCGGGCCAGGTCGATGGCGGTCTGGAGCTGGTGGGCGATGGCGGCTTCGGTGCGTTCGTCATCCAGGAACACATCCCGCGAGACGCTGGCCAGGCCAATCTTCTGCGCCTCGGCGGCGGCGACGGTCTGGGCGCTGGTGCGGCTGTCGACGAAAAACTTGTGGCGCTGCTGCAAATTCGCCATCAGCCACGCCATCGCTTCGGGTTGGGCCGTCATGCGGCTGCCCATGTGGTTGTTGATTCCGCTGGTGTAGGGCACGGCGGCAAACGCGGCGTCGAGGCGCTTGCCCAATTCTTCGATGGACAGTTCCGGATGCCAGGCGAACGGCCCGGTCGCGGGGTCCATGGGCATGTGCAGCATGACCAGTTTGCCGGCGCGATGGGCTTCGCGGGCGAATTCGGCGGCGTGGGGTGTGTCGGGCATGATCGCGGCGGTGACCGGCCCGGGCAGGGCCAGTACTCGTCTGTCCCGGGGCAGGTTTTGCCCCAGGTCATCGATGATCAGGCTCAGGTAAGCCTTGTGCGGCGAGGAGGGTGCGGCGGGCGCCGCGTTAACGGCCCCCGCCAGCAGGCACAACAGGACGAAGGTAAAACGCAGGCCCATCTCAGCGGCCGGACGTGATGTTCAATCCTTTGAGCAAGCTCAAGGCCTGGGCCAACTGGTAATCATCATCCTGCGGCATCGGCTTGGCCTTGGTGCCGGAGCCGGTCGGCTTATCGGCACCGCCGTTGCCATTGCCCAGGTGGCCTTGCAGGTCGGCTTCCTTGAAGTATTCGCTGTCCTGCTCGTTGGTGATCTTGGCCTTGCGCACCTCGATGTCCGGAACGATGCCCTGGGCCTGGATGGAGCGGCCGTTAGGCGTGAAGTACAGCGCGGTGGTGATCTTCAAGGCGCGGTCGTTGTTCAACGGCAAGACAGTTTGCACCGAGCCCTTGCCGAAGCTGGTAGTGCCCATGACCACGCCGCGTTTCTGGTCCTGCAGGGCGCCGGCGACGATTTCCGATGCCGAGGCGCTGCCGCCGTTGATCAGCACCACCAGCGGCACGGCTTCGCTCAGGTCGTTGCCGGTGGCCGAGAAGCGCAGCTCGGAGTTGGCGATGCGGCCCTTGGTGTAGACGATCAGGCCCTTGGTGATGAAGTGATCCACCACTTCCACAGCCGACTGCAATACGCCGCCGGGGTTGTTGCGCAGGTCCAGGACCAGGCCGTTGAGTTTCTTGCCGTTGTCCTTGCGCATCTTGGCCAGGGCCTTGGCGACTTCTTCGCCGGTCTTGACCTGGAATTGAGTGATGCGGATATAGCCATAGCCCGATTCCAGCAGCTGGCTCTTCACGCTCTTGACCTGGATGACTGCTCGGGTCAGGGTCACGTCGAACGGCGTACCGCCGTCTCGCACCAGGGTCAGGGTTATCTTCTGGCCGATCTTGCCGCGCATCTTGTCGACCGCTTCGGTCATGCTCTGGCCGCGGGTCGGCTGGCCGTTGATCTTGACGATGAAGTCGCCCGCCTGGATGCCAGCCTTGGAAGCGGGCGTGTCGTCGATGGGCGATACCACTTTGACGAAGCCGTCTTCGCTGCCGACCTCGATGCCCAGGCCCCCGAACTCGCCGCTGGTGCTTTCCTGCAGCTCGGCAAAATCGTCCGGCCCCAGATAGGCCGAATGCGGGTCAAGGTTGCTGAGCATGCCTTTGATGGCGTTCTCCAGCAGCGTCTTGTCGTCCACCGGTTCCACGTAGGCGGCCTTGATCCGGTCCATGACTTCGGCAAAGGTGCGCAGCTCATCCAGCGGCAGCGGGGCCTTGGTGGTCGCGGCCGAGGCGGCGGGGGCCAACGGGGCCGGGTCGGCGGCGAAAGCCAGCGGCGCACCGATCACGAGGGCGATCGTCAGGGCCAGCGAGGTGAGGCGGGACAAATGCAGCATGTCGAACGAACTCCTTAATAGGATGGGCGCGCTTATCCTTGCGCACGACACCATTGGGCCGGGTCACTGGGGCGACCCTGCTGACGAATAGCGAAATACAGCGCTGGCGTGTCCTGCCCGCCACTGTTACCGACCGTGGAGATGGACTCGCCGGCCTTGACCACATCGCCCGCCGACTTGAGCAGCGTCTGGTTGTGGCCATACAGGCTTAAATAACCGTTGCCGTGATCCAGGATCACCAACAGGCCGGCGCCACGCAACCAGTCGGCGAACACCACGCGCCCGCCATGCACGGCATGCACCTGGCTGCCGGCGGAGGCGCTGATCATCACGCCGTCCCACTTGGTGCGGGTGTCGTCGCCACGGGTTTCACCGAAGCGGGCAAGTAATCGACCATTGACCGGCCATGGAAGTTTGCCTCGGGCTGAGGCAAAAGCACCGCCAAAGGTTTCGCCATCGCTGGAAACCAGTGCGCCAGGACTGGTTTTCGCCGGCTTGCGCGGGGCATCGCCTGCGTCCGCTTCGGCCTGGGCCTCACGCAAACGCTTTTTTTCGGCTTCCTGCTGGGCGATCAGCGCTTTCTGGCGCGCTTCTTCTGCCTCACGAGCCTGGCGGGCCAGGGTTTCCTCGATGGTTTTCAACACGTTTGCCAGCTCAGCCTGATCCTGCTCGCGGGCCTTGAGCTTGCTGTCGCGGGCCTTCACGTCGTCATTGAGCTTGGCCAGCGCCACCTGACGTTCCTTGCGAACCTTTTCGAGTTCGTCGCGCTGGCTGTCGAGGCTGCTTTTCTGCACCAGCAACTGGGCTTGTTGCAGTTCGATGTCTTTTTCGACATTGGCCAGTTGACGCAGGGTTTCGTTGAAGTTCTTGAGCTGTTCCAGGCGGGCCTGGCTCAGGTAATCGTAATAAGTGAGGGTGCGAGCGAATTTCTCGGGATTCTGCTGGTTGAGCAGCAGCTTGAGATACTCCTGGCGGCCGTTCTGGTAGGCGGCCCGGGCCTGGATGGCGATCAGCTTTTGCTGTTCAGTGCGCGCGCCCTGGAGTTTTTTTTTCTCTCCATCGAGCCGCTGCAGCTCGGATTCGCTTTTCTTCAGCTCTTTTTGCAAGGCCTCGACCTGCTTCTCCAGCTTGCCCATCTCGGTTTCGGTGCCGCGCAGGTCTTTCTGTACGCTGGATTTCTCTTCCTGCAACTTGCCCAGCAGCTTTTTCAGCTCGGCAATGTCCTGGCGCGTGGCTTCCAACTGCTGTTGGGTTTGCGCGCGCTCGTCGGCAAAGGCCGGTTGGAGCAGGCAGGTCAGAACGAGGGCTATCAGGACGCGAAGCATAGAGGCGGGCGACACCAGGGAAAGGGACGGCCTAGTATGCCCGCCCCACGCTGCAAAAAAAACGCCCATTTGGGGCTGTGTGATAACTGGCCGGAAAAACACTGCAAACCCCGTGTGGGAGCGGGCTTGCTCGCGAATGCGGCGTGCCAGTCGACAGTTATGTGTCTGATACACCGCATTCGCGAGCAAGCCCGCTCCCACACTCGATTTGCGCTGGTTCAGACCAGAATCGAAGTTCCGGTCATCTCGGCCGGCTTTTCCATCCCCAGCAGCATCAGCATGGTCGGTGCCACGTCAGCCAGCACGCCACCCTCGCGGACCTTGAAGTCGCGCTTGCCGACATAAATGAACGGCACCGGCTCGGTGGTGTGGGCGGTGTGGGCCTGGCCGGTGGATTCGTCGGACATTTGCTCGACGTTGCCGTGGTCAGCCGTGATCAGCGCTTCGCCGCCGACCTTTTCCAGGGCCTCGACGATGCGACCGACGCAGGTGTCCAGGCATTCCACGGCCTTGACCGCCGCGTCGAACACACCGCTATGGCCGACCATGTCGCCATTGGCGTAATTGACCACGATCACGTCGTAACGCTGGTTTTCAATGGCGTCGACGATGCGGTCGGTCACTTCCGGCGCGCTCATCTCAGGCTGCAAGTCGTAGGTAGCGACTTTCGGCGAGGGGATCAGGATGCGTTCTTCGCCCGGGAAAGGTTCTTCGCGGCCACCGGAGAAAAAGAACGTCACGTGGGCATATTTCTCGGTTTCGGCGATACGCAGCTGGGTCTTGCCGTTCTTTGCCAGGTAATCGCCCAGCACGTTGTCCAGGCTGCCGGCGGCGAAGGCCGATGGGGCAGGGATGCTGGCCGCGTATTGGGTCAACATCACGAAGCCGGCGAGTTTCGGTTGGCGCGCGCGGTTGAATTCCTTGAAATCGTCCTCGACAAACACACGGGTCAGCTCGCGGGCACGGTCGGCGCGGAAATTCATGAACACCACCGCGTCGCCGTCTTCGACCTTGACCGGCTCACCGATGGTGGTGGCCTTGACGAATTCGTCGCTTTCGCCGCGTTCGTAGGCGGCTTGCAGGCCTTCCTGGGCGGTGGCCGCATTGAATTCGGCCTGGCCGTCGACGATCAGGTTATAGGCCTGGGACACGCGGTCCCAACGGTTGTCGCGGTCCATGGCGAAATAACGCCCGACGATGCTGGCGATGCGGCCCTTGCCCAGGGCTTGGAATGTGGCATCCAGCAGTTCGATCGATGAGGTGGCGCTTTTAGGAGGCGTGTCGCGGCCATCGAGGAAGGCGTGCAGGTAGATTTTCTCGGCGCCGCGCTTGAAGGCCAGTTCGGCCATGGCAATCAGGTGGTCCTGGTGGCTGTGAACGCCACCGTCGGACAACAGGCCCATGAAGTGCACGGCCTTGCCGGCGGCGACGGCTTTGTCCACGGAGGCGCAGATGGTCGGGTTTTCGAAGAACTCGCCGTCGCGGATCGATTTGGTCACCCGGGTAAAGTCCTGATACACCACGCGGCCTGCGCCGAGGTTCATGTGGCCGACTTCGGAGTTGCCCATCTGGCCGTCCGGCAAGCCGACGTCCATGCCGCTGCCGGAGATCAGGCCGTTCGGCACGGTGGCCCACAAGCGGTCCAGCACGGGCTTGTTGGCCGAATACACAGCGTTGGATTCGTGGCTGTCACTGTGACCGAAGCCGTCGAGAATCATCAGGACCAAAGGTTTAGGCGTGGTAGTCATGGAATCCACTCGTGGCTGGTTGAAAGAAGACGATGGAAAAGGGACGGGCAGTTTAAAGGTAAGTTCCGGTGGCGTCACCGCCGGGCGGGGTTTGGCCGGCCTTGTGTGCTGTGTATACTGGCCGACATTTTAACGCCCTGGAACCTCCTTCGATGGTTGCTCACCTGATTCAATTTGCCACTAACCACTACATTCTCGTCGGTATTTTCGTCGTGCTGCTGGCGTTGCTGGTTGCTCACACGATGCAGGGCGGCGGCCGCAGCCTGAGCACTGGCGAACTGACCGCGCTGGTCAACAAGGACGCCGGCGTGGTGGTGGACATTCGCCCGAGCAAGGATTACGCCGCCGGTCACATTGTCGGGGCGCTGAACATTCCCCAGGACAAACTGATCGCACGGGCCGGTGAACTGGAAAAACACAAGGCCAAGACAGTGATCCTGGTGGACGCCCAAGGCCAGCATGCAGGCACCTTGGCCCGTGAACTGATGAAGTCCGGCTTCACCGCCGCCAAGCTGTCCGGTGGCGTTGCAAGCTGGAAAGCCGACAATCTGCCCCTGGTGAAGTGAAAATGCCCCACGTTGTTGTCTATTCCAGCGATTACTGCCCCTATTGCTCCAGAGCCAAGTTCCTGCTCCAGAACAAAGGCGTGGCTTTCGAAGAGATCAAGGTCGACGGCAAGCCGCAATTGCGCGCCGAAATGACCCAGAAGGCCGGACGTACATCTGTGCCGCAGATCTGGATCGGCAGCACGCACGTGGGCGGCTGCGATGATCTGTTCGCCCTGGAGCGCGCCGGCAAGCTCGACGCGATGCTCAAGGCCTGAATTCCCTACTCAATAGAACCTGAAAGTAAGAAGGATCTGCGATGACTGACCAACAGAACACAGCTGCCAGCGAAGAAGAAGCCGCACCGCAATTCTCCTTGCAGCGTATCTACGTACGTGACCTGTCCTTCGAAGCCCCGAAAAGCCCGGCGATCTTTCGCCAGCAATGGGAGCCGAGCGTAGGCCTGGACCTGAACACTCGCCAGAAAGCCCTGGAAGATGATTTCCACGAAGTGGTGCTGACCCTGTCGGTGACCGTGAAAAACGGTGACGAAGTCGCTTTCATCGCCGAAGTGCAGCAGGCCGGGATCTTCCTGATCAAGAACCTGGACGCGGCTTCGATGAGCCACACCCTGGGCGCGTTCTGCCCGAACATCCTGTTCCCGTATGCCCGCGAGACCCTGGACAGCCTGGTGACCCGCGGTTCGTTCCCGGCCCTGATGCTGGCCCCGGTGAACTTCGACGCCCTGTACGCGCAAGAATTGCAGCGCATGCAGCAGGAAGGCGCTGCGACCGTTCAATAAGTCGACGCAAACCCTGTGGGAGCGGGCTTGCCCGCGAAAGCGGTGTGTCAGGCGACATTGATGTCAACTGACACTCCCTATTCGCGAGCAAGCCCGCTCCCACATTTGTTATGTGGTGTTACTGAAATCCGTTCTGCCGCCACGCCTCGTAGACCGCCACCGCCACCGTGTTGGACAGGTTCAGGCTGCGACAGCCTTCGCGCATCGGCAGGCGCAGGCGTTGCTCGGCGGGCAGGGCGTCCAGCACCTCGGCCGGCAGGCCACGGCTTTCCGGGCCGAACAGGAACGCATCGCCGGCGACGAAACTGGCGTCATGGAATGGCCGCGAGCCCTTGGTGGTGAAAGCAAACAGGCGCGGATGCCCGAGGCTTTCCAGGCAGCTGGCGAGGTCTGCATGACGCTGCAAAGTGGCATACTCGTGGTAGTCGAGTCCGGCACGGCGCAGGCGCTTGTCGTCCATCTCGAAGCCCAGCGGTTCGATCAAATGCAGGTGGCAGCCGCTGTTGGCGCACAACCTGATGACGTTGCCGGTATTGGGCGGTATTTCCGGTTGAAAAAGGATGACGTGAAACATGCACGGCTCCGCAGATAAAGATGAGCGGCATTCTACGCCGCAAACCGATCGGCGTTCGAAGCTAATGCCTCGGGTGATGGGGTCGCTGGCGATCGTAGGCGTGATGGTCGGGCTGATGATTGGGCGCCTGACCACGCCCGAGCCAAACGAATTGCAGCAGATCGAGGTAACGGAAGGCGAGTTGGTGGCCTGGTTCAACAACGAGCCCAAGTTGCATGGGGAGGTCATCGATGGCTCGGTGGCGCTGTTGTTCGACGCGCAGGGCCGGCCGCAGAATGGCCAGCTCAAGGTCAATGGCAAGGATGTGAATTGGCGGGTGCGTTTGAGCGACAAGGGGTTGTTGCTGACATTGGTGGCGGCGCGCCCGTTGCGCGGGGAATGGACCGCCAGTGAGGTCGATGACCGCTGGCGGGTGGAGGTCCGTCTCCAGGAGCAATAAAAGAGGGAATCCCCGGCCTGCCTGTACCAAGGTCCCCAAAACGGGAGGGCGTGCGGCTGGCACTGCCCTGGGTGTAAAGAAGGGAAACCTTGACCTGCCTGTATCAAGGCCCCCAAAACAGTGGGCTCGATGAGCCCGGTATAAAATGGGGAATCCCCGGCCTGCCTGTACCAAGGTCCCCGAAACTGGGTAGTGATTGAGTTATTGCAGGGGGCGTGCCAGTTTTTAATGGTTTGTCACAAAATATCCGCCGACAGTGCGAAAAGCCCCGTATTACGGGGCTTTTGTTTTTATTTGTGCGGTTATTTTCGAACTAGGTCGATTGGTTTTAGCTCATTGTGCATGCGCAATTGCGGTTCGCAGTGCATTGATGCGGTGCATGAAGATCCAATGTGGGAGCGGGCTTGCTCGCGAATGCGGTGGGTCAGTCGATACCAATTTGTCTGATACACCGTTTTCGCGAGCAAGCCCGCTCCCACAAGGGGCGAGGAGCCAAAGGCTGCTCAGCCCTCTTCGCTGTCGTCATCATCCCCACCATCAACCTTCATCCCCAATTCCTTGATCTTGCGAGTCAAGGTATTGCGGCCCCAGCCCAGCAACACGGCGGCGTCGCGGCGGCGGCCGGCGGTGTGCTTGAGGGCGGTTTCGATCATGATCCGCTCGAAACTCGGCACGGCGCTGTCGAGCAGGCTCGATTGACCGCGGGCCAAGGCTTGGTCGGCCCACTGGCGCAGGGCTTGTTCCCAGTTGGTCACCGGTGCCGAATCCTGGGGCAGGCTCAACAACTCCGGCGGCAGGTCGCTGATGTGCACTTCACGACCCGAAGCCATCACCGTGATCCAGCGGCAGGTGTTTTCCAGCTGACGCACGTTGCCCGGCCACGGCAGGTTCTTGAGGTATTCCTCGGTTTCGCTCTTGAGCAGCTTGGGCTCTACCGCCAGTTCCTGGGCCGCGCGGCTGAGGAAGTGACGGGCCAGGGTCGGGATGTCTTCGCGACGGTCCGCCAGGCGCGGGATATGGATGCGGATCACGTTAAGGCGGTGGAACAAGTCTTCACGGAACTTGCCGGCGTGAACCAGGGTTTCCAGATTCTGGTGGGTTGCCGCGATGATGCGCACGTCGACCTTGACCGGTGTATGCCCGCCCACGCGGTAAAACTCGCCGTCCGCCAGCACGCGCAGCAAGCGGGTCTGGGTGTCGGCCGGCATGTCGCCGATTTCATCAAGGAACAACGTGCCGCCGTCGGCCTGTTCAAAACGCCCGCGCCGCAGATTGGCCGCGCCGGTGAACGCGCCTTTTTCGTGACCGAACAGCTCGGACTCCATCAGATCCTTGGGAATCGCCGCCATGTTCAGCGCAATGAACGGCGATGCCGCCCGTGGGCTGTGGCGGTGCAGCGCATGGGCCACCAATTCCTTACCGGTGCCTGACTCGCCGTTGATCAGCACGGTGATGTTGGAATGACTCAGGCGGCCGATGGCGCGAAACACTTCCTGCATCGCCGGCGCTTCGCCGATGATTTCCGGGGTGCGGGCCAGGGCGGGCACTTCCTCCAGACCCTGTTGTTCCTGGGCGTGCTGGTTGGCGCGCTTGACCAGCGAGACCGCCTCATCGACATCGAACGGCTTGGGCAGGTATTCGAAGGCGCCGCCCTGGTACGACGCCACGGCACTGTCCAGGTCGGAATGGGCGGTCATGATGATCACCGGCAAACGCGGATGCTGTTCGCGAATCCGCGCGAGCAGGTCCAGGCCGCTGGCGCCAGGCATGCGGATGTCAGAGATGATGACGTCGGGCTGCTGACGGGCCAGGCGACTCATCACCCCATCGGCGCTGTCGAAGCTCTGGGTGGTCATGCCTTCCTGTTGCAAGGCTTTTTCCAAGACCCATCGGATTGAACGGTCGTCATCGACGATCCACACGGTTTCACTACGGCTCATGTCGATGTGGCTCCTTGTTCCAGTGGCAGGAAGATCGAGAAAGTGGTGTGGCCGGGGTGGCTTTCACATTCGATCAAGCCCTGGTGCTGACTGATGATGTTCTGGGTAATGGCAAGGCCGAGCCCGGTACCGTCCGGGCGGCCACTGACCATGGGAAAGAAAATGGTTTCCTGCAGCTCGGCAGGGATGCCCGGGCCGTTGTCGATGATCTCGATCTTGGTCACCAAGCGATGGCGCACATGGCCGATAGTGAATTGGCGCATGGCGCGGGTGCGCAGGCTGATGCGGCCCAGGCGCAGCTCGTTCTGGCTGCTGATGGCTTGCATCGCGTTGCGCACGATGTTCAGCACGGCCTGGATCATTTGCTCGCGGTCGATCAGCACGTCTGGAATGCTCGGGTCATAGTCGCGCACCAGGGTGATGCAACCCTGGCTTTCCGCTTCCACCAGGCTGCCGACGCGCTCCAGCACTTCATGGACATTGCACATCGCCAGCGACGGCAGCTTGTTCGAACCGAGCATGCGATCCACCAGGTTTCGCAAGCGGTCGGCTTCCTCGATGATGACGTTGGTGTAGTCCTTGAGGCTCTCTTCCGGCAGCTCGCGGGCCAACAGTTGCGCTGCACCGCGAATCCCGCCAAGGGGGTTCTTGATCTCGTGGGCCAGGCCACGCACCAGCATCTTGCTGGTTTCCTGCTTGGATAACTGGGCTTCTTCCTTGGTGATACGCAGCAGGCGATCACGCGGATGAACCTCCAGTAGCAGCAAGGTTGCGCCGTTGTTCAGGATCGGCGTGACCGCATAGTCCACGGTCAGGGTCTGACCGGTCAGGGCGGTCAACATCGCTTCGCGCTTGGTGAACGGATGGGCCTGTTCAACGGCCTGGCGCAAGGAATTGAGCGCTTCGGCGGATTCGGTGAACAACTCGCTGATGAACTGTCCGTGGCTGCGCTGGCCGCTGACGGCCAGGAGCATCTCCGCCGCCGGGTTCATGTACTCGAGGCGCAGTTCGGCATCGAGCAGGATGGTCGCGGTGGTGAGATTGTCGAGTAGCAAGCGGTGTAGTGCGTCGCTAATGGTCATCAGGACCTCTTTTGGAGCGTAACAACGGGGGACGGATCCCCAATTGCGCGCGCGATTAATGCGCTGATGCGAGGAAAATGCAAAAACCAAACCAAGGCTCCGAAAAGAAGCGTTTAGAGCCTCAAAAAGGCGTTATTCGCCCGTTTGCGTGGCGTTTTGCCAGTTTTTACGGGTATTTTCGAACCAAAATGGGTGGGTAAACTGGGAAGGGTGCGATTAGGCGCACCAATATAGTGCGCCAACCTGAACGGTCTTAAAAGAAGGGCAGGATGCTGCTTTTTTCTTCTTCAGGTTTTTCGGCGAGGGGGCATTCCGGGCGCTGGCCGTAATCGGCCAAGGCGCAGGGTTTGACGCGGCGCTTTTGCGCCAGGGACATGCGCTGCATGTGAAACGGCTGGTTGGCGGTACGTTCGACGATGCGGTCTTGCTCATCGAGGATTTCCACCGCCAGATGATGAGTGCCCCGGTCGACATTGCTCAGGGCAAATACCGGGCTCGGCCCCGGCGCGCCGGTCGGCTGGCCGTCGAGCAGCAGGCGATAGCGGTGGCCCTTCTTCAGGCTGGGTTCGCTGGTTGCCGTGACAATCAGCTGTCCTTCGGTGCTGCGTATCGTCGCGTCCGGCTCCGGAATCAATAGCCGGAGCATTTCGTAATGAAACAGCGGCTCGGGTTGGGCTTGGGCGGTGGGTGCCGAGTTTGTGCTGGTGCGCGGCGTCGGCATTCGGTTGCCGGGTGAAAGTTGTATTTTTTTCGCATTGCCGGGGCGCGGCTGGTCGGTGAAGACGCGATTGCCCTGGGCGTCGATGTAGGTATAGACCTGCGCCACCCCAGGCAGCGCGGCCAGCGACAGCGCCAGCGCTAACAGCCAGCGAATCATGGCTGGTGCACCCGTTGGACGGTGAACATAACGGTCTCGCTCTGTTGCACGAGGTTATCCCCATCTATGACCTGGACCGCCAGGCTGTGCTCGCCCCGATCGACATTCACCAGTTGCAGGCGTGGGACATTGGTCGGCTGGCCGTAGGGTTGCCCGTCCAGGAGCAGCCGGAATTGGTGAGGGCTTTGCAGGCGCGGTTGGGTCCGGACACCTACGGTGAAGGTGCCGTTGTTGGCGCGTAGCGCCTCGTCGGTCGGGATGTCCGTCAGTTCCAGTGTCTTGTAGGCGTTGCCCGGCTCGTCCCTGTCCGCAGGGGCTGGCGGAGCGCCCGGTCCGGCGGGAGCCTGGCGCTCAATGCTATTGAGCGGCGGCAGTTCCACCGCCTGGGCCGGTACGCCCTGGGGAGGTTGGTTACTGTAGGCGGTGTTGCCGTCGGCGTCGGTGTACTTGTAGATCTGCGCGCCGGCAGGCAGCGCCAACAGCAGCAACAATGCTGTAAAACCACGACCCATAAAATCGACCGAAAACTAAAAGTGTTGGGTTTCAGCATAGGTCAGGGAGGGGCATTGGCCCAAGTTGTTGCGCGCAACCTCTGTGGGAGCGGGCTTGCTCGCGAAAGCGGTGTGTCAGTCACTTGGATGTTGGCGGTACTGGCCCCTTCGCGAGCAAGCCCGCTCCCACACGGGATATGCGTCGCTTGGCTCAGGCTTTTGGCGCGATGCACAGCTCTGCGGTCGCCCGGATAAGCGCGAGCCGGTGCACGGGGTGCTGCTTGTTATGGTGGGTGGCCTGGGCCAGCCACTGCGGGCATTGTGGGTCGGTGCGGTAGGGGGCGAAGTCGGCCAGTTGCTGCAACAGGCGTTTTTGCAACAGGTCGAGTTTCGGCCGAATCTCTTTCACCAAGTCCGGACGCGGAAGGTCCGGGGCCTTTCCTTCCAGGCTCCAGTCGGACAAGTTGATGTATTGCACCAATTTGTTCGCTTCTATCTGGGCGCTGAAAAACGCTTCCACCGTTTCGCCGCTCAGCTTGTAGTTCGGCGCCTGGGCGACGGCGGCGGCAATGACCTCACGCTCGCGCTGACGATCTTCCACCGGTTTATGGCTGTCCCATTTGCTCAGCGCCACTTGATCGGCGATGGCCAGGCGTTCGCCGATGGCGTTAAGCAGCGGAGTCAGGTCGGCGGGGGCTGGGGAGGCTTGGGCGGTGGCGGCCGACAGCGTGGCGCAGAGCGCAAGGCCGAGTTTGAAGCGCAAAGTCATGGGCAGTCTCGTCTTCGATGGGGGAGCGACTAGCCATCATGCACGTAACCTGCACCCATAAAAAAGGCCTCCCGAAGGAGGCCTCTCTTTATTCACGCCGCGTGTTGCGACGCTACCGGATCAGCAGCTGTAGTACAGCTCGTATTCCAGTGGGTGTACGAAGGTACGAACCTTGATTTCTTCTTCGCTTTTCAGTGCGATGTAAGCGTCGATGAAGTCATCGCTGAATACGCCGCCCTTGGTCAGGAACGCACGGCCCTTGTCCAGCTCTTCCAGGGCTTCTTTCAGGCTGCCACACACCTGTGGAATTTCCTTGGCCTCTTCAGGCGGCAGGTCATACAGGTTTTTGTCGGCAGCATCGCCAGGGTGGATCTTGTTCTGGATACCGTCCAGGCCGGCCATCATCAGTGCAGCGAAGGCCAGGTATGGGTTGGCAGCCGGATCCGGGAAGCGCGCTTCGATACGGCGTGCCTTAGGGCTGTTCACGTAAGGAATACGGATCGAGGCGGAACGGTTGCGAGCCGAGTAGGCCAGCATGACCGGAGCTTCGAAACCTGGTACCAGACGCTTGTAGGAGTTGGTCGACGGGTTGGTGAAGCCGTTCAGGGCCTTACCGTGCTTGATGATACCGCCGATGAAGTACAGGGCGGTGTCCGACAGACCGGCATAGCCTTCGCCGGCGAAGGTGTTCTTGCCGTCTTTGGAAATCGACATGTGGACGTGCATGCCCGAACCGTTGTCGCCGTACAGAGGCTTAGGCATGAAGGTTGCGGTACGACCGTATGCATCGGCAACGTTGTGTACGCAGTACTTCAGGGTCTGGACTTCGTCAGCCTTCTTGACCAGCGTGTTGAATTTCACGCCGATTTCGTTCTGGCCGGCAGTTGCCACTTCGTGGTGGTGAACTTCGACAGTCTGGCCCATCTCTTCCAGTGCGTTGCACATGGAGGTACGGATTTCGTGGTCGTGGTCGAACGGTGGAACTGGGAAGTAGCCGCCTTTCACGCCTGGACGGTGGCCTTTGTTGCCGCCTTCCACGTCCTGGTCGGACATCCACGAACCTTGCTCGGAGAAAATCTTGAACATCGAGCCGGAAATATCGGACTTGAATTTCACTTCGTCGAAGATGAAGAACTCAGGCTCCGGGCCGAAGAAAGCGGTGTCGCCGATACCGGTGGACTTCAGGTATTCCTCGGCACGGTGGGCGATGGCGCGTGGGTCGCGGTCATAGCCTTGCATGGTCGAAGGTTCGATGATGTCGCAGACCAGGATCAGGGTCGGCTCTTCGGTGAACGGGTCCAGGACCGCGGTTTCGTCGTCCGGCATCAGGATCATGTCGGAAGCTTCGATGCCTTTCCAGCCGGAGATGGAGGAGCCGTCGAACATTTTGCCGATTTCAAAGAATTCGTCGTCCAGCGCATCACGGGCCGGCATGGTCACGTGATGTTGAGTACCTTTGGTGTCAGTGAAGCGCAGATCAATCCACTTGACGTCATGATCTTTGATGAGTTGAACCGACTTCGACATATGTCCTCCGGGTGGCTTCGGGCGGGTAGTGGAGTGCCCTTAGATATGGGTGATGCCGGCGCGAATACTCTGCCAAGGCAACCTGCCTCACAAGGGAGCAATTTGCATGCCAGTGCCCCAGCATGGGTTTTTTGCACCAAATCCACGCTTTTGAAGGGCGAAAACCGGGATCGTCGAACAATTACGCACTGCAATGTGGCGTGTCTCGGCGTTAATGACCTGTTTTGGTGCGTGCAAAACCATCTGTACAGAAACTGGTTAAACCTTGAGCAATTTCCGCTATAATCCGCGCCCCCCTTTTTCGGCTGGCCGTTCGCGCGCTGTTTTCATGAAACTAATCGTAAAAGTCTTCCCCGAGATCACCATCAAGAGCCGCCCGGTACGGATGCGTTTCATCCGCCAGTTGGCCAAGAACATCCGTGCCGTGCTCCGAGACCTGGACCCGGCTGTGGTGGTGAACGGCGTGTGGGACAACCTCGAGCTGGAAACCCGCGTCAGCGAGCCGAAGATCCTGAAGGAAATGACCGAGCGCCTGAGCTGCATGCCGGGTATCGCGCATTTCCTGCAGGTCGATGAATATCCGCTGGGGGATTTCGATGACATTCTCGCCAAATGCATGCTGCATTATGGTGACGCCCTGGCCGGCAAGATTTTTTCGGTGCGTTGCAAGCGTGCCGGCAAACACCCGTTCAGTTCGATGGACGTGGAGAAGTACGTCGGCAGCCAGTTGCGCCGACAGTGCGGCGCCGCCGGTATTTCGCTGAAAGACCCGGAAATCGAAGTTCGCATCGAAATCCGCGACCAGCGGCTGTTCGTGATTCACAGCCAGCACGACAGCATCGGCGGATATCCGCTGGGTTCGCTGGAGCAGACCCTGGTGCTGATGTCCGGCGGCTTCGACTCCACCGTGGCGGCCTATCAGATCATGCGGCGCGGGTTGATGAGCCATTTCTGCTTCTTCAACCTCGGCGGGCGCGCCCATGAACTGGGCGTGATGGAAGTGGCGCACTTCATCTGGAAGAAGTACGGCAGCTCCCAACGCGTGTTATTTGTGAGTGTGCCATTCGAAGAAGTCCTGGGCGAGATTCTCGGCAAAGTCGATAACAGTCATATGGGCGTCATTTTGAAGCGTATGATGTTGCGCGCCGCTTCGCGAATCGCCGACCGCCTGCAGATCGATGCGCTGGTGACCGGCGAGGCGATCTCCCAGGTGTCGAGCCAGACGTTGCCGAACCTGTCGGTGATCGACTGCGTGACCGAGAAGTTGGTCTTGCGTCCACTGATCGCCAGCCACAAGCAGGACATCATCGACACGGCCATTGAAATCGGCACTGCCGATTTCGCCAGGCACATGCCCGAGTACTGCGGCGTCATCTCGGTCAACCCGAAGACGGCAGCCAAGCGCGGGCGGGTGGAGCACGAAGAGAAAGAGTTCGACATGGCGGTGCTCGAGCGTGCGCTCGAAAACGCCAGGCTGGTGCCGATCGATCGGGTCATCGACGAATTGGGCCAGGACATACAAATTGAAGAAGTCAGCGAGGCGCTGGCCGGTCAGATCATTATCGACATCCGTCACCCGGACGACGCTGAAGACGACCCGCTGAGCATCGCTGGCATCGAGGTACAAACGATGCCGTTCTATGCAGTGAACGCGCGTTTCAAGGAACTGGACCCTACTCGCCAGTACCTGTTGTATTGCGACAAAGGCGTGATGAGTCGCCTGCATGCCCACCATTTGCTCAGTGAGGGGCATGCCAATGTGCGCGTTTATCGACCGAGCTAAGTGCCCGGGGCTGTTTGCCTGTGGCCTGCGTCACCGGCCCCCCGACGCCGCCGTGAAGCTGTAACGGCTTTCGCGGACGCTACTGTTAATCGCTGCCAAGACTTGTCAGCACACCGAATCCTCTGATCGAGATACACAAGTGATCGAAAATCTACGCAACATCGCCATCATTGCTCACGTTGACCATGGTAAGACCACCCTGGTAGACAAACTCTTGCGTCAATCCGGCACCCTGGAGCGCAACGAGCTCAACGACGAGCGCGTGATGGACTCCAACGACCAGGAAAAAGAGCGTGGTATTACCATCCTGGCGAAAAACACCGCCATCAACTGGAACGGCTACCACATCAACATCGTGGACACCCCGGGCCACGCTGACTTCGGTGGTGAAGTAGAGCGCGTGATGTCGATGGTCGACTCCGTGCTGCTGCTGGTCGACGCCCAGGACGGCCCTATGCCGCAAACCCGTTTCGTGACCAAGAAGGCTTTCGAAGCCGGCCTGCGTCCGATCGTGGTCATCAACAAGGTTGACCGTCCAGGCGCACGTCCGGACTGGGTTCTGGACCAGATCTTCGACCTGTTCGACAACCTGGGTGCCACCGAAGAACAGCTGGACTTCAAAGTCGTCTACGCCTCGGCCCTGAACGGTATTGCCGGTCTGGACCACACCGCCATGGCTGAAGACATGACCCCGCTGTACCAGTCGATCGTCGACGACGTACCAGCACCGAAAGTCGACCGTGACGGCCCGTTCCAGATGCAAATCTCGGCACTGGACTACAACAGCTTCCTGGGTGTGATCGGCGTTGGCCGTATCGCCCGTGGTCGCATCAAGCCGAACACCCCGGTGGTGGCTATCGACGCCGACGGCAAGAAGCGCAACGGTCGTATCCTCAAGCTGATGGGTCACCACGGCCTGCACCGTATCGACGTTGAAGAAGCAGCGGCCGGCGACATCGTCTGCATCAGCGGCTTCGAGCAACTGTTCATCTCTGACACCCTGTGCGACCCACTGAACGTCGAAGCGATGAAGCCGTTGACCGTTGACGAGCCAACCGTTTCCATGACTTTCCAGGTCAACGACTCGCCATTCTGCGGTAAAGAAGGCAAGTTCGTGACCAGCCGTAACATCAAGGAGCGTCTGGACAAG
Source organism: Pseudomonas sp. Q12-87 (assembly GCF_001269755.1). Lineage (NCBI taxonomy): Bacteria > Pseudomonadati > Pseudomonadota > Gammaproteobacteria > Pseudomonadales > Pseudomonadaceae > Pseudomonas > Pseudomonas sp. Q12-87. Next base: position 64,597 of record NZ_LHVI01000036.1, on the reverse strand, counting down.
GAGCTGCTCTACAACGTTGCCCTGCGCGTTGAAGAAGGCGACTCGGCCGACAAGTTCAAGGTTTCCGGCCGTGGTGAGCTGCACCTCTCGGTACTGATCGAAACCATGCGTCGCGAAGGCTTCGAAATGGGCGTTGGCCGTCCTGAAGTGATCATCCGCATGGTCGACGGCGTCAAGCACGAACCGTACGAAAACGTGACCATCGACCTGCCGGAAGAATCCCAGGGCGCGATCATGGAGCAAATGGGCCTGCGTAAAGGCGACCTGACCAACATGGTTCCGGATGGCAAGGGCCGTGTGCGCCTTGAGTACAACATCCCGGCCCGTGGCCTGATCGGTTTCCGTAACGAGTTCCTGACCCTGACCTCCGGTGGCGGCATCCTGACTTCGATCTTCGATCGTTACGACGTGATGAAGTCCGGCGACATGTCCGGCCGTCAGAACGGCGTGCTGGTATCGGTTGCGACCGGCAAGGCACTGACCTACTCGCTGGAAACCCTGCAAGCCCGTGGCAAGCTGTTCGTTGAACACGGCCAGGACATCTACGAAGGTCAGATCGTCGGCCTCAACAGCCGCGACAACGACCTGGGCGTGAACCCGACCAAAGGCAAGAAGCTCGACAACATGCGTGCTTCGGGCAAGGACGAAACCATCGCCCTGGTTCCGCCGGTCAAGTTCACCCTGGAGCAGGCGCTGGAGTTCGTGCAGGAAGACGAACTGTGCGAAGTGACGCCGAAGTCCATCCGTCTTCGCAAGAAGATCCTGGGCGAAAGCGAGCGTACCCGCGCTGCCAAGAAAAGCGGCAACTGAGTTTCGACTTAGTTAACGCTTGAAAAAACGCCCCCGGTCGTGAGATCGGGGGCGTTTTTTTATGCCTGGAATTTGTGCGGTGCTTGTCAGGGCCCCTTCGCGAGCAAGCCCGCTCCCACAGTGGATCTTCAGCGGACACAGATTTTGTATCCGGCATCAACCAACTGTGGGAGCGGGTTTGCTCGCGAAGGCGATGGATCAGGCGCTAAAAAAATCAGCAACAGATTAGAACTTGTCCAGCGTCCGCGGATTACGCTCGCGCTCCACTTCCTTGGGCTTGTACGCGCAATACCCCGGCCGTGGCCCCACCCGCGGGTGATTGCGGCAGGTGTCCGGGCGCTTCTCGTAAATGGTGCACAGCCGGCTCTTGCGGTCCAGATAAAGGCAGTCATTGTTGCTCATGCGCTGGAGGGTGAAGATTTCCGACTTCTGGTTATAGCGCTCGACGATGCCTTCCTTTTGCAGGCGCTTGGCGATGTTCTTTGGCGGGTCGCCCAGTTCGAACTCATCGACGATGCCGATCCGGATCAGGTCCTTGATCTTGACCTCCACCGGCAGCGTGCAGCAGCTCGACACGCAGGAACCGCACATCGGGGCGGAGTACTTGGCCCAGGTATCGAGTCGGTCGATCTCCGCGGCGGCGATCAGGTTGGGCTTCATCATCAAGGTGTACCAGCGTGCATCAGGGCGCGCGATCATACCGGGACTGGTGAAATTTTGAACGACCTTCCGCCGGTTTTTTTCTCGTTACGGCAAAATCCTGCGGGAGCGGCACGGCCCCTGCATTCATTCGCTCAAGCGGCAATTGCCTGGCGGCGATTCCCCGTTACCTGTGCAAATCCACCGAACCAAGAGGCTGTACCGTCTGTCAGACCGACTAGGCTCAGACAATTCCATGCTCGTTCGAGGTCTCACCAATGACTCAAGAACCACTTGTTCGCGAAGCTGAAGTTGCGGCATTTCGCGACGCCGTGTTGACCAAACTCACTTATGCCGTCGGCAAGGACCCCGATCATGCGTTTGATCACGATTGGTTCGAAGCCATTGCTCTCGCCGCCCGCGACCACATGGTCGAACACTGGATGGATCACACGCGACAGATCTATCGCAAGGGTCAGAAGCGGGTGTATTACCTTTCCCTGGAATTTCTTATCGGGCGCCTGCTCTATGACAGCCTGAGCAACCTCGGCCTGCTGGACACCGCCCGCGAAGCCTTGACCGAGCTGGGCGTGGACCTGGAGCGCATTCGCCTGCTGGAGCCGGATGCGGCGTTGGGCAACGGCGGCCTCGGCCGCTTGGCGGCGTGCTTCATGGAGAGCATGTCCACCCTGGGTATCGCCGGCCATGGCTACGGCATTCGTTACGAGCATGGCTTGTTCCGCCAGGCCATCGTCGACGGCTGGCAGCAGGAACAAACCGAGCATTGGCTGGACTTCGGCAACCCGTGGGAGTTCGAGCGGCCGGAGGTGGTCTACCCGATCGGCTTTGGCGGTAGCGTCGAAACCGTGACCGATGAGGCCGGCAAGACCCGGCAAGTCTGGTCCCCGGCCGAAACCGTGCGGGCCATTGCCTATGACACCCCAGTGGTGGGCTGGCGTGGTGCCAGCGTCAACACCCTGCGCTTGTGGCGTGCCCGGGCCGTGGAAGACCTGCACCTGGAGCGATTCAACGCCGGCGACCACTTGGGCGCGGTGGCCGAAGTCGCTCGTGCCGAAAGTATTTCCCGCGTGCTATACCCGGCCGACAGCACCGAAGCTGGCCAGGAACTGCGCCTGCGCCAGGAATATTTCTTCGTCGCCGCCTCGTTGCAAGACCTGCTGCGCCGCCATCGCAACATGCACACCTCGGTGCTGACCCTGGGCGACCACGCAGCAATCCAGCTCAACGACACGCACCCGTCGATTGCCGTGGCCGAGCTGATGCGTCAATTGGTGGACGTTTACGACGTGGCGTGGGACGCCGCCTGGCAGATCACCCAGGACACGCTGTCCTACACCAACCACACGCTGCTGCCCGAAGCGCTGGAAACCTGGCCGGTAGGATTGATGGAGCGCATGTTGCCCCGGCACATGCAGATCATTTACCTGATCAACGCCCAGCACATCGATTCGCTGCGGGCCAAGGGCGTGCATGATTTCGACGTGCTGCGCTCGGTGTCGCTGATCGAAGAAGACAACGGGCGTCGGGTGCGTATGGGTAACCTGGCGTTCCTCGGCTCCCACAGCGTCAACGGTGTGTCCGGGCTGCACACCCAACTGATGCGCAGCACGGTGTTCTCCGAGCTGCACAAACTCTATCCGGAGCGGATCAACAACAAGACCAACGGCATCACCTTCCGCCGCTGGTTGTTCCAGGCCAACGCCGAACTGACGTCAATGATGGTCGATGCCCTCGGCCCGAGCGTGCTCGACAACCCCGAGGAGCGCCTGATCGAGCTGGAGCCGTTCGCCGACAAACCGGCGTTCCGCAAACAGTTCGCCGAACAGCGGCTGCACAGCAAGAAAGCCCTGGCCTACCTGATCCATGAGCGTCTGGGCATCGCGGTGAACCCGGCGGCGATGTTCGACGTACAGGTCAAGCGGATCCACGAATACAAACGCCAACTGCTCAACCTGTTGCACACCGTGGCGCTGTACCAGGCGATTCGCGCCGAGCCGGAAGTGGACTGGGTGCCGCGGGTGAAGATCTTCGCCGGCAAGGCCGCTGCCAGCTATCACCAGGCCAAGCTGATCATCAAGCTGACCAACGACATCGCCCGCGTGGTGAACAACGACCCGACCGTGCGTGGCTTGCTCAAAGTGGTGTTCCTGCCCAACTACAACGTTAGCCTGGCCGAGAGCATCATCCCGGCAGCGGACTTGTCGGAGCAAATCTCCACCGCTGGTTTCGAAGCGTCGGGTACCAGCAACATGAAGTTTGGCCTCAACGGTGCGCTGACTATCGGCACCATGGACGGCGCCAACGTCGAGATGCACGACCGGGTGGGCGGAGAGCACATGTTCATCTTCGGCCTGACCGCCGAGCAGGTCGAGGCCCGCAAGCGCAACGGTGAATTCAGCGCCGCACCGGACATTGCCGCCTCCCATCGCTTGAGCGACGTGTTGCAAGCGATTCGCGGCGGTGTGTTTTCGCCGGACGATCCGATGCGCTATACCGGGCTGGTGGACTCGCTGGTGGACTATGACCGGTTCCTGGTTTGCGCCGACTTCGACTCGTACTGGAGCGCCCAGGCCAAGGTCGAAGAGCGCTGGCACGACTCCAAGCAATGGTGGCGTTCGGCGGTGCTCAACACTGCGCGCATGGGCTGGTTCTCTTCGGACCGGACCATTCGTGAATACGCCACCGACATCTGGAAGGCCCTGGAGTAGCCTTTGCTGCAAGAAATGTGAGCGAAGCCCAACGGCGGTTGGGCTTCGTCGATATACTAAGCGCCAGTTTCGCCGGGGGGTGTGGCCGGACTCAGTACTGGAGAAGTCAATAAACCAAATGTGGGAGCGGGCTTGCCCGCGAATGCGATGTGTCATTTAAAGTTTCGGCGATTGACACACCGTATTCGCGAGCAAGCCCGCTCCCACAAGGGTTGTGCTCTTCCACTAAGCTGAGCCAGGCACTAGCCCGGTCATGCCCGCAACGGGCCGCTTAGGGATATCGACCATGCAATGGATCTTGATGCTGTTGGGCCTGGCACTCGGCTGGGTGGTGGACGAGTCGTTCGCCGATGCGCTGATAGGCGCATTGGTGGGGCTTGGCATCGCCCAGGCGTATCGGCTGGGGCGTCTTGGGGCCCAGTTCGCCAAACAACAGGATTTGTTGCAAGGAGCTCAGCGTAGCTTGATCACGCTCGAGGCGCGCCTGCTGGTCCTCGAACGCGCAGCGGTCCCTGGCTCGAGTGAGCCTGTGTCGCGACCCGTCGCGGCCCGGGCCACCAGCCCCGAAGCGCCAGCCAAGCCTGCACAAGAGGCGGAGCCTGAGCCAGCGCTGCTTTGGGAATTGCCGCCCGAGCTTGAACCTGCGCCTGCGATGGCCACCCAAGCCAGCCAGCCGTTGCCCGACGATATCTGGACCCCTGCGCCCGCGACCTCCAGGCCCGCCGCCCGTGAATTCGGCCCTGCGCCCGTTAAACCGCAAGTCTTGGAACCAGCGGCGCCCCGTGGCCCGAACCTGCTCGACCGCGCCATGTTGGGTGCGCGCAACTGGCTGTTCGGCGGCAACACCGTGCTGCGAGTCGGCGTGGTGTTGTTGTTCCTCGGCCTGGCGTTCCTGCTGCGTTATGCCACCGAAGGCATGGTGGTGCCGATCGAGCTGCGTTACGCCGGCGTTGCGGCCTGCGCGCTGGGCCTGCTGGGTCTGGGCTGGTGGTTGCGCCAGCGCAAGAATGACTACGCGTTGATGCTGCAAGGCACGGGCATCGCGGTGTTGTACCTGACGGTATTCGCCGCCATGCGCCTGCACCCGCTGCTCGATTCAAAAGCTGCCCTGGGCTTGCTGGTCGCCGTCACGGTGTTCTCGGCGATCCTGGCGGTCACCCAAAACGCCCTGGGCTTGGCGGCGGCCGCGGCGCTGGGCGGGTTCGCCGCACCGATCCTGACCTCCACCGGCAGCGGTAATCACGTCGCGCTGTTCAGCTATTTCATCCTGCTCAATGCCGGCATCCTCGCCATCGCCTGGTTCAAGGCCTGGCGCTTGCTCAACCTGATTGGCTTCATCGGCACCTTCGGCATCGGTTTCGCCTGGGGCCTGCGCTCCTACGCGCCGCAACTCCTTTGGAGCACCGAGCCGTTCCTGGTCCTGTTTTTCCTGATGTACCTGGCGATTGGCTTGTTGTTCACGCGCCGCAAACTGTTGGAAATGAACGACGCACCCGAAGACGGCAGTCGCGACGCCGTGCTGCGCTGGTCGGCGCGCAAGGGCGATTACGTGGACGGCACGATGCTGTTCGGCCCGCCGCTGGTGGGCTTCGGGTTGCAGTTCGCGCTGGTGCAGCATCTGGAATTTGCCGCCGCCTTCAGCGCCCTGGCCCTGGGCATGATCTACATGGGCCTGGCCCGTGTGCTGATGGGTGGCCGCGCCTTGCTGCTGGCCGAAACCTGCCTGGCCCTGGGGGTGATTTTTTCCAGCCTGGCGATCCCCTTGGGGCTCGATGCCCGTTGGACCGCAGCGGCCTGGGCCGTTGAGGGCGCGGGGATCTTCTGGCTGGGCCTTCGCCAGCAACGGCCTCTGGCGCGAGCCTTTGCCTTGCTCTTGCAACTGGGCTCGGCGCTGGCCTTCCTCAGCGAATTGCGCTCCGGCGAAAGCAGCCTGCTCGACGGCTCACCGTTGGGGGCATTGATGCTCGGCGGCGCCTTGTTGTTCACCTTCTTCCAACTGCGCAAGGCGTCGCCTGAACAAGCGGCGGCTTGGGAGCGCCGAGGCCAGCCGGTGCTGGCCGTGTTGGGGCTGGGTTTCCTCTATCTACTGGCCCCGATGTTTTTCTTCACCCACGGCACCGCCATTGCCTGGGCCTTGGCTGGGCTGGTGACTTTGTTTGTCGGCCTGCGCCTGCAATCGCGGACCTTCCTGTTTACCGCGTTCGCGGTGCAACTGTTGGGCGGCGCGTTGTTCCTGCTGCGCCTGCAAGGCGCCGAGGGAGACTCGGCTGCGGTGTTCAGCGCCGGCTGGAGCGGCTTGCTCAGTGCCTCGCTGATCGGCCTGGCGCTGATCGGCGGCATGCTGTTGGCGGCGCGCGACGACATGGTGCGCAACGATGCTCGATTGCTGCGCGGTTTGTCCGTGGTGTTGCTGGCGGGGCTGGTGCTGATCAACCTCGCTGTGCTGTTCGTCCTGCCTTGGCAAACAGCCAGCGGTGTGTGGGCGGCCAGCGGTTTGCTGATCATCTGGCTGAGCCTGTACCTGAAACAGCGCATGAGCTTCATGTTCGGCCTGTTGCTGCAATTGTTGGGCGGCGCAGCGTTCCTTACCGCCGGACCGGCCCTGTTGGGGCCGCTCAATGCCGAAGGTCTGCGGCCCCTGGCCCATGGCGGATTCTGGACGCCGCTGGTGCTGGGGCTGGCGGCGCTGGTGGGCGCATGGCGACTGCAGCGCGGCCATTCGGCGACGGTATTCGATGCCTTGAACCTGCAACGCTTGTCCCAGTTGCTGTTGGTCTGGGGCGGCGGTTGGTGGGCGCTGGCGTGGGTCAGTGAAGTGCTGCGCTTTGCCCCGGCGAACCTGCAGGGCAGCTTGCTGCTGCTGGTCGCGGCGATCAGCGTGGCGCTGTGGACGGTCCTGTCCCTGCGGTTGAAATGGCCGGCGATGGGGCTGCTGTGCACCCTGTTGATCCCGGCGGCGGGCTGCGTGCTGGTGGCGACGGGGCACAGCCACTATCACCCGGCCGCGAATTTCGGCTGGCTGGCCTGGTTGGCGGTATTTGCCGTGCATTTCCTCTCTCTCAAGCGCCTGGCGCCAACGCTGCCCACCCAGGCGCGCAGTACGGCTCACGTACTCGGTTGCTGGTTGCTGATGGCGGTATTGATGCTGGAGTTGCGTTACGGCCTGCTGTTGCTGTCTGAGCAGTACAACGCTTGGCGCTGGCTGGCCTGGGCGATCCTGCCAGGCCTTTATCTGGTGCTGATGGCCGCGCCGCGTAGTTTGCCGTGGCCGGTTTCGGCACAACCAAGGGAATATCGCGTCTATGCGGCGGCGCCCATGGCGCTGTTGATGCTCGGTTGGTTCTGGCTGACCAACACCTTCAGTGATGGCAACTCAGAGCCACTGCCTTACGTGCCGTTGCTCAATCCTTTGGAGCTGGGCCTGCTGTTCGCCTTGTTCGGTATCTATGTGTGGGCTCGCAACGCCGTGGAGCAATCGACGAACCGTTGGAATCGTGTCGGGCACATCGCCCAGTTGATCGCCGGTGTGTCGCTGTTCGCGTTCTTCACCGCGCTGGTGATGCGCACTGCCCACCAGTGGATGGGGGTGCCATACGAGCTGGACGCGTTGCTCGAGTCGATGTTCGTGCAGGCCGGGCTGTCCATCGTCTGGACGCTGATAGCCCTGGGCCTGATGATTGGCGGGCATCTGCGGCACCGCCGTGAGGTGTGGCTGGTTGGCGCGGCGCTGATCGCCGTGGTCGTGGCGAAGCTGTTCTTTGTCGAATTGAGCAACCGTGGCGGTCTGGCGCGGATCGTGTCGTTTATCGGCGTAGGTGTATTGCTGCTGGTGGTGGGCTACTTCGCGCCGCTGCCGCCCAAGCGCCCAGAAACGGCCGTCCCGGCCGAACCGCCAATGCCTGTCAGTGAGGGAGTGTCATCTTGAGTCGTATGTTGAGTCGCATCGGGCTGGGAGTGGTCGGGTTGTGGGTGACAATGACGGCTACGGCCCAGGAGCAGCCGGCGGATTTCACCCATCAGGTGCCGTTGTCCTTGAGCGGCGAGGGGCCGTGGTATCGCCTGCCATTGCCGCTGGACGTTCAGTTGCAAGCGCGGCAGACCGACCTGAGCGACTTGCGGGTTTTCAACGCCGCTGGGCAGGCCCAGGCCTACGCCTTGGTTCGCGAGTCGGCCCAGAGCCGGGAAAACCGTACCCTTACAAACGTGAAGTGGTTTCCGTTGTACAACGCCGCCGATGACAACGAGCGCGCCCCCAGCGTCCGGGTGCAATCGAATGCCAATGGCACCTTGGTGGAAGTCCAGCCCTCCAGCCGGCTCGAGGCGGGGGAGGAAGAGTTGCGTGGCTGGTTGCTGGACGCCAGCGCGATCAAGGCACCGTTGCAGCAATTGGTCCTGGACTGGACCAGCGAACGCGACGGCTTCCAGCGCTTCACCATCGAGGCCAGCGACGACTTGCAACACTGGCAGTCGTGGGGCGAAGGACAGGTGGCGCGCTTGACCTTCGCCGACGAGCGGGTCGAACAGCATGAGGTGGAGCTGCCAGGGCAATCGGCGCGTTATCTGCGGTTGTTGTGGGATTCTCCGGCCTCCGCGCCGGTGCTGACTTCGGCCCAGTTGCACAGCGCCAGCCGCGAAAGCCTGCCGTTGCCGTTGGTCTGGTCGCAGCCGTTGGCGGGCAGTACGGTGAAGGGGGGTGAATACGCCTGGCAGTTGCCCATGGGCCTGAATATCGAGCAGGTGCAAGTCGAGTTGAGCCAGGCCAACAGCCTCGCGCCGGTGACCCTGGCCGGACGCCGTGAAAGCAGCCTTCCCTGGCAGCCGATGGGCAGTGGCTTGCTGTATCGCCTGACCCAGAACGGCCAAGACGTGCTGCAAAACCAGTTGCAGTTGTCCGGCCAGACCGTCCAGCAATTGAAGCTCACGGTAGACGAGCGTGGCGGCGGCCTCGGTGCCGAAGCCCCAGCCCTGCGCTTTGCCGTGCGTCCGACCCAGGTGGTGTTCCTGGCGCGCGGCGAAGGGCCTTTCAGCCTCGCCTTGGGCAGTGCAACGGTGAAAGCGGCGAGCTTGCCGCTGACAACCCTGGTGCCCGACTACAAACCGTCGCGCCTGGCGACGCTGGGCACGGCGACGGTGAGCGGCACGGCCACTTCGACACCGGCGACGGCAGCCGTAACCACGCCTGCCACGGTGGATACCAACTGGAAGAAGATCGGTTTGTGGGCCGTGCTGCTGCTCAGCGTGCTGTTTCTTGCGGCAATGGCGTTCAGCTTGCTGCGCAAGCCGCCGGTCAAATCCTAAGTTCGGGACAATAGACAAACCGAGTCGTCTCTTTCGCGAGCAAGCCCGCTCCCACAGAAACCCGCATTCCAATGTGGGAGCGGGCTTGCTCGCGAAAGCGGTCCGCCGACCACCTAAAATCCACAGGCGAACCGCCACCCCGTGAACTCAATCCTCCATTCCCCGTCTCATAGGAGGAATTAAGTCCCGACTCGCGCTAAACTGCGCTGGTTTTTCCGCCCCCTATTCTTCGGAGCCGTCCATGTCCCGCGTTACCTTGAGTCGCTATTTGATTGAGCAGACCCGTAGCAACAACACCCCTGCCGATCTGCGCTTTCTGATCGAAGTGGTGGCGCGTGCATGCAAGGAGATCAGCCACGCCGTATCCAAAGGCGCATTGGGTGGCGTCCTGGGCAGCATGGGCACCGAGAACGTGCAGGGCGAAGTGCAGAAGAAGCTCGACGTGCTTTCCAACGAAATCCTGCTCGAAGCCAACGAATGGGGCGGTCACCTGGCCGGCATGGCGTCCGAGGAAATGGACAACGCGTACCAGATCCCAGGCAAATACCCTAAAGGTGCCTACCTGCTGGTATTCGACCCATTGGACGGTTCGTCGAACATCGACATCAACGCGCCGGTCGGCACCATCTTCTCGGTACTGCGTTGCCCGAACGAATACCTGAGCCAGAACGAAGCCTTGAATGAAAAGGCCTTTTTGCAGCCAGGCACCGAGCAGGTCGCTGCCGGTTACGCCATCTACGGCCCTCAAACCATGCTGGTGTTGACCTTGGGCCACGGCGTCAAGGGTTTTACCCTGGACCGCGAAATGGGCAGCTTCGTATTGACCCACGAAGACATCACCATTCCTGAAACCACTCAGGAATTCGCCATCAACATGTCCAACCAGCGTCACTGGGAAGCTCCGGTAAAACGCTACGTCGAAGAATTGCTGGCGGGCGAAGAAGGTCCGCTGAAGAAGAACTACAACATGCGCTGGGTTGCGGCGATGGTTGCCGATGTGCACCGTATCCTGACCCGTGGTGGGTTGTTCATGTACCCACGCGACAGCCGCGAGCCATCCAAGCCAGGCAAGCTGCGCCTGATGTACGAAGCCAACCCGATGTCGTTCCTGGTTGAACAGGCCGGCGGTGCTTCCACCGACGGTCACCAGCGCATCCTCGACATCCAGCCCGAAGGCCTGCACCAGCGTGTCGCCGTGTTCCTCGGCTCGAAGGAAGAAGTGGCACGCGCAACGGCTTACCACAAGGAATAAATCATGGCCCAGCCCTGGCAGCCGTTGCTCGAATGGTGGTTTGGTTCAGCCAGCACACCGGACGAAATAGCCGCTGACAAGGGCAAGCTGTGGTTTGGCAAGCGCCATGATCGCCAGGCGCGCGAGCGCTTTGGCGATCAGGTCGAGCAGGCCTTGGCCGGCGGATTGACCGACTGGGCGCAACACCCGGAAGGTTGGCTGGCCCTGGTGCTGCTGCTCGATCAATTTCCGCGAATGATCTTTCGCGACACCCCCAAGGCCTTTTCCGGTGACCTGCGTGCCCAAGCGTTGGTCGCCCAAGGCTTGGCGGCGGGTTTCGACCGGCAACTCAAACCCATCCAGCGGGTTTTCATCTACCTAGTGCTCGAGCACTGCGAAAACCTGGCGGTGCAGAACGAGGCCGTGTCGCGGTTCATCGACCTGGTCCGGGAACAGCCCGAGGCGGATCGTGCGGTGTTTGAAGACAACCTGGATTATGCCGAGCGGCATCAGAAAATCATTGCCCGGTTTGGACGCTTTCCCCATCGCAATGCGATGCTGAGGCGCGAGTCCACGGCTGAGGAGATGGAGTTCCTGGGTAAACCTGGGTCCCGTTTTTAGCGAAGTTTCAAGCGCTGCTTCGAAGCAGGCGTTTCATCAGCAGTGCGGGCAAGCTCCTGCGGCTGTCACAGATGATATGGATGTAGATCGTTTGGCCTCGCACTTCATAGATTATCCTGTTCATTCCTGAAAGGGCCTGCCGATACTGACCGAGATTGAGCCTTTCTATCTCTTCAGGAATGGATCCTGAATAGGGCAGGGTTGCCAGATGACGGATAGCTGCTTTCAGGCCGGTATAGGTGCTTTGCCATGTTTGAGGGGAGAAGCGCCCGATCAAATAGGTGCGAAGCTCTGTGAGATCGGTTTCAGCCGATTGAAGAATGACAATCTTCAAACTCACTTGAGGTCAGCCCGGTCTAGCTCAGCGAAAACGTCCTCAGCATCCCGAAAATTACCCTCTTCGATTTCCCGGTTGCCGATAGCCAGCAGCTTTAGTAACGCCATGGTCTCTTCTTGCTCTTCAAAGCTTTTGACATCCATGACGACCAGCTTGGCTTCACCGTTTTGGGTAATGACTAAAGGCTCCCGGCTCTCGGTGATGGTCTTTACGATTTCAGCGGCGTGGCTTTTCAAATAGCTGATGGGTTTGATCTGGGATGACAGCTTCATAACGTAAGCCCCCGAAAAGTTGAGTGGACTGAGTTTAGTCTTAATTCAGTCTTTTCGTCTGGGCAAGCTGACCAAATGTTTTCCCTGCTGAGCGTACACGTCGTCATCACGAGCAGGCTCGCTCCCACAGTGGATCTTTATCGTACAAAGAATCTTGTGGGTGGGAGCGAGCTTGCTCGCGATGGGGCCAGTCCAGGTATTAGATCCTGAAACTACCCACCAACTGCTTCAACCGCGCCGCTTGCTGTTCGAGGTCGGCACAGGCGCGCAAGGTGGCTTGCAGGTTTTCCACGCCTTCCTGGTTCAGGGTGTTGATCTCGGTGATGTCGACGTTGATCGACTCCACCACAGCGGTCTGTTCTTCGGTGGCGGTGGCGACGGACTGGTTCATGCCATCGATTTCACCGATGCGCTGGGTCACGCTGCCCAGGCGTTCGCCGGCCTGGTTGGCGATGCCGACGCTGCTTTCGCTCTGGCGCTGGCTGTCGGTCATGGTCACCACCGCTTCCCGTGCGCCGACTTGCAACTCTTCGATCATCTTCTTCACTTGCTGCGCCGAATCCTGAGTGCGGTGCGCCAGGTTGCGCACTTCATCGGCCACCACCGCGAAGCCGCGTCCGGCTTCACCGGCGCGGGCGGCCTCGATTGCAGCGTTCAGGGCCAGCAGGTTGGTTTGCTGGGAAATGCTGGTGATCACTTCCAGGATCTGGCCGATGTTCACTGTGTTGCTGTTCAGGGTTTCGATATTGCCGCACGAGTCGCTGATCTTGGCCGACAGCTGCTGCATGGCTGTGATGGTTTTATCCACCACCTGTTGACCTTCTTCGGCCAGGCTGCGGGCATCGCTGGAATGTTGCGAGGCGAGGGCTGCGTTCTGGGCGATTTCCTGGGCGGCGGCGCCCAACTCATTGATCGCCGCGGCCACGCTGCTGGTGCGCGACGCTTGCTGATCGGAATTGAACATCGAGGAATTGGAGGCGCTGACCACGCGCAAGGCGACTTCATTGACCTGGCCGGTGGCCGAGGCGACTTCGCGGATCGATGTATGGATACGCTCGACGAAGCGGTTGAACGAGGTGCCCAGTGCGCCGAATTCGTCCTGGCCGTGGATGGTCAGGCGCCGTGTCAGGTCGCCTTCGCCTTCGGCAATGTCATGCATGGCGCGACCCATGGTCAGCAGCGGTTGCATCAATACACGGATCAGCATGCCCAGCAGGGCGATGATGAATACCACGGCGATGGTCATAGCGATCAGCGCCGAGGTGCGGAATTCGCTGAGCATGGCCAGGGCAGTGTCTTTGTCGAGCACCAGAGCCACGTACCAGTCGGCGCCCGGTACGCCATTTACATGGGTGAAGGAGATGAATTGGGCTTTGCCGTCGAGTTCGACTTCCTTCATGCCCGGGCTGACTTGCGGCGCTCCGTTGGGGTAGGCCTCGGCCAGTGTCTTGAGCACGCGCTTGCTGTCAGGATGGATCAGGATCTTCCCTTCGGCACTGACGATGAAGGCGTAGCCGTGGCCGCCGAAATTCAGGGAGTTGATGATGGCGCTGATGCTCGACAAGTCGATGTCTGCACCGGCCACGCCAATCATCTGGTTTTGGTGCTGCACCGGAGTCGCCACGGTGACCACCAGCTTGCCCGACGAGGCGGCAATGTAAGGTTCGGTAACGATAGCCTGTTGTGCATTGTTGGCAGCTTTGTACCAGCCACGGGCACGAGGGTCGTAATCGGCTGCACGGTTACCGGCAGGGACCGAGAACATCACACCGTCCGTACCGCCAAAGTAGCTGAGCTGGAAGTTGCCGGTATACGCCGGCAGACCCACGGCGCTCTTGAGGCTGTCGGCACTGCTGCCGTCTGCCGCGATTTGCTGGGCCAGCGATTGCACCAACTGAATGCGACCATCAACCCAGGTTTGGATATTGCGGCTGGTCAGGCTGCCGAGTTCCTGCATGGACGTCTCGGTACTGATGTTCAGGCTTTGCCGTTGGCGATAGTCGTTGAACAGGATGAAACAGGCGAACGCGACGGCCACCACAAGGGCGGCAGCCAACAGAATTTTGTGGCTGAATTTCATGTTTCTGGTCATTAAGAACGCTACCGCGGAGGGACGGGTCAGGAAAGGGGTGTCAATTTGCCATAGCATTGGTTTTTACGCTGTTACTTTTTATCGGCGCACAAGCCCGGCTCATCAGGTTCCCGGCCCCCGTTCCCGACGAAAGGCACGACCGTGTCACAAACTCTGTGATTCATCCGTGAAACACCTCTGCACCGCCGATAAATACTGGATTCGTCAGGGAACCAGATAGGGGTTTTCTCTTCTAAGGATCAGGTTGGCACCCTGCCACCTCCCTTCCGCTCCAGGAGTTACACCATGTCGCTGCGATCTATCGCCCTGCTCTTTATGTGCGTCGTGTTGACCGCATGCAGCAAGGTCAACCAGGAAAATTATTCGAAGCTGTCGGCCGGGATGCCCAAGGCCGAAGTCGAGACGTTGCTGGGGAAACCGACTGACTGTTCGGGCGCGCTCGGCATGTCCAGCTGCACCTGGGGCGACCAGAAAAGCTTTATCAGCGTCCAGTACGCCGGTGACAAAGTGTTGATGTTTTCCGGCCAAGGCCTGAAGTAAACCGGGGCCAAGTGCCCACGGGAGAATAAAATAATGATGCGGTTAGTTTTTGTGCTTCTGGCTGGCCTGATATTGGCCGGCTGTGCCACTTCTGGCGAAGATCCGTTGGCGCCCAAGACTGTAAACAGTGTCAATCTCAAGCGGTACCAAGGGACTTGGTATGAGTTGGCCCGCCTGCCGATGTACTTCCAGCGCAACTGCGCGCAATCCGAAGCCCACTACACCCTCAAGCCTGACGGCAATGTGGATGTGTTCAACCGCTGCCTGACGTCGGACTGGCAATGGGAAGAAGCCAGGGGCACCGCCACACCACAAGTGCCGGGCAAAACCGACAAGCTCTGGGTCGAGTTCGACAATTGGTTCTCTCGGATCGTGCCGGGCGTGGCGAAGGGGCAATATTGGGTGTTGTACGTCAGCGATGACTACAAGACCGCCATCGTCGGCGATCCGAGCCGTCGCTACCTGTGGCTGCTGTCCCGCACGCCAACGGTCAAGGTCGATGTGCGTGAAGAACTGCTGAGCAAGGCGCGCCAGCAGGGATATGACACCTCACGGTTGATCTGGCGCGCCTCCGATCGGCAGATGGCCAAGACGTCGGAATAAACTACCGTCTTGAATCAAACGTGCCTGGGCGGTCTTGAACCGGCCTGATGATTTGCACGTATCGATAGGGCGCTCTGCGGGCGCCCCGATTCTGAATTTCAAGATCTGCTCGACTGTGCCGATAAATTGCGCAGAGTCTTCAATAACCCTTCCTGGATATATCGCAGGCCACCTGCGCGCTTCGGTTGCGCGCGTCATGTTCGTCGCTGTTGCGTGGATGAGCGTTTTTTTGCGCTCCGCCAAAGCATCGGTCCGGTCAGGCAGAGTCGGGACGTTGGCAATGTATTGAACTCTACGCGTTTTACCCCTGTCGGGCTGAGGCACGGTGGCTGGTATCCCTATTTCCACGGAGTTGTACGATGCCCGTTCCTTACAAGGGTTCCGCTCGCCTGGGCAAGCGTCTGCTGTGTTACGCCGTGGCGCTGGTTGGGGCCAGTGCTGCGCCGTTCGTGTTCGCGCTGAGTATTCCCGATGCAGGACAGTTACTGAACGAGCATCGGCAAACACTGCCGTCCGAGCCTCGCTCTACCGAACCAACGCCGGCGTTGGAACTCCCCTCCGACAGGAGCCGTCCCGCAGCTTCCGGGCTTCGCGTGCAGCTCAAAGAGATTTACTTCAGTGGTGATACTGAGCTGGCGCAAGCGGAGAGTCTTCAAGCGCTGGTCAGGCCGGTCTTGGGGAAGACATTCGATCATGCAGGTCTGCAGCAGTTGGCCGACGATCTCACCCGCTACCTTCGCGGGCGCGGCTATGTGCTGGCCCGCGCCTATCTGCCCCGTCAGGATCTGACTGAGGGTAAGTTGCAGATCGCCTTGGTCAAGGGGCGGCTGCAGTCGGGCACCTCACGCATCGAACTGAACGGCAATACCCGCAGCAGCAACGATCGCTTGCGGCAAATCGCCGATGCTGCGCTCCCGGAAGGCAAGGTGCTGCAAGTCGAAGATCTGGAGCGGGCCTTGCTGCTGATCAATGATCAGCCCGGCGTTAACGCCCAGTCTGCGCTTGAGCGCGGCACCGAGCCCGGCACCAGCCGTCTGTTGATCAACACCAAGCAGGGCGCCCTGTTCGACGGCGGGGTTTCGATGGATAACTACGGCAATCGCAGTACCGGTACTGCTCGTGCCAACGCACAAGTAAACGTCAACGACCCACTGGGTATCGGTGACCAACTGGGCATCGGCTTGAGCAAAAGTACCGGCAGCGACATCGTTGGCGGCTCTTACAATGTGCCGCTGACGGCCTCTGGTCTGCGCCTCAATGCCTCGGCCTCTTATCTGCGGTATGAGGTGGACCAGGAGCAATTCCGTCCGCTGGATCTGCGTGGCACTGCCCGTAGCGGTTCGCTGGGGCTCAGCTATCCGTTGATTCGCTCACGCCTGCAGAATCTCAATCTGTCCGCGACCTATGAATATAAGGCGCTCGAGGACCGTGGCCTGGGTACCAACCTGCGTGATCGTGAGCTGAATAATTTTATCGTTGCCCTGAGCGGTAACCGCTTCGACAGTTTCGCAGGTGGCGGTGTGACGGATGCCATGGTGGCGTTGACCCTTGGCGAACTGGATCTGTCCGGTAACCGCGATGATCAGTTTGTCGACAGCGTAAGTGCCCAAAGCGACGGGAGCTTCCGTAAGTTCAACCTGCGCGTTTCCCGCTTGCAGAGCCTAGGGGTCGCTAGTCCATGGACGTTGTTCGGCGGTGTTTCGGCGCAATGGGCCGGTGACAACCTCGACTCCTCGGAAAAATTCCTGCTGGGTGGCCCTGCTGGTGTTCGCGCCTATCCGGTCGGCGAAGCCTCCGCCGATCAGGGCTGGCTGGCCACCCTCGAGCTGCGCCGCAACATCGATCTGGGTCTGCCAAGCGTCACGATGCAGGGCCTTGGTTTTTTCGACACTGGCCGTGTCTGGCTGAACGAGAACCCTTGGCCGGGCTCGATCAACAACGCTGGCGAGACCAATCGCTATGACCTGCACGCCGTCGGCCTGGGCGCCAATGTATGGGCGAACGATTTCAGTGTCCGTACCGCTGTGGCGCGCACGCTAGGCAACAACCCGGGACGGGGAGAGTCCGGGCTGGACGCGGACGGCCGCGACAGTCGATGGCGCGCCTGGGTCCAGGTCTCATACGCGTTCTGATCAGGCCTGGTACGGCCTCCATGAGTTTAGGAGCTCCCATGAAGCGCGCTTCGTTGAACCATCTTTATCGCCTTGTCTGGAGCGATGCCGATCAGGTATTTGTTGCCGTCGCGGAGCATTCCACCTCAAGGGGCAAACGCGCTGGAGTAGTCGGTGTGCTCGCCGTCGTTGGCCTGCTCGGTAGCGGGGTGGTTCAAGCGGCCGAGCTACCCACTGGCGGGTCCATAGTCGGTGGCAGTGGAGCGATCTCGCAGAACGGCAGCCATATGGTCATCGACCAACACACCGGCAAACTCATCACCCAGTGGAACAGTTTCGATATTGCTGCCGATGCCAGCGTCACGTTCCGTCAGCCAAGTGCGCAGAGTGTCGCGCTCAACCGCGTCATAGGCGGCGGTAACGCCAGTCAGATCCTGGGTAAGCTCGACGCCAATGGCCAGGTGTGGCTGCTCAACCCTAATGGGGTGGTGATTGGCAAAGGCGCCCAAGTCAATGTTGGCGGTCTGGTGGCGTCCTCCCTGAAGACCAGTGATCAGGATTTTCTTGCCGGCAAAACCGCTTTGAGTGGTGGTGCCGGTGCAGGGACGGTGCTCAACCAAGGCACGGTCAATGCGGCGCCGGGTGGTGTGGTCGCATTGATTGGCCCACAGGTTGGCAACAGCGGAACAATCCGTACCCCAGGCGGGAGCACCGTGCTGGCCGCAGGCGATAAAGTCAGCCTCGATTTCCAGGGCGACGGCCTGGTGAGCGTCAACATCGACCGGGGTGTGCTCGATGCCTTGGTCCGGAACGAAGGTCATATCAGCGCCGATGGCGGCATGGTTGCATTGAGCGCACGCTCCGCCGATGCCGCATTGAACAGCGTGGTCAACAACACCGGCCTCATCGAGGCCAAAGGTCTGGTGACGCGCGGTGGCCGCATCCTGCTTGACGGTGATAGCGAGGGCGGTCTGACCCAGGTTGCCGGTACGCTCGATGCGTCCTCCGAGCACGGCCGGGGCGGCGATGTCGTGGTGACGGGTGAGCGTATCGCCATTGCCGATGCAACCCTCAAGGCCAGCGGGACGAGCGGTGGCGGTACGATCAAGGTCGGTGGCGGCTGGCAAGGCCAGGATGCCGGCGTGGCCAACGCCAGGCAGGTGACGGTGGGGCGTAACGTCAAGGTGAACGCGGATGCGACCCTGGGCGGCGACGGCGGTACCGCCGTGTTCTGGGCTGACGGGGAAAACCGTTTTGCTGGCGATATCTCTGTCCGTGGTGGTGCCCAGGGCGGCAACGGCGGCAAGGCCGAAGTGTCCGGCAAGCAGACACTGCAGTATGCCGGCACGACCGATGCCCGTGCAGCCAAGGGGCGCACGGGTGATCTGTTGCTCGACCCGACCAACATCACCGTTTCCGGCGGGAATGGTGTCAGTGGCAACTGGTCCTCCGGCACCGGTAACGTGACGGTATTCGAACAGACGCTTGAAGCTCAGTTGGCTAACGTGCTGATGCAGGCAACCAGCAACATCAACTTTGCCGATCTGAATCTCAATGGTGGAGACGGCGTCATCTCCATGCAAAACAACGTCAGCTTCCGTGCCGAGGCGCTCGGTGGCAGCAACTCAACCATTACCTTCGCCAACCCGAACAACACGCTTGCGGTTTCCGGTACGGGCAGTATCTACATGCAAGCGGGCGGCACTGCCACCGGCTCTATTATCAATGTGTTCAAACTTTCTGCGTCGGGAGCGGGCGTAAACCCCGCGGTGGCCAGTCTGCCCACTCACAATGTCGCGTCGATCGGTAGCGGTACGCCTGGAGCGGGTAGCATCACCTTACTCGGCGCCGACGGGTTGACCATTGCCGGCGCGCTGACCACCGAAGGCGGTTACGTCAGGCTGTCCAGCGATTCCGATAGCGGCGGCGGTGGCGCATTGACCATCAATACGCCTATCACCACCCACGGCGGCAACCTCTACATGTCGTTCGGAACTGCCGCAAACGCTGACAGCATCGCCACACTTAACAGCAATGTCACGCTCGGCGCAGGTCGGCTGTATTTCGGCGACGCGATGGGCAGCAAAGCGCTAGGCGCCTCCACCGGAGAGAAACGTTTGGCAGGCTTGCTCAGCCTGAGCGGCGACGTCAATTTCAGTACGCCCATGACCATGCTTTCCGGGGCCTCGATCTATACAGACGGGGCGATCAACTTCACCAACCTGCTCAAGCTGGACACCGGCACCGGCCAGCTAACGCTGCGTGCCAAAAACATCGACTTCACCCAGGCGACGCTGCAAAACCTGAGTACTGCCAGCATCCGCCTGGAACCCTTCAACGCGACCACGGATATCCAGTTGAAAAGCATCAGCGGCAATGCCGGTGTCGGCATTCTGCTGGACGCGAACGGGCCGGCTACGGATATCAGCAAGCTGCAGGGGGCCAATAACCTCACTATCGGCCGTGCTGATGGCACCGGCACCACCTCGGTGGATGCCTCTGGCTTCGGCTTTAGTGCCGGCAGTAACCTGAGTCTGCTCAATGGCGACATCCAGATCGATGGACAATTGCGCAACACCCATGCGAACGGGCACATCCTTGCTCAAGCGGGCACCGGGGACGTGGTCATCGGCAACGGCGGCACCGTGAGCGCACAGGGCACTGGCGATGCCGTCGTATTGGTCGCCGCGCGCAATTTCGTCAACCAGGCCGGTGCCGGCGCATTGACTGCCAACAACGGTCGATGGCTGACCTATTCCACCAGCCCGCTGGATGATATCCGCGGAGCGCTGGCTGCCGCGTTCAAACAGTACGCAGCGCAATTTGGCGACGCGGTGCTGGGTACGGGCAATGGCCACCTCTACAGTTTTGCGCCCAAGGTCCATGTCGAACTGCAGGGTCAGGTGAGCAAGACCTATGATGCAAACGCCACCGCGGCGGTGACGAACCCCAACTTTGCTATGACCGGGGCAATCGATGG
Source organism: Pseudomonas sp. Q12-87 (assembly GCF_001269755.1). Taxonomy (NCBI): domain Bacteria; kingdom Pseudomonadati; phylum Pseudomonadota; class Gammaproteobacteria; order Pseudomonadales; family Pseudomonadaceae; genus Pseudomonas; species Pseudomonas sp. Q12-87. The sequence continues at coordinate 44,334 of NZ_LHVI01000036.1, read as the reverse complement.
GGATACCATCGACGTCCTTTCGTTCGGCAGTGCCTCTTACGCGGATAAGAATGCGGGTGCGGGCAAGCGGGTGACGGTGGACAACGTCGAAGTGTCCGAAGCGACCAATGGTGCTGTCAGGATATTCGGCTATCAAGTCGATGCCTCCAGTGTCAGCGGAAATGTTGGCCAGATCGACCGTAAGGTTCTGACCGCCACTGCCAACGTGGCCGACAAGACCTACGATGGCAGCACCACGGCCAGCCTGAGCAACCTCGCGCTGATCGGCGTCGTGAGCGGTGACGCCGGTAACGTGAGTGCCAGTGGCACCACCGGCACCTTTGTCGACAAAAACGCCGGCCAGAACAAAGCGGTCAGTGGCTCGGGCGTTGCCTTGACCGGTGTCGAGGCGAGCAACTATGCGTTCGACACCAGCGCGCAGATCGGCTCGGCCGATATCGACCGCAAAGTCTTGACCGCCACGGCCAACGTGGCCGACAAAACCTACGACGGCGGCACCACGGCCAGCCTGAGCAACCTCGCGCTGATCGGCGTCGTGAGCGGTGACGCCGGCAACGTGAATGCCAGTGGCACAACCGGCACCTTTGTCGACAAAAACGCCGGCCAGAACAAAGCGGTCAGCGGCTCGGGCGTTGCCTTGACCGGTGTCGAGGCGAACAACTACGCGTTCGATACCAGCGCGCAGATCGGCACAGCCGATATCGACCGCAAAGTCTTGACCGCAACGGCCAACGTGGCGGACAAAACCTACGACGGCAGCACCACGGCCAGCCTGAGCAACCTCGCGCTGATCGGCGTCGTGAGCGGTGACGCCGGCAACGTGAATGCCAGTGGCACAACCGGCACCTTTGTCGACAAAAACGCCGGCCAGAACAAAGCGGTCAGCGGCTCGGGCGTTGCCTTGACCGGTGTCGAGGCGAACAACTACGCGTTCGACACCAGCGCGCAGATCGGCTCGGCCGATATCGACCGCAAAGTCTTGACTGCTACTGCCAACGTGGCCGACAAAACCTATGACGGCAGCACCACGGCCAGCCTGAGCAACCTCGCGCTGATCGGCATCGTCGGTGGCGATGCCGGCAAGGTGAATGCCAGTGGCACCACCGGCGCCTTTGTCGACAAAAACGCCGGCCAGAACAAAGCGGTCAGCGGCTCGGGCGTTGCCTTGACCGGTGTCGAGGCGAGCAACTATGCGTTCGACACCAGCGCACAGATCGGCACAGCCGATATCAACCGCAAAGTCTTGACCGCAACGGCCAACGTGGCCGACAAAACCTATGACGGCAGCACCACGGCCAGCCTGAGCAACTTCACGCTGATCGGCGTCGTGAGCGGTGATGCCGGCAACGTGAGTGCCAGTGGCACCACCGGCACCTTTGCCGATAAAAACGCCGGCCAGAACAAAGCGGTCAGCGGCTCGGGCGTTGCCTTGACCGGTGTCGAGGCGAGCAACTATGCGTTCGACACCAGCGCACAGATCGGCACAGCCGATATTGACCGCAAAGTCTTGACCGCCACGGCCAACGTGGCCGACAAAACCTATGACGGCGGCACCACGGCCAGCCTGAGCAATCTCGCGCTGATCGGCGTCGTGAGCGGTGATGCCGGCAAGGTAAATGCCAGTGGTACCACCGGCACCTTTGTCGACAAAAACGCCGGCCAGAACAAAGCGGTCAGTGGCTCGGGCGTTGCCTTGACCGGTGTCGAGGCGAGCAACTATGCGTTCGACACCAGCGCACAGATAGGCACAGCCGATATTGACCGCAAAGTCTTGACCGCAACGGCCAACGTGGCCGACAAAACCTATGACGGCGGCACCACGGCCAGCCTGAGCAACCTCTCGCTGATCGGCGTCGTGAGCGGTGATGCCGACAAGGTAAATGCCAGTGGTACCACCGGCACCTTTGTCGACAAAAACGCCGGTCAGAACAAAGCGGTCAGTGGCTCGGGCGTTGCCTTGACCGGTGTCGAGGCGAACAACTACGCGTTCGACACCGCTGCGCAGATCGGCTCGGCCGATATCAACCGCAAAGTCTTGACCGCCACGGCCAACGTGGCCGACAAAACCTACGACGGCGGCACCACGGCCAGCCTGAGCAACTTAGCGCTGATCGGCGTCGTGAGCGGTGATGCCGGCAACGTGAATGCCAGTGGCACCACCGGCACTTTTGTCGACAAAAACGCCGGCCAGAACAAAGCGGTCAGTGGCTCGGGCGTTGCCTTGACCGGTGTCGAGGCGAACAACTATGCATTCGACACCGCTGCCCGGATCGGCACAGCTGATATCGGCCGCAAGCTATTGAATGCGACGGTAGATATCGCCGATAAACTTTCCGACGGTGCAAATACCGCGACCATTCGGGCCGTCGCTCTTGATGGTGTGATTGCTGGCGATGGCGTCGGGGCCACAGGCAAGGCGCTCTTTGACACGCCGCAGGTCGGTCAGGGAAAGACGGTGAGTGTGATTAACCTGCTGTTGCACGGCGACGATGCGGCCAATTATCAATTGGCTGACCAACTGCAAGTGGCCACGGCCAGTATCGAGCCGTCTTTTCACACCCCGGTTGGGCTGATCAACGTTGCGCCGGGAGCGAATGGCACCCAAGTCGCTATCAATCGCCCCGGAGACTGGGTGGCTGTAGAGGTACAGTCCCCTGCGCAGTCGATCCCGTCTACAGCCTTGTTCAGCGATACTCCGGACCTGACGAATGTTGCTGCTAATTTTGTCGGTGTTAACGAGCTGGCTCTGCAGGATGCTGTACTCAACGGCAATGGCAGGATGAGCTTGGCCCTGGCCGATGGTGTCTCCGAGCCTGCGGTGCAAAAAAGCCTGGCGCTTTACCGCACCCGTGCCGGCGAACCGCTTAGTGGGGAAGGGCAGTATTCGGCGACCGACTTGGGCAATAGCCTTACGCTGGAACTGATCGACGGGGGGAGCCACCAAACGCCTGTGCTGCAAGGCTCCGGTGGCGGCTCGGTCGAAGGTTCAGTCGCAATGGCCAGTGGGCAACGTCTCAATTTGCAGGTGAACCTGCTGAGTGGCGGAGTGCTTATGGTGAAGGTTCCTCCTGCGGCAAGCGACATCGCCACTGACGAGTTGGCGGCCTATGGGCTGGTCGTGGCGAAGAAGCGGCTGGGCATCAGCGTTCGTAACATCGAAGCGGTCATCATTGAACACTCGCTGAGGCAAGCCCGGATTGCCGATAAATCCCCGGCGGTCGTCAGTCGTTGAGGTAGCGCCCCCGTTGTCGTTTGCGGGGGCGCTCTTCACTATCGGTGTCAGCCCAACAGTTCGCGCAAAACCTGGGTGAACGCCCGGCCGCTTTCCTCTTCGCCGGCATGGCCCCCCTCACGTACAACCCACCGTCCGCTGACCATTACATCGCGCACCTGGCGATCGCCACCGGCAAATAGCCAGCGATTGAGGATCCCGTCGCCCTGGGCCGTCGCCAGGTACGGATCGTTGCCGTCGAGTACCAGCCAGTCGGCGCGCTTGCCGATTTCCAGGGCGCCGACCGGTTGTCCCAAAGCCTGGGCGCCACCGTCCAACGCGGCATCGAACAAGGTGCGTCCGACCATCGGCTGATCCGTGCGGTACAACCGGTTGCGCCGCTGGTCCCGCAACCGCTGGCCGTACTCAAGCCATCGCAACTCTTCCACCACGCTCAATGACACATGGCTGTCGGAACCGATCCCCAGGCGGCCGCCCTGGGCGAGGAAATCCACCGCCGGGAAAATCCCATCGCCCAGGTTGGCTTCGGTGGTCAGGCACAGGCCGGCAATCGCCCGGCTCTTGGCCATGAGGCTGACTTCCTGGGCGTTGGCGTGGGTGGCGTGGACCAGGCACCAGCGTTGGTCGACGTCTACGTTTTCGTACAGCCATTGCAGCGGGCGGGCACCGCTCCAGCCCAGGCAGTCATCGACTTCCTTTTGCTGCTCCGCGATGTGGATATGCACCGGGCAATCGCGGTCGCTCGCCGCCAGGACCTCTTGGATCTGCCCAGGAGTTACTGCACGCAACGAGTGAAAACACAAACCCAATTCCTGGGCCGGTTGCCCGGCCAGGATCGGTTGCAAGCGCGCCTGAAGCTTCAGATAGTTTTCAGTGCTGTTGATGAAGCGCCGCTGCCCGGCATTGGGCGCCTGGCCGCCAAAACCGGAGTGGCTATAGAGCACCGGCAGCAAGGTCAGGCCGATGCCGGCGGCGCTGGCGGCGTGACTGATGCGCAAGGCCAGTTCCGCCGGATCGGCGTAGGGCGCGCCATCGGTGTCGTGATGCACATAATGGAATTCGGCGACCGAGGTGTAACCGGCCTTGAGCATTTCGATGTACAGCTGCCGGGCGATAACGCCGAGTTGATCGGGACTGATTTTTCCGACGAGACGGTACATCAGGTCGCGCCAGGTCCAGAAGCTGTCGTTGGGATTGCCTGCCACTTCCGCCAGCCCGGCCATGGCCCGCTGGAAGGCGTGGGAGTGCAGGTTCGGCATGCCCGGCAGCAGCGGACCGCCCAGCCGTTCGGCGCCGTCTGCAAGGGAGTCGGCCTGGATATGAGTCAGGACGCCCTGGGCGTTGACTTCAAGGCGTACATCATTGGCCCATCCACTAGGCAGCAGCGCGCGTTCGGCAAAGAAGGCGGACATGGTTCAACCTCATCGTGCGTAATTTGTATATACATATACAGACGTTTGCCTGGCCGGTAAACTCCGGCAAGCTAGCAACCTTATTCGCAGAACAGGGAACCGCCGTGCCGACTCCGCCTGCCAAACCGCCGCTGGCCGCAAACATGGGCGACACTCCGGCGCCCTTGTACGCCCGCGTCAAACAGATGATCACCCAGCAGATCGACAGTGGAAACTGGCCGCCGCATTACCGCGTGCCGTCGGAAAGCGAGCTGGTCAGCCAGTTGGGTTTCAGCCGCATGACCATCAACCGTGCCCTGCGGGAAATGACCGCCGATGGCCTGCTGGTGCGCATGCAAGGTGTCGGCACGTTCGTGGCCGAGCCCAAGAGCCAGTCCGCGTTGTTCGAAGTGCATAACATCGCCGACGAAATCGCCTCCCGTGGTCATCGCCATACTTGCCAGGTCATCACCCTGGAAGAAGAGGCCGCCGGTTCCGAACGGGCCCTGGCCCTGGATATGCGCGAAGGCCAGAAGGTGTTCCACTCGCTGATCGTGCATTTTGAAAACGACATTCCCGTGCAAATCGAGGACCGTTTCGTCAACGCGCTGGTGGCCCCCGAATACCTCAAGCAGGACTTCACCCTGCAAACGCCCTACGCGTATCTGAACCAGGTCGCGCCGCTGACCGAAGGCGAGCATGTGGTTGAGGCAATCCTGGCCGAGCCGAGCGAATGCAAGCTGCTGCAGATCGAAAAGGGCGAGCCATGCCTGCTGATCCGCCGCCGCACCTGGTCCGGTCGTCAGCCAGTGACTGCCGCGCGCCTGATCCACCCCGGTTCCCGTCATCGTCTGGAAGGGCGTTTTCATAAATGAGCGACTTGAAGGTTTTACGCGCTGCGGATTACCCACGCATGCCGTGGAAAAACGGTGGCGGCAGCACCGAAGAAATCACCCGCGATGCCGGTACCGGCCTGGAGGGTTTCGGCTGGCGTCTGTCGATTGCCGACATCGCTGAGTCGGGGGGCTTCTCCACCTTCGCCGGTTACGAGCGGATCATCAGCGTCTTGCAGGGTGACGGCATGACCCTGAATGTCGATGGCCAGGCCACCCGGCCGTTGCGTCCACTGGACCCCTTCGCGTTCAGCGGCGAAAGCCATGTCCAATGCTCGCTGCTGGGCGGGCCGATTCGCGACTTCAACCTGATTTACGCGCCGCAGCGTTACCGCGCACGGTTGCAATGGCTGGGAGGCCAGCAGCGGTTCTTCAGCGAAGCGGGGACGGTGCTGGTGTTCAGCGCGGCTCCGGGGTTGGCGGTCAGGCTCGGTGAGTCCGACGTGAACCTGGGCCTCTACGACTGTTTGCAATTGAGTGGTAACACCGGGCTGCTGGATATCTCCACCCATGGCCAATGTTGCGTGATCGAACTGACGGCTCGCTAACTTCAGCCTGGATCCCCTGTGGCGAGGGAGCTTGCTCCCGCTGGACTGCGCAGCAGGCCCAAGTTCTTTGTTTCAGCACAAATGCTTGGGGCGGCTTCGCCACCCAGCGGGAGCAAGCTCCCTCGCCACAAAAAGCCCACCTCATTGTTCCCTCCAAGCGCACCAACTTGTTACCGAATGCCCCAGCGTGACGCAATATCACGCATTCCTGCCCGCCCCGACGCCTTCGTAAAAAACCCTCCAGAAATTTCATCCGCCTGCTAGACCCCTCTAGTCAGCGCCTTACAGCCACGCCTCGAATTATTCTTGAACACCTCACCAACAAGTTGGCCGCTTGATTGCATATGCTTGTACATACAAGTAAAGACGTATGCGTATGAGTCACCGATCTTCTACGCAACGTTCGCTAAATCGCTGCCCACTGCCCGGGCTGGTCTGGATTGATCGCTGAGGAGTTTTTGCTGTGACCGACGCTACCCGCAAACCCGAAAAATACCGTGACGTTGAAATTCGCGCCCCACGCGGTAACACGCTGACCGCCAAGAGCTGGCTGACTGAAGCACCGCTGCGCATGTTGATGAACAACCTCGACCCGGAAGTGGCAGAGAACCCCAAGGAGCTGGTGGTCTACGGTGGCATCGGCCGCGCGGCGCGCAACTGGGAGTGCTACGACAAAATCGTGGAAAGCCTGACCAACCTGAATGACGACGAAACCCTGCTGGTGCAATCCGGCAAGCCGGTCGGCGTGTTCAAGACCCACTCCAACGCGCCACGCGTACTGATCGCCAACTCCAACCTGGTGCCGCACTGGGCCACCTGGGAACACTTCAACGAACTGGATGCCAAGGGCCTGGCCATGTACGGCCAGATGACCGCCGGCAGCTGGATCTACATCGGCAGCCAGGGCATTGTCCAAGGCACCTATGAAACCTTCGTCGAAGCCGGTCGCCAGCACTACGACAACAACCTCAAGGGTCGCTGGGTCCTGACCGCCGGTCTGGGCGGCATGGGCGGTGCGCAACCCTTGGCCGCCACTTTGGCCGGTGCTTGCTCGCTGAACATCGAATGCCAACAGGTGAGCATCGATTTCCGCCTCAAGACCCGCTACGTCGACGAGCAGGCCACCGACCTGGACGACGCCCTGGCCCGTATCGAGAAATACACTGCCGAAGGCAAGGCGATTTCCATCGCGCTGTGCGGCAACGCCGCTGAAATCCTGCCGGAAATGGTCCGTCGCGGTGTACGCCCCGACATGGTCACCGACCAGACCAGCGCCCACGACCCGCTCAACGGTTACCTGCCGGCCGGCTGGACCTGGGACGAGTACCGTGCCCGGGCCAAGACCGAACCGGCTGCCGTGGTGAAGGCCGCCAAGCAATCGATGGCCGTCCACGTCAAAGCCATGCTGGCCTTCCAGAAAATGGGCGTGCCGACCTTCGACTACGGCAACAACATCCGCCAGATGGCCCAGGAAGAGGGCGTCGAAAATGCCTTCGATTTCCCAGGGTTCGTCCCGGCCTACATTCGTCCGCTGTTCTGCCGCGGTATTGGTCCGTTCCGCTGGGCCGCGCTGTCGGGCGACCCGCAAGACATCTACAAGACCGACGCCAAGGTCAAGGAACTGATCCCGGACGATGCTCACCTGCACAACTGGCTGGACATGGCTCGCGAGCGCATCAGTTTCCAGGGCTTGCCAGCGCGTATCTGCTGGGTCGGCCTGGGCCAGCGCGCCAAGCTGGGCCTGGCCTTCAACGAAATGGTGCGCAGCGGCGAGCTGTCCGCACCGATCGTGATCGGCCGTGACCACCTGGACTCCGGCTCTGTATCGAGCCCGAACCGTGAAACCGAATCCATGCAGGACGGTTCCGATGCCGTCTCCGACTGGCCGTTGCTCAACGCCTTGCTCAACACCGCCAGCGGCGCGACCTGGGTTTCGCTGCACCACGGTGGCGGCGTCGGCATGGGCTTCTCCCAGCATTCGGGGATGGTGATTGTTTGCGACGGTACCGACGAAGCGGCCGAGCGCATTGCCCGCGTGCTGCACAACGACCCGGGCACTGGCGTGATGCGCCATGCCGATGCCGGTTACCAGATCGCCATTGATTGCGCCAAGGAACAGGGGCTGAACTTGCCGATGATCACTGGCAAATAACCCAATCCCTCTGTGGGAGCGGGCTTGCTCGCGAAGGCGGTTTTACATCCGACACATGTGTTGAATGACACACCGCATTCGCGAGCAAGCCCGCTCCCACAGGGACGCGGCGCAAACGAATTCCAGAACAATCCACAGAGGTTGAACCATGGCTGTCACCAGCACACGCGCAAGCAGCAAGCCGTTGATCGAAAAACGTTCGATCGACTACATCCCGGAAGCGGAGAGACATGGTCGTCTGTTGAGCCAGTCCACCCTCTGGATGGGGGCCAACCTGCAGATCACGGCAATTGTCACCGGTGCCTTGGCGGTGGTGCTGGGCGGTGATGTGTTCTGGTCGTTGATCGGTTTGCTGATCGGCCAACTGCTCGGCGGTGGCGTCATGGCGTTGCATGCCGCCCAAGGGCCCAAGCTTGGCCTGCCGCAGATGATCTCCAGCCGGGTGCAGTTTGGTGTTTATGGCGCGGCGATCCCGATCGTGTTGGTGTGCCTGATGTACCTGGGTTTCACCGCAACCGGAACCGTGCTTTCCGGCCAGGCGCTGGGCCAGTTGTTTAGCGTCAGCGACAGTGTTGGCATCCTCATTTTTGCCAGCGTCATCGTGCTGGTCACGGTGCTCGGGTATCGGGTGATTCACTTCATTGGCCGTGTCGCCAGTGTGATTGGTGTGATTGCCTTTGTTTACCTGTTCGCTCGCCTGATCAGCCAGACGGACGTTGGCGCACTCCTGCAAATCCGCCATTTCAGCTGGAGCAGTTTCCTGCTGGCGGTGTCGCTCGCGGCCTCTTGGCAGATCGCGTTCGGCCCCTACGTGGCGGATTATTCGCGTTACCTGCCGAGCAAGACTTCCTCGGTAAAGACTTTCTTTGCCGCTGGCGCCGGTTCGGTCATCGGTGCACAGGTGGCGATGATCCTCGGTGTGTTTGCCGCCGCTTCGGCCAACGGGCAGTTCGCCGGTCATGAAGTGGCCTACATCGTTGGCCTGGGGGGTACCGGCGCCACCGCTGCGTTGCTGTATTTCAGCATCGCGTTCGGCAAGGTCACCATCTCGACGCTGAACTCCTACGGCAGCTTCATGTGCATCGCGACCATCATCAGCGGTTTTCGTGGCCACCTGAACGTAACGCGCTTGCAACGTCTGGTCTTCGTGCTGGTCATCGTCGGTACCGCGACCCTGATCGCGCTGCTCGGCCAGCATTCTTTCCTCGGCGCGTTCAAGTCTTTCATCCTGTTCTTGCTCGCATTCTTTACGCCCTGGAGCGCGATCAACCTGGTGGACTACTACTGCATCACTCGCGAGCACTATGACGTGCCGGCGCTGGCCGACCCGAGCGGTCGCTACGGTCGTTGGAATCCCCTTGGCATCAGCATCTATGTCTTCGGTGTCCTGGTTCAATTGCCGTTCATCGCCACCAAGTTCTATACCGGTCCGCTGGTGGAAGCCATGGGTGGCGTGGATATTTCCTGGATCATCGGCCTGGTGGTTCCGGCGGCGCTCTATTACGTCTGCGCCAAGAAATGGCACAGCGCTGTACCTGATCAATTGATCCTGCCGGTCGAGCAGGACGCGGTTGACGCACAACCGAGCAGGGCGGGCCGCATCCAAGCGGTCTGATGGGACGTTGACAGGGCTGGATGCCTCTTGACTGCCGTAAGCCAATTCACTGATTAGGAGCGTCACACAATGAAAACGAACAAGACCCTGCTGACCACGTTGCTTTCCATGGGCCTGCTGGCCAGTGCCGGCGCCACGCAAGCGGCGGGTTGGTGCGAGTCGGGTAAACCGGTGAAGTTCGCCGGCCTGAACTGGGAAAGCGCCATGCTGCTGACCGATGTCCTGCAAGTGGTGCTGGAAAAAGGCTACGACTGCAAGACCGACAGCCTGCCGGGCAACTCCATCACCATGGAGAACGCCCTGAGCAGCAACGACATCCAGGTATTTGCCGAAGAATGGGTCGGCCGCAGCGAAGTCTGGAACAAGGCCGAGAAGGCCGGCAAAGTGGTTGGCGTCGGCGCCCCGGTCGTGGGCGCCATCGAAGGCTGGTACGTGCCGCGCTACGTGGTTGAAGGTGACGCCAAGCGCAAGCTCGAAGCCAAGGCGCCGGGCCTGAAGAACATTGCCGACCTGGGCCAGTACGCTGCCGTGTTCAAGGACCCGGAAGAACCGTCCAAGGGCCGTTTCTATAATTGCCCGGCCGGTTGGACCTGTGAGCTGGACAACAGCGAAATGCTGAAAAGCTATGGCCTGGAAAAAACCTACACCAACTTCCGTCCAGGCACCGGCCCGGCCCTGGATGCCGCAGTGCTGTCGAGCTACAAGCGTGGCGAGCCGATCCTGTTCTACTACTGGTCGCCAACGCCGCTGATGGGCCAGGTGGACCTGGTTAAACTGGAAGAAAAACCCGGCGTGGATAAAAGCGTGAACATCAAGGTCGGCCTGTCCAAGACCTTCCACGAACAAGCCCCGGAGCTGGTAGCGGTGCTGGAAAAGGTCAACCTGCCCATCGATATCTTGAACCAGAACCTTGGACGCATGGCCAAGGAGCGGATCGAGTCGCCGAAACTGGCGAAGATCTTCCTGAAGGAACATCCTGAAGTCTGGCACGCCTGGGTAAGCGACGACGCTGCCAAGAAAATCGACGCGGCTCTGTAGGTCGAATATTTCCCGGCCAACCGTGGGGCTGGTCGGGACGTTCACCGCATCCACTTGATCGAGAGTCTCTTATGTTTCCCGAAAGTTTTACCTTCTCCATCGCCGACTGGGTCAACGGTTGGGTCGACGCTCTGGTGACCAACTATGGCGATGTGTTCCGGCAGATATCCGACACGCTGCTGTGGGCCATCGTCAACCTCGAAGGCCTGCTGCGCATGGCCCCCTGGTGGTTGATGCTGGCCATCGTCGGCGGCATCGCCTGGCATGCCACCCGCAAGGTCGTGGCCACGGCGGTGATCGTCGGCCTGCTGTTTCTGGTGGGCGCGGTGGGCCTGTGGGACAAACTGATGCAGACCCTCGCGCTGATGCTGGTCGCGACGCTGATTTCAGTGTTGATCGGCATTCCCCTGGGCATTCTTTCGGCGCGCAGCAATCGCCTGCGTTCGGTGCTGATGCCGTTGCTGGACATCATGCAGACCATGCCAAGCTTCGTGTACCTGATTCCGGTGTTGATGCTGTTCGGCCTGGGCAAGGTCCCGGCGATTTTCGCCACGGTGATCTACGCCGCGCCACCCTTGATTCGCCTGACCGACCTGGGCATTCGCCAAGTGGACGGCGAAGTGATGGAAGCCATCAACGCCTTCGGCGCCAACCGCTGGCAACAGCTGTTCGGCGTGCAACTGCCGCTGGCCCTGCCGAGCATCATGGCCGGGATCAACCAGACCACCATGATGGCCCTGTCGATGGTGGTGATCGCCTCGATGATCGGCGCCCGTGGCCTGGGCGAGGACGTGCTGGTGGGCATCCAGACCCTCAACGTCGGACGCGGCCTGGAAGCCGGCCTGGCCATCGTGATCCTCGCCGTGGTCATCGACCGCATTACCCAGGCCTATGGTCGTCCTCGGCATGAGGTGAGCAAATGAGCAACGCAGCCATCAGCAAGATCGAAGTGAAGAACGTCTTCAAGATTTTCGGCAATCGCTCCAAGGAAGCCTTGGCGCTGATCCACCAGAACAAGACCAAGGATCAGGTGCTGGCCGAAACCGGCTGCGTGGTCGGCGTAAACGATTTGTCGCTGAGCATCGGCACCGGCGAGATTTTCGTGATCATGGGCTTGTCCGGTTCCGGCAAGTCCACCCTGGTGCGCCATTTCAACCGACTGATCGACCCTACCAGCGGCGCGATCCTGGTGGACGGTGAAGACATCCTGAAACTGGACATGGACGCGTTGCGCGAATTTCGCCGGCACAAGATCAGCATGGTGTTCCAGAGCTTCGGCCTGCTGCCGCATAAAAGCGTGCTGGACAACGTCGCCTACGGCTTGAAAGTGCGCGGTGAGAGCAAGCAGGTGTGCGCCGAACGAGCGCTGCACTGGATCAACACCGTGGGGTTGAAAGGCTACGAGAATAAATATCCGCACCAACTTTCCGGCGGCATGCGTCAGCGTGTGGGCCTGGCCCGTGCCCTGGCGGCGGACACCGACATCATCCTGATGGACGAAGCCTTCAGCGCCCTCGACCCGCTGATCCGCGCCGAAATGCAGGATCAGTTGCTGGAGCTGCAAAAGACCTTGCACAAGACCATCGTCTTCATCACCCACGACCTCGACGAGGCCGTGCGCATCGGCAACCGCATCGCGATTCTCAAGGACGGCAAGCTGATCCAGGTCGGCACCCCCCGGGAAATCCTGCACTCGCCGGCGGATGAATATGTTGATCGGTTTGTGCAGCGAAGGGCAGCGGTGGTTTGAGGTTTTTTGGGTGACTGGACTGGCCTCTTCGCGAGCAAGCCCGCTCCCACATTGGAATGCGTACCCCTGTGGGAGCGGGCTTGCTCGCGAAGGCGTCGGCAAAGCTGCATCTATGTTCAGGTTGCAAGCATGAGGTTGAAGATGTCCCAGGCTGAAAAAATCGTAATCGCCGACGCCCCGTTACGTTGGCAGGATGTGGTCGCCGTCGCCCGCTTCGGCGCGGTGCTCGAGCTGTCGGCCCAGGCCTGGGCGCGGATCGACAATGCCCAGGCCATCGTGCAGCGCATCGTCGAAAGCGGCGAGCGCGCCTATGGCGTCAACACCGGCCTGGGGGCCCTGTGCAATGTCTCGCTCAAGGACGAACAGCTCAGCCAACTGTCGCGCAACACCTTACTCAGCCATGCCTGTGGCGTCGGCGCGCCGCTGGCCGATGAGCAGGTCCGGGCGATTCTCTGCGCCGCCATCCTCAACTACAGCCAGGGCAAGTCCGGCATTCATCGCCGGGTAGTGGAAGCCCTGTTGGCGCTGCTCAACCAGGGCATCACGCCACAAGTGCCGTCCCAGGGATCGGTGGGTTACCTGACCCACATGGCCCACATCAGCATCGCGCTGCTGGGCGTGGGCAACGTCAGCTATCGTGGGCAAATCGTGTCGGCACAACAGGCCCTGGCCGCCGAAGGCCTGCAAGCGGTACAGCTGGGTGCCAAGGACGGTTTGTGCCTGGTCAACGGTACGCCGTGCATGACCGGTCTCAGCTGCCTGGCCCTGGCCGATGCCACGCGACTGCTCCAATGGGCCGATGTAATCGGCGCCATGAGTTTCGAAGCCCAGCGCGGGCAGATCGCCGCGTTCGATGCCGAGATCATCGCCCTCAAGCCGCATCCGGGCATGCAACAGGTCGGGGTCAACTTGCGGGCCCTGCTGGACGGCAGCGAAGTCATCGCTTCAAGCCTGGGCATTCGCACCCAGGATGCCTTGAGCATTCGCTCGATTCCCCAGGTGCATGGCGCCGCTCGCGATCAGCTGGCCCACGCGCGGCAGCAGATCGAAACCGAACTCAACGCCGCCACCGATAACCCGCTGTTGCTGGGTACGCCGGAAAATTTCCGTGTCATGTCCCAGGCCAATCCCCACGGCCAATCGGTGGCGATGGCGGCTGATCTGCTGGCGATTGCCATGGCCGAGATCGGCTCCATCGCCGAGCGCCGTCTCGATCGCCTGATCAATCCTCATGTCAGCGGCTTGCCGGCCTTCCTGGTGGCCAATCCTGGGGTGAATTCGGGGATGATGATCGTGCAATACGTGGCGGCGTCGTTGTGTGCAGAAAATCGCCAGCTGGCGCAACCGGCCGTGCTCGACAACTTCGTCACCTCGGGCCTGCAGGAAGATCATCTGAGCATGGGCACCAACGCCGCGCTCAAGCTGCACAGGGCATTGGAAAACTGCACGCAGATCCTCGCCATCGAATATCTGCTGGCGGCCCAGGCGTTTGAATTTCTTAAAACGCAGCGCTTCGGCGCCGGCACCGATATCGCCTGGAAACTATTGCGTCAGCGCGTTCCGGCTTATGACCAGGATCGCTGGTTGGCGCCGGATATTGCCAGTGCCGCCGAAGTCCTCAAGGACCCCAATCTGCTGCGCAGCGTGTTACCGAATTTGAATTGATCAAAAAAGCGTCAGCGTGCCAAGGCGCCATCGCTCAAAAAGCGCGGGTGACGGATAACGGAACATTCCGGAGCGACTGACGGGTTAAACAACAAAACTCTCAAAAGGAGCAATAAATGACTGCCTTGAACCTGATCCCCGGCCAACTGAGCCTGGCTCAATTGCGTGACATCTACCAACAGCCGGTGACCCTCAGTCTCGACGCCAGCGCCTCGGCGCAGATCGAAGCCAGCGTCGCCTGCGTGGAACAGATTCTCGCCGAGAACCGCACCGCCTACGGCATCAACACCGGTTTCGGCCTGCTGGCCTCGACCCGCATCGCCAGCGAAGACTTGGAAAACCTGCAGCGCTCCCTGGTGTTGTCCCATGCCGCCGGCGTGGGCGAACCGATCAGCGATGCATTGGTGCGCCTGGTCATGGTGCTCAAGGTCAACAGCCTGAGCCGCGGATTTTCCGGCATCCGTCGGCAGGTGATCGATGCGCTGATCGCGCTGATCAATGCCGAGGTCTACCCGCATATCCCGCTGAAAGGTTCGGTCGGCGCTTCCGGCGACCTCGCGCCGCTGGCCCACATGTCCCTGGTGCTGCTGGGCGAAGGCAAGGCCCGCTACAAAGGCGAATGGCTGCCGGCGGTCGACGCACTGAAAGTGGCCGGCCTCGCGCCGCTGACCCTGGCGGCGAAAGAAGGCCTGGCGCTGCTCAACGGCACCCAGGTATCCACCGCGTTTGCCTTGCGTGGCCTGTTTGAAGGCGAAGACCTGTTCGCCGGCGCCCTGGCCCTGGGCAGCCTGACGGTGGAAGCGGTGCTCGGTTCGCGCTCGCCGTTCGATGCACGCATCCATGCCGCACGCGGCCAGAAAGGCCAGATCGATGCCGCCGCCGCTTACCGCGAGCTGCTGGGCGAGCGCAGCGAAGTGTCCGATTCGCACCAGAACTGCGACAAAGTCCAAGACCCGTACTCCCTGCGCTGCCAGCCGCAAGTGATGGGCGCCTGCCTGACCCAGTTCCGCCAGGCCGCCGAAGTGCTGGTGATCGAAGCCAACGCGGTGTCGGATAACCCGCTGGTATTCGCCGCCGAGGGCGACGTGATCTCCGGCGGCAACTTCCACGCCGAACCGGTGGCCATGGCCGCCGACAACATGGCGTTGGCGATTGCCGAGATCGGCTCCCTGAGCGAACGCCGGATTTCGTTAATGATGGACAAGCACATGTCGCAACTGCCGCCGTTCCTGGTGGCCAATGGCGGGGTGAACTCCGGCTTCATGATCGCTCAGGTCACTGCCGCCGCACTGGCCAGCGAAAACAAGGCGCTGTCCCATCCTCATTCGGTGGACAGCCTGCCAACGTCCGCCAACCAGGAGGACCACGTCTCCATGGCCCCAGCCGCTGGCAAGCGCCTGTGGGAAATGGCCGAGAACACCCGTGGGATCCTGGCGGTTGAATGGCTGGCGGCTTGCCAAGGCTTGGACCTGCGGGGCGGCTTGAAGACTTCCTCGAAGCTGGAACAGGTCCGTGCTCTCTTGCGGGCAGAAGTGCCGTTTTATGAAAAGGACCGGTTCTTTGCGCCGGACATCAACGCAGCCACTGAACTGTTGGCCAGTCGTTGCCTGAACGAGCTGGTCACGGCGCAATTGTTGCCGAGCCTGTAAGGGCCTCATCGCGAGCAAGCTCGCTCCCACAAGGTTTTCTGCTGTACTCAAAACCCCTGTGGGAGCGAGCCTGCTCGCGAAAGCGGTGGATCAGCTTGCATCAATGCAAAATCTGCCACCGTCTTCGCGAGCAAGCCCGCTCCCACAAGTCTTGCGCGTTCCATGTGGGAGCGAGCCTGCTCGCGATACGAACATGAATAATTCGAGGAAACCGGGATGAAAACCCTCTGGCAAAACTGCCACGCCGCCACCATGGCCCAGGGCGTCTACTCGATCATCGAAGACGCCGCCATCGTCACCCAAGGCGAGCACATTCAATGGATCGGTCCGCGTACCGAGCTGCCGACGGGCGACTACCCGGCGGTCAACGATCTCAAGGGCGCCTGGGTCACGCCGGGGCTGATCGATTGTCACACCCACAGCGTGTTTGGCGGTAACCGCAGCGGTGAATTCGAACAGCGCCTGCAAGGCGCCAGCTACGCCGAAATCGCCGCAGCCGGCGGCGGCATCGCCAGTACCGTGCGCGCCACCCGCGCTGCCAGTGAAGACGAGTTGTTCGCCAGCGCCGCCAAGCGCCTGAAAAGCCTGATGCGTGACGGCGTAACCACGGTTGAAATCAAGTCCGGCTACGGCCTGGACCTGACAAGCGAGCGCAAGATCCTGCGTGTCATCCGTCGCCTCGGCGCCGAGTTGCCGGTCAGCGTGCGCAGCACCTGCCTGGCAGCCCACGCCTTGCCGCCGGAATACGCTGATCGCGCTGATGACTACATTGAGCATATCTGCTGCGAGATGCTCCCGGCCCTGGCGGCCGAAGGCTTGGTGGACGCGGTAGATGCCTTTTGCGAATACCTGGCGTTTTCTCCGGCGCAGGTCGAGCGGGTGTTCATCACCGCGCAACGATTGGGGCTGCCGGTGAAGCTGCACGCCGAGCAACTGTCGTCGCTGCACGGCTCAAGCCTGGCGGCGCGGTACCAGGCGCTGTCGGCCGATCACTTGGAATTCATGACCGAGGACGATGCCAGGGCCATGGCCGAATCCGGCACGGTGGCGGTGTTGCTGCCGGGCGCGTTCTATTTCCTGCGTGAAACCCAACTGCCGCCCATGGACGCCTTGCGCAAGCACGGCGTGAAAATCGCCGTGGCCAGCGACCTCAACCCCGGGACGTCGCCGGCGTTGTCGCTGCGCTTGATGTTGAACATGGCTTGCACGTGTTTCCGGATGACGCCTGAAGAAGCCTTGGCCGGTGCGACAATCCACGCGGCCCAGGCCTTGGGCATGGCGGCTACCCACGGTTCGCTGGAGGCCGGCAAGGTGGCGGATTTTGTCGCCTGGCACATCGACCGGCCGGCCGACCTGTCTTACTGGCTCGGTGGTGACCTGGAAAAACGCGTCGTGCGTCACGGCGTTGAAGTCGATTGAGGAGAACACTTGTGGAAAAGGTCCTGAATTTCAAGCAAGGGCGCGTGCCGATGCTGATCAGCATGCCCCACGCCGGGCTGCGCCTGACGCCGGCGGTGCAGGCCGGGCTGATCCCCGAGGCCCAGAGCCTGCCGGACACCGACTGGCACATCCCCAGGCTTTATGAGTTCGCTGCTGAACTGGGCGCCAGCACCTTGGCTGCCGAGTATTCACGGTTCGTCGTCGATCTGAACCGTCCCGCCGATGACAAACCAATGTACGTCGGCGCCACCACCGGCTTGTACCCGGCGACCTTGTTCGATGGCGTGCCGTTGTTTCGCGAAGGGCTGGAGCCGTCGGTTGAGGAGCGGGCGACTTATCTACAACAGGTCTGGATGCCGTACCACCAAGCCTTGCAGCAGGAACTGGCGCGGCTCAAGGCTGAGTTCGGCTATGCCTTGCTGTTCGATGCGCATTCGATCCGCTCGGTGATCCCGCACCTGTTCGACGGCAAGCTGCCGGACTTCAACCTCGGTACATTCAACGGCGCCAGTTGCGACCCGGCGCTGGCCAGCCAGCTCGAAGCCATTTGTGCGCGTCACGGCGCGTACACCCATGTGCTCAACGGGCGCTTCAAAGGCGGGCACATCACGCGGCACTATGGCAATCCGGCTGAAGACATCCACGCCGTGCAGCTGGAACTGTGCCAGAGCACCTATATGGAAGAGTTCGAACCGTTCAACTACCGCGCCGACCTGGCGGAACCGACGCAGGTGGTACTCAAGGCGTTGCTCGAAGGCTTGTTGGCGTGGGGGCGGCAGACCTACAAACACTAATTTGTGGCGAGGCAGCTGTTGTGGCGAGGGAGCTTGCTCCCGCTCGAGTGCGTAGCGCTCGCAAAATCTTGGGGCCGCTGCGCAGCCCAGCGGGAGCAAGCGCCCTCGCCACAACAGCCTTCACCGCAATCAACCTGTCGCCACCGTGCAAAACCGGGTCGCCACAGGTCACTTCCACTCCCTCGGCGCTGCGTAATGTCTGTGGCACGGTGCACCAAGACACCGGCTCACAATAATCCGCTGCCGCACGAGACCCTCGCGATGAAAAGACTGTTCAAACGCTGTCTGTCGTTCCTCTGTGGTACTGCATTAATGAGCGCCGGGGCTATGGCCGCTGAGCCGGCGTCCTGCCAGGCCGTGCGCATGGGCGTGGTCAACTGGACTGACGTGATCGCCACCAGCGGCATGGCCGATGTGCTGCTCACCGGGCTGGGCTACGACAGCAAGCAGACCAGCGCCGTGCAGCAGATCATCTTTGCCGGCATCCGCGACAAGCGCCTCGACATCTTCCTGGGCTACTGGAAACCGGCGATGGACAAGAACATCGCGCCATTCCTGGCCGCCAACCAAGTGAAGGTATTGGACAAGCCAAGCCTGGCCGATGCCCAGGCGACATTGGCGGTACCCGACTATGTGGCTGCCGCAGGGCTCAAGACCTTTGCCGACATCGCGCGGTTCAAGGATCAGCTGGGTGGCAAGATCTACGGCATTGAGCCTGGGAGTGGGGCCAATACCACCATCAAGACCATGATCGAGACCAACCACTTCGGCCTCAAGGACTTCAAGCTGATCGAATCCGGTGAGGCGGGCATGCTCGCCGCGGTGCAGCGGGCGGTGAATCGCAAGGAGTTCGTGGTTTTCGTCGGCTGGACCCCACACCCGATGAACATCAACATGAACATCAGCTACCTGACCGGCAGCGAAGACGTCTACGGTCCGAACGAAGGCGCCGCAACCGTCTCCACCGTGACCGCGCCGGACTACGCCCAGCGTTGCCCGAACGTAAACCGGTTGCTGGAAAACCTGACCTTCACCGCAGCCCAGGAAAGCCAGTTGATGGTGCCGATCATGGAGCGCAAGACGCCTCAGGACGTCGCCCGGCAATGGCTGCGCGACCACCCCGAAGATCTCCAGCGTTGGCTGGCCGGTGTGACCAGCTTCGATGGCAAGGATGGCGTAGCGGCGGTCCAGGCCAGCCTCAAGCCTTGATGCAGCTTAGTGGCATCGCAGATCTATGTGGCGAGGGAGCTTGCTCCCGCTCGAGTGCGTAGCGCTCGCAAAATTTTGGGGCCGCTGCGCAGCCCAGCGGGAGCAAGCTCCCTCGCCACAAAAGCTTCTGAGCCGTTTCCTTTAAGCCCATGGGCAAAACCACAATGGCTTATCCACTCTCCCAGGCAATGTCAGCCTTCATCGCCAAAACCCTGAGCTTCAGCAGCCCGGACGACAGCCTCGCCGGCATGCGCCAGGCCTACAGCCAGATGTGCCGGGCGTTCACGCCGCCTCGTCCGCAGACGCTGGTGGTCGAGGACTTCGAGCTGGCCGCTGTGGCGGTGCGGGCCTATCACCCGCGAACGGCGGCACCGCTCCCAGGCTGGCCGTGCATCCTCTACTTGCACGGTGGCGGCTGGGTGGTGGGGGACCTGGACTCCCACGACTTCATCTGCATGGAACTGGCCGCCACTCTTGGTGCGCTGGTCGTGGCGGTGGATTATCGGCTGGCCCCGGAGCATCCGTTTCCGGCCGCTCTGGACGATTGCCTCGCGGTGTGGCGGCATCTGGCAAGTTTGCCCTTTGCCATCGACCCGCGTCGTCGGCTGGTGGCGGGGGACAGTGCCGGTGGCAATCTTGCTGCCGCGTTATGCCTGGCCTTGCGCGATGCCGGGCAAACGTTGCCTCGGGCCCAGGTGCTGATTTATCCAGCCCTTGGTGGCCCGGCCCATCTGCCGTCGCGCCGTGAATGCGCCGATGCGCCTCTATTAAGCAGCCGCGACCTTGACGACTATCACCGGCTATATCTGGGCGACGCCCCCTTGTCGCCCGGCGCCATGCCGCTGCTGGCCGATAACCTGAGCGGCCTGCCGCCGGCATGGATTGGCGTGGCGCAATGGGATCCGTTGCGCGATGACGGCGTGCTCTACAGCGAGCGGCTGAACGCCGCAGGAGCAGGCGCTGTGTTGTATGTTGGCGAAGGCCTGGTCCACGGTTGTCTACGGGCGCGGGGCCAGGTGCGCGAGGTCGATCAGATGTATCGCACACTGCTGGCGTACCTGGCTGACACGCTTTGACTGCGCAGGGGACATGCTCATTGATGTCGTTCGGGTTTATGATGCCGGACGGCAGACTAAATAGAAGTCCCCACAGGGATGACTCGACCCCTTACGGAGCGCGCAATGCAGACTTTGTACCCGCAGATCAAACCCCATGCCCGGCACGATCTGGCTGTCGATGACACCCACACGCTCTATGTCGATGAAAGCGGCTCCCCGGAAGGCTTGCCGGTGGTGTTCATTCACGGCGGCCCGGGTGCCGGCTGCGATGCGCAGAGTCGTCGCTACTTCGATCCGAACCTGTACCGCATCGTCACCTTCGACCAGCGTGGCTGTGGTCGCTCCACCCCCCATGCCAGCCTGGAAAACAACACCACCTGGGATCTGGTCGAAGACCTGGAGCGTATCCGCAAGCACCTTGGCATCGAGAAATGGGTGCTGTTTGGCGGTTCCTGGGGTTCGACCCTGGCCCTGGCCTACGCCCAGACCCACCCGGAGCGGGTACACGGCCTGATCCTGCGGGGGATCTTTCTTTGCCGCCCGCAGGAAATCGAGTGGTTCTACCAGGCCGGTGCCAGTCGCCTGTTTCCCGACTACTGGCAGGACTATATCGCGCCGATCCCGCTGGACGAACGCGACGACCTGCTCAGCGCCTTCCACAAGCGCCTGACCGGTAACGACCAGATCGCCCAGATGCACGCGGCCAAGGCCTGGTCCACCTGGGAAGGCCGGACCGCGACCCTGCGCCCGAACCCGCTGGTGGTCGACCGCTTCTCCGAGCCGCAGCGCGCGTTGTCGATCGCCCGGATCGAATGCCACTACTTCACCAACAACGCTTTCCTCCAGCCGAACCAGCTGATTCGCGACATGGGCAAGATCGCCCATCTGCCGGGCGTCATCGTGCACGGTCGCTACGACGTTATCTGTCCGCTGGACAATGCCTGGGAATTGCACCAGAACTGGCCCAACAGTGAACTGCAAGTGATCCGCGACGCCGGCCACGCCGCCTCGGAGCCAGGCATTACCGATGCACTGGTGCGCGCCGCAGCGCAAATGGCCCGGCGCCTGCTCGACCTGCCGCCCGAAGAAGCATGAAGGGGCTGCTGCAACGGGTCAGTGGCGCCCGGGTCGAAGTGTCGGGCGAAATCGTCGGCGCCATAGACCAGGGCCTGCTGGTGCTGGTGGCAGTCGAGCCTGGGGATACCCGGGCCATCGCCGACAAACTCCTGCATAAACTGCTTAACTATCGGGTATTCAGTGACGCCGACGACAAGATGAACCTGTCCTTGGCGGATGTAGGCGGTGGGTTGCTGCTGGTGTCGCAGTTCACCCTGGCGGCGGACACCAAAAGCGGTTTGCGCCCCAGCTTTTCGACGGCCGCACCTCCGGCCTTGGGCGAGGAGTTGTTCGACTATCTCGTAAACCAGGCGAAACAGGTGCATGGCACTGTGGCATCAGGTAGATTCGGCGCCAACATGCAAGTGCATCTGGTCAACGACGGCCCGGTAACCTTCCTGTTACAGGCCTGAAAGCGTTTGAAACAACTTTTCGGTTCTGTTTCGAGGCTAAACAGGGAGTTTTCTCGATAAATACTTTGCTACGCCTGATGCGTTGTCACGCGGCCTACTAGATAATCGCGCGCTACGGGGGATCAGCGTCCGCTGGTCCATTTGACTTAGGTAGAGACTTGTCCTGGACCCTTTGGGGAATCATTTTGTCCCATAGGAGTCGGAACAATGCTCGCCAACTTGGCAAGAGTGTTCCGCAAGATCGGTTTTTCAATGCCGATACCTTGCAGATACTTTATCTGGCCGTTGGTTTTTTGATCTGTTTTCGGCGAGGGTTGCTCGTGATTGTTAGTCCCTGTAATGCACCAAAAATGACTGCCAAACGGTTTAGAAACGCTCTGGTAGCGGGCTCGGCCCTGTTTTGCCTGTTCGGCGCGGGCCAACTGTGGGCATTCAGCCTGGATGATGTATCGGCGAAGGCTCAAGAACTGGCCGGGCAAAAATACGAAGCCCCGCGCAGCAATCTGCCGAACGAATTCCGCGAAATGAAATTCGCTGACTATCAAAAAATCCGTTTCCGCACCGAAAAAGCCGAATGGGCCGACCAGAAGACGCCTTTCAGGCTGTCCTTCTATCACCAGGGCATGCATTTCGACACGCCGGTGAAAATCAACGAAATCACCGCGACGACCGTCGAAGAGATCAAGTACGACCCTTCGCGCTTTGATTTCGACGATGTGAAATTCGATCCAAAGGCCACTGAGCAGTTGGGCTACGCGGGTTTCCGCGTGTTGTACCCGATCAACAAGGCCGACAAACAGGACGAAATCATGACCATGCTGGGCGCGAGCTACTTCCGCGTCATCGGCAAGGGCCAGACCTACGGTTTGTCCGCCCGTGGCATGGCCATCGATACCGCGTTGCCATCCGGTGAAGAATTCCCACGTTTCCGCGAATTCTGGATCCAGCGCCCGAAACCGACCGACAAGCATCTGGTGATCTTCGCCCTGCTGGATTCGCCACGGGCCACCGGCGCCTATCGCCTGACCCTGCGTCCGGGTACCGATACCGTTGTCGACGTGAAGTCGCGCATGTTCCTGCGTGATCGCGTCACCAAGCTCGGCGTTGCCCCGTTGACCAGCATGTACCTGTTCGGCGCCAACCAACCATCCAAGGTGCTGAACTACCGTCGCGAACTGCATGATTCCAGCGGCCTGTCGATCCATGCCGGCAATGGCGAATGGATCTGGCGTCCGCTGAACAATCCAAAACACCTGGCCGTGAGCAACTTCTCGGTGGAAAACCCGCGCGGTTTCGGCCTGCTGCAACGCGGCCGCGATTTCAGCCACTACGAAGACCTCGACGACCGCTACGACAAGCGTCCAAGTGCCTGGATCGAACCGAAAGGCGATTGGGGCAAGGGCACCGTCGACCTGGTAGAAATTCCGACCGCTGACGAAACCAACGACAACATCGTTGCGTTCTGGAGCCCGGAAAAACTGCCTGAGCCAGGCCAGCCGCTGGACTTCAGCTACCGCCTGCACTGGACCCTCGACGAAGCCAGCCTGCATTCGCCGGACAGTGCCTGGGTCAAGCAGACCCTGCGTTCCACTGGCGACGTGAAGCAGTCCAACCTGATTCGCCAGCCGGACGGCAGCGTCGCCTACCTGGTGGATTTCGAAGGACCTTCGCTGCAAGCCCTGCCGGAAGACGCCGATGTGCGTAGCCAGGTGAGCATCGGCGAAAACGGCGAGATCGTCGAGAATAGTGTGCGCTACAACCCTGAAACCAAGGGCTGGCGCCTGACCCTGCGCCTGAAGATCAAGGACTCGAAACAGGCCACTGAAATGCGCGCGGCGCTGGTCCGCCCATTGACGCCTGTCGAAGCCCCGGCCGCCTCGCACTCCGTGACCACGACCCTGGCCAAGGCCGATAAAGTCGCCCGGCAGCAGACCGAAAAAGAACTCGCGAACGAAAAAGCGAAAGACGACGCCAAGGCCGTCAAGGCGGCGGACGCCGCTGTTGAACCGACCCCAACCCAGCAGGAACCGGAACCGACTGAACAAGTCCTGACCGAGACCTGGAGCTATCAGTTGCCAGCCGATGAGTAATACTCCAGTACAGCCAGAGACGCTCAGCGAGTACCTGGCCCATTTGCCCATGACCGACCAGCAGCGCGCCGAACTGGCGGGCTGCTCGTCCTTCAGTGAGTTGCACGAGCGCCTTTCGTCTTCGACTTTCGACGCTCCTGCCGAGGCGGCACAAGCCTCGGTGGGTCGTCGCTTGACCCTGAGCACTGCCGAAGAGCTCGAGGACGCCGAAATGCTGGCGGTCGATGCCAATGGCCGCGTGTGCCTGAAGGCGACTCCGCCGATTCGCCGGACCAAGGTCGTGCCGGAGCCCTGGCGCACCAATATCCTGGTGCGCGCCTGGCGGCGCCTGACCGGTCGCACCAACCCGCCGAAACCGCCCAAGGATGAACGCGTGCTGCCCCATGCACGCTGGCGTACCGTCGGTTCGACCCGTCGCTACATCCTGCTGATCCTGATGCTCGGCCAGACCATCGTCGCCGGCTGGTACATGAAAGGCATAATGCCGTACCAGGGCTGGTCGTTCGTCGACCTGGACGAAGTCCTGCATCAGCCGCTGCTGCAAACCGCCACCCAAGTGCTGCCCTATGCCTTGCAAACCAGCATCCTGATTCTGTTCGGGATCCTGTTCTGCTGGGTGTCGGCGGGTTTCTGGACCGCGCTGATGGGCTTCCTGGAACTGCTCACCGGTCATGACAAATACCGCATTTCCGGTGCCAGCGCCGGTAACGAGCCGATTCCCAAAGAGGCCCGCACCGCGTTGGTGATGCCGATCTGCAACGAAGACGTGCCGCGGGTTTTCGCCGGCCTGCGCGCGACCTTCGAGTCGGTGGCCGCCACTGGCGACCTGGATCGCTTCGACTTCTTTGTCCTCAGCGACAGTAACGAAACCGATATCTGCGTCGCCGAACAGCAGGCCTGGCTGGATGTCTGCCGGGAAACCGGGGGCTTCGGCAAGATCTTCTATCGCCGCCGTCGCCGCCGTGTGAAACGCAAGAGCGGTAACCTCGACGACTTCTGCCGTCGCTGGGGCAGCGACTACAAGTACATGGTCGTGCTCGACGCCGACAGCGTCATGAGCGGTACATGCCTGACCAGCCTGGTGCGCCTGATGGAAGCCACGCCGGACGCCGGCATCATCCAGACCGCGCCACGTGCCTCGGGCATGGACACGCTGTATGCACGCATGCAGCAGTTCGCCACACGGGTATACGGTCCGCTGTTTACTGCGGGCCTGCACTTCTGGCAGTTGGGCGAATCCCACTACTGGGGCCACAACGCAATCATTCGCATGAAGCCGTTCATCGACCACTGCGCCTTGGCGCCGTTGCCGGGTAAAGGAGCGTTCTCCGGGGCAATCCTGTCCCACGACTTCGTCGAGGCGGCGTTGATGCGTCGGGCTGGCTGGGGCGTCTGGATTGCCTACGACCTGCCGGGCAGCTACGAAGAACTGCCGCCAAACCTGCTGGACGAACTCAAACGTGACCGTCGCTGGTGCCACGGTAACCTGATGAACTTCCGCCTGTTCCTGGTCAAGGGCATGCACCCGGTGCACCGTGCAGTGTTCCTGACGGGCGTGATGTCTTATCTGTCGGCACCGTTGTGGTTCTTCTTCCTGGTGCTGTCCACCGCGCTGCTGGCGGTGAATACGCTGATGGAGCCGCAGTACTTCCTTGAACCGCGCCAGCTTTATCCGTTGTGGCCGCAATGGCATCCGGACAAGGCCATCGCCCTGTTCTCGACCACCATTGTCCTGCTGTTCCTGCCCAAGCTGTTGAGCATCGTGCTGATCTGGGCCAAGGGTGCGAAGGAGTTTGGCGGCAAGTTCAAGGTGACGCTGTCGATGCTGCTGGAGATGTTGTTCTCCATGTTGCTGGCGCCGGTGCGGATGATCTTCCACACCCGTTTCGTGCTCGCCGCGTTCCTGGGCTGGGCCGCGACCTGGAACTCGCCGAAACGCGATGACGATTCCACACCATGGAGCGAAGCGGCCAAGCGCCACGGTCCGCAAACCCTGCTGGGCTTCTTCTGGGCCTTGCTGGTGATCTGGCTGAACCCCAGCTTCCTGTGGTGGCTGGTGCCGATCGTCGGGTCGCTGATACTGTCGATCCCGGTGTCGGTCATCTCCAGCCGCGTTGGCCTGGGCTTGAAGTCCCGTGATGAAAGCCTGTTCCTGATTCCCGAGGAATACGCACCGCCACAGGAATTGTTGTCGACGGACCAGTACACCCATGAAAACCGTTGGCACGCGCTGAATGACGGCTTCATCCGGGCGGTGGTCGATCCACAACAGAACGCCTTGGCATACGCATTGGCCACTTCGCGTCACGGCAAGGCCGAGCCGATTGAATGGCTGCGGGTCGAACGTGTTCGTCACGCCTTGAAGGCTGGCCCTGCCGGTCTCAACAATGCCGAGCGCCTGGCGCTGCTGAGCGATCCGGTGGCCCTGTCCCGCCTGCATGAGCAGGTCTGGGCCGAGGCACATCCGGAGTGGCTGGCGGCGTGGCGTGAGTCGGTAAAGGCTGACCCTCACGCGCCATTGCTACCGCTTCAGCCCGTGGGCGTACAGCCTCAACTGGCCTGATACACAAAAAGCCCCGCTTCTGAAAGGAAGCGGGGCTTTTTGTTGGGCGCTGTTGTGAACACGACCTGTGGCGAGGGAGCTTGCTCCCGCTGGGGGGCGCAGCCGCCCTCGCTTTTTGGCGTCCGCTGCGCGGCCGAGCGGGAGCAAGCTCCCTCGCCACATTGTGTGGTGCGGTCAGGCTGGTGTGTTGACGTTATCCAGCACCCGGTTCGCCAGCAAGCCGCTTAGCTCGATCAGTTGCTGGATGCCAAGGGCTACATGGCGTCGTGAGCCTTCCAGGTCGAATGCCAGGTCGCTGACCATGGCATCGGCTGAGGCCAGGGTTTCGCTGAGGTTGGCTAGGAGGCTTTCGGTGTCGATGCCGTTCACGACGGTAAAGAGCGGCCCCTGCGGCTGTTCGTTCTCGGATTGGGGCTGTTTGGGTTTGAGGTAGAAATCGAGCGCGCGGTCGGTGGCTTCCTGGAGTTTCTTGGGGTCGGTTTCGGGTTCTGGTGGGTTGGGTGTGGCCTTGAACATGGTTGACGCTCCTAGGGTAGTGGAGCCGCCAGATTTCGCTGCTAAACGAGAAGGGTGGCGACTGTACGCGGGTTAGCAGACCGGGACCCTAGAACCCGGCAGACCCGTAGGTCTCCCACGCACAACCGCCATGACATAACTGTGCAAGGCTCGAAAGCCTGCTCACGTATGTGGAGAGCGTGCGTCTAGGATTGTCCAGGCTGCTAAACCCGATCGCTGAACTGACAGCGACCCGCAAACGTTAGAGCCCAGGCCCAAGGCGCACAAGCCGGCGGATTCTGGCGTAGTTGTAGGCAATGGCGCAAGGCTGTGTAGCCCTGTGCTGAAGGGCAAATTTCGTGTGTATATCCGTTATTTAGGTAACGGCTACTTAGGGTTCCGCTCTTACAGCCAGCCCTTTCAAGGTCTTTGATAAAATCCCGCAAAACTCCAGTCAGGGTGGACGAAAGCGATGTGGGCAGAGGTTCTAGCACGGTTTGAGAAAAAAGCACCGGCCAGTGTCATGACCAGAGTGATATTGGAGCAGGCTGTTCCTGCTGAATGGGTCGATCAGGTGTTCGAAGAACACCGTCAGCGGCAGTACCCACGTGAGCTTTTGTTTTCAACCATCGTTGAACTGATGTCCCTTGTTTCATTGGGCTTGCGACCCTCGCTGCATGCCGCCGCGCGGCAGATGGAAGACCTTCCTGTCAGCTTGGCGGCGCTATATGACAAGGTCAGCCGCACAGAGCCTGCGCTACTGCGCGCCCTAGTCACCGGCAGCGCAGAGCGTTTGGCACCGACGGTAAAAGAACTGGGGCACTCAGCCATTTTGCCTGGCTGGCAACTACGGGTCGTTGACGGTAACCACCTGCCTTCCAGCGAAAAGCGTCTGGGCGCTTTGCGCCGTGAACGCGGCGCCGCCCGGCCTGGTTTTTCCGTTGTGGTTTACGACCCCGACCTGGATCAGGTCGTTGATCTTCAGCCTTGTGAAGATGCCTATGCCAGCGAGCGCGTCAGCGTGCTGCCCTTGCTGGAAAAGGCCTGTACGGGACAACTGTGGATGGCTGACCGACTCTACTGCACGCTCCCGGTCATGGAGGCCTGCGAAGATACCGGGGCCTCGTTCATCATTCGCGAACAGAGCAAACATCCACGCCTGCTTAAGGAAAGCGTCTGGCAGGTGCCTGTCGCGGTCGCGGCAGGCAGCGTGCGCGAGCAAATCATCGAAGTAAAAGGTGGACGCCAGTGGCGACGAGTCGAACTGAACCTGCAAAAACCCACCGAATCCGGCGATACCACGCTGCTGTTCTGGAGCAACTTGCCCGACTCTATCAGTGCTGAGCAAATCGCCGATTTGTACCGCCGTCGCTGGAGCATCGAAGGGATGTTCCAGCGCCTGGAAGCGGTGTTGGACAGTGAAATCGAAACCTTGGGCAACCCTAAAGCAGCCCTGCTGGGATTTGCGTCGGCCGTGTTGGCTTACAACGTTCTGGCCGTGCTCAAACGCAGCGTCGAGCAGGCTCATCGCCAGACCCTGCCCGACGATTGGGAAGCATCGATTTATCACCTAACGGTACAGGTACGCAGCGGTTACGAGGGGATGCAAATAGCCTTGCCAGAATATCTATGCATCCCGATCCCCGCTGCAGGACTGACTCAGTACCTGCTTGCACTCGCTCGAAATATCCAGCCCAAAGCGGTCGCCAAGAGCAAACGAGGCCCGAAAGTGCCCAAGTCAAAGGAGTGGCTGGAAGGCAAAGCCGCGAATGCCCACGTGTCAACGGATCGGGTGCTCAAGGCAGCTAAAATCAAAAGACCTTGAAAGGGCTGGCTCTTACAGCGGGTCACTTTCGAAAAGCGCGAAAGTAACCAAAGCGCTTTTTGCCCCACCACTCGGTGCCTCGCCTAGGCTCGGCATGCCCTCACTCCGGCATTGCTCCGTGGGCCGCCGCGAAGGGCCATCCATGGCCCAGCGCGGCTATCCCGGCATCCATGCCGGGATGCCCACTCCACAATGCCTGCGTTCGGCCAGCGTGGTTAACGGGGCGCCGAAATCAACGTCCGCCGCGAGGCGGCCTAGTAGCCGACCTGGTTTGGGTGGGACTGTGTTTCTCCTGTGGAGCGGGCTTGCCCGCGAAGGCGCCAGTAGCCGGCCTGTCTCTTGCGGGTGTACCCCGATCCAACTGTGGGAGCGGGCTTGCTCGCGAAGGCGGTGGTTCAGTCACATAGATGTTGGGCTGCCGGCCTCATCGCGAGCAAGCTCGCTCCCACAGGGGGGCTGTGTTGGACATGAATTTTGTTTTCCCTGGAGGTTGAATGTGGGAGCAAGCTCGCTCGCGATGGCGGTGTGTCAGTTTGCGATGATGTTGGATGTGCCGGCCTCTTCGCGGGCAAGCCCGCTCCCACAGGAGGAATGCGGTCCCCATCAAGAACCAGGTCGGCTACTAGGCCGCCTCGCGGTGGACGTTGATCTCGGGCGCCCCGTTAACCACGCTGGCCGAACGCAGGCATTGCGCAGTGGGCAACCCGGCATGGATGCCGGGTTAGCCGCGCTGGGCCATGGATGGCCCTTCGCGGCGGGCCCACGGAGCAATGCCGGAGTGAGGGCATGCCGAGCCTAGGCGAGGCACCGAGTGGTGGGGCAGAAGCGCTTTGCTTACTTTCGCGCTTTTCGAAAGTGAGTCGCCGTAAGGGCGAAACCAAGTTCGCCGTCACCGCAGAAACGGATATACACACAATACCAAAAGGGCGACTGCGTCACCCAGCGGGAGCAAGCTCCCTCGCCACGGTGTGAGCCGCCCCCTCAGGCATCAAACCCGAAACCGCCCCACCAACGCCTGCAAATGCCCCCCCAACCGCGCCAGCTCAGCACTCGAAGCGGCCGTTTCCTCGCTGGACGACGCCGTCTGCTCCGACACATCACGCACATTCAGCACACTACGATTGATCTCCTCAGCCACCGAACTCTGCTGCTCGGCCGCCGCGGCGATCTGTTGGTTCATCGACTGAATGGCCGAGACCGTGCGGGTGATGTTTTCCAGTGAACCACCCGCCCGACGGGTCAGTTCGACACTGTTGTCAGTCAGGCTACGGCTGTTATCCATGATGGCCGCGACCTGCTCAGTGCCCGACTGCAGGCCGACAATCAGTTCTTCGATTTCTTCGGTGGACTTCTGGGTGCGTTGGGCCAGGCTCCGGACCTCGTCGGCCACTACCGCGAAACCTCGCCCGGCTTCACCGGCCCGGGCTGCTTCGATGGCGGCGTTGAGGGCCAGCAGGTTGGTTTGCTGGGCCACGGACTTGATCACGTCCAGCACGCTGCCGATCTTGTCGCTTTCGCGCTTCAGGTCGCCCATTGCTGCGGTGGAATTACCCACTTCGAGGGCCAGGCGTTCGATTTGGGCAATGGCTTCGCCGACCACTTTTTCGCCTTCGCGGGCCTGCTGGTCTGCCGCGACGGCCGCTTCGGAAGCCTCCTCGGCATTGCGCGCCACTTCTTGCACCGTGGCGGTCATCTCGTGCATGGCGGTGGCGACTTGGTCGGTTTCCACCTTCTGGCTGTTGACCCCGGCGCTGGTCTGTTCGGTAACGGCGGAGAGTTGTTCGGCCGCGCTGGCGATTTGCGTGACGCCTTCGCTGATGCCGCCGATCAATTGCCGCAGACCCACGGTCATGCTCTGCATGGCGCGTTGTAGCTGGCCAAGCTCGTCGCGGCGGTCGGAGGTGAGGTTGTGGGTCAGGTCGCCTGCGGCTACGCGTTCAGCCACCTTCAAGGTCTCGCCGAGCGGGCCGACGATCTGTCCGGTGATGAGCAGGGCCGCGATGACGCCGAACAACAGGGCCAGCGCGGCGGCTGTGATCAAGACAGTCTTGGCCTGGGCAGCATCATGATCACGCACAGCCGTCTGCGACACGGTCAGCTTCTGGCTGGCGTCAATCAGCACCTGGCCTTGCTCGGTCATGCGTTGGAGTGCGGCACCATTCTCGATCTGCGAGTCACGGAACTGGGCGACCGCCGCGCGATAGAGATTGAACGAGTCGCTAGCCTGTTGCAGGTTGGCGGCGTGCTCCTCGGGCAATTGGTCCGGTAGGCGTGCGAGCAGCTTGAGGACCGTGTCGATGGCCACGATCGCCGGTTGCTGCGCTTCGCTCTTACCGCTGTAGGTGTAGCCGCGGACCTGATAGCGCGCCTGCTGAACAGCCTTGCTCAGGGTCACCACGCTATTGAACAGCGCGATATCGCCGCCTTGCAGCAGTGCCTGTTCCACATCGCCAACGCGGGCCACGGCGTTGTCGGCGCTGGCGCCGAGTTTGCTGCGGGCATCTTCGCGGTTGACGGTGGCCTGGGCCATCATGGCGAAAGCGCTCTTGTATTCAGCGACTGCGGCCAGTTCCTGGTCGATCAGGGCCACATCGGCCGGTTGTTCGATCAACTGGCGAGCGGTCTTCAGCCCGGCGTCGAGCTTGCCCAACAGGTCATTGACCTGTTGCGGTCCTTTTTCACCACGGGTGGTGTTGTAGTCGTCGCTGGCCTGGAGCAGGTCCTTGCTCAAATCGTTCAGGCTGGCAATGAAGCCCAGCTTGTCGCCACGGCTGATCACGTTACCCAAGCCGCTCCAACCGGTGAAGGCGATCATCACGGTCAGGAAGAGCACCAGGCCGAAGCCGAAACCTAGTTTGCGGTTGACGCCAACGTTACCCAGCCATCGGAACATACCGTTACTCCTGCAGCGTTGAATTTATATGCTGGGAGTTATATCGGCCGGTTGGTACGGATCTAAAGGAAATAGGCGTCAGATGCACCGTTGGGCCAAGTATGCGTGTTTTTAAAGTTAGACCTTGAAGCGTCCTACCAGCGTTTGCAAATGCACCCCCAGTCGCGCCAGTTCAGCACTGGACGCAGCCGTTTCCTCACTGGAGGCGGCAGTCTGTTCGGACACATCGCGCACGTTTACCACGCTGCGGTTGATCTCTTCGGCCACGGCACTCTGCTGCTCGGCGGCGGCGGCGATCTGTTGGTTCATCGCCTGGATCGCCGAGACGGTACGGGTGATATTTTCCAGCGAGCCGCCGGCGCGGCGGGTCAGTTCGACGCTGCTGTCGGTCAGGTTGCGGCTGTTGTCCAGGGTGGTCGCCACCTGTTCGGTGCCCGATTGCAGGCCGAGGATCAGCTCCTCGATCTCTTCGGTGGACTTCTGGGTACGCTGGGCCAGGCTGCGAACTTCGTCGGCCACCACCGCGAAACCACGCCCGGCCTCACCGGCCCGGGCCGCTTCGATGGCGGCGTTGAGGGCCAGCAGGTTGGTTTGCTGGGCGACGGACTTGATCACGTCCAGCACGCTACCAATCTTGTCGCTCTCGCGTTTGAGATGGCCCATGGCTTCGGTGGAATTGCCCACTTCCTTGGACAGGCGCTCGATCTGGACGATGGCTTCGCCGACTACTTTTTCGCCTTCACGCGCCTGCTGGTCCGCCGCGACGGCGGCTTCGGAGGCTTCCTCGGCGTTACGCGCCACTTCCTGCACCGTGGCGGTCATTTCGTGCATGGCCGTGGCAACCTGGTCGGTCTCCACTTTCTGGCTGTTGACCCCGGCACTGGTCTGCTCGGTGACGGTCGAAAGCTGTTCGGCGGCGCTGGCGATTTGCGTGACGCCGTCGCTGATACCTCCGATCAGTTGCCGCAGGCTGATCACCATTCGCTGCAGGCTGCCTTGCAATTGGCCCATTTCGTCACGACGGGTGACCACCAGGTTGTGGCTCAGGTCCCCGGAGGCGACACGTTCGACGGCAACCAGGGTCTGTTGCAGGGGAACAACGATCTGCCGGGTAATAATCCATGCGGCCATCAGGCCAAACGCCAGCGCCAGGACGGTGACGACGATCAGTGTTTGTTTCGCTTGATCCGTCTCCTCGTTGCGTTTCTCAATCTGTGAGGCAGTCAAATTACTGTTCAGCTCATTGAGGCGGGCATCCTGATCGAGCATTTTCTTGAGGGCTGAGGTGCTGGCAACCTGCGACTCGCGGAACTGACTGACGGCCGCGCGATAAGCCTTCATCGATTCGGTGGCTTGTTGCAGGTTGGAAGTGTGTTCCGGGAGCTTGCCCGGCAGGCTTTCGAGGTTTTTCAAGACATTATCGATGGCATCCAGCGCTGGCTGCTCGGCATCGGCCTTGCCGCTATAGGTGTAGCCACGAACTTGGTAGCGCGCTTGCTGGAGCAATTTGCTCAGCTCGACCACGCTGTCGAATTGCGGGACGCTGTCGCCTTGTCGCAAGGCATTTTCGACGCTTGCCACTTTGGCGACGGCGTTGTCGGCGTTGGCGCCAAGCTTGGATCGGGCCGATTCGCGGTTCTGCGTCGCTTGTGTCAGGTCGGTAAAGGCGCGTTTGTATTCATCGAGGTTAGCCAGTTGCTGATTCAGCAACTCCTGATCCGCCGGACGCACAAACCGTTTGAGGGCAGCTTGGATGCTCTCCTGAAGCTTGCCCATGAACTCGTTGACGGCTGTCGGCCCTTGTTCGCCGCGCCGCATTTCATAGTCGAGACTGGCGACTCGCAGGTCCTTGGCCAACTCATTGAGACTGGCGATGGAAGCCTGTTTGTCGGCGCGGCTGATCACGCTGCTCAGGCTGTTCCAGCCGGCGAAGGTGCTCAGGAGGGTGAGGAGCAAGACGAGGCCAAAACCAAAGCCCAGTTTGCGATTGACGCTTACGTTTCCCAGCTTTTCGGTCAGCCAACTGAACATGATATGTCCCTCGAGCCTTTTTATAGGTTTTGTAGAAAACGTATCGACCATTTGGCTGTGATCTGTAGGGCGTTGGTCGGCAGGACTTCCTTGGCGAGCCTGTTATTGCGTGGCTGCGAATGGGTTGCAATCCGGCGCGACGGGTGGCCGCTGCGCGCCCAAGCGGGAGCAAGCTCCCCTCGCCACGGGGATTGACTTGCTCTACGGGTCTCTAGACCCTGAAGCGACCCACCAGCGTCTGCAAATGCGCCCCCAAACGCGCCAGTTCAGCACTGGAGGCGGCGGTTTCTTCGCTGGAGGCGGCGGTTTGTTCCGACACATCGCGCACGTTCACGACGCTGCGGTTGATCTCTTCGGCCACGGCGCTCTGCTGCTCGGCCGCGGCGGCGATCTGTTGGTTCATCGACTGGATGGCCGAGACGGTGCGGGTGATGTTTCCCAACGAGCCACCGGCGCGGCGGGTCAGCTCTACGCTGCTGTCGGTCAGGTTGCGGCTGTTGTCCAGGCTGGTCGCGACCTGTTCGGTACCGGTCTGCAAGCTTAGGACCAGTTGCTCGATCTCTTCGGTGGACTTCTGGGTGCGCTGGGCCAGGCTGCGGACTTCGTCGGCCACCACCGCAAACCCACGCCCGGCTTCACCGGCCCGGGCTGCTTCGATGGCGGCGTTGAGGGCCAACAGGTTGGTTTGCTGGGCGACGGACTTGATCACGTCCAGCACGCTGCCGATCTTGTCGCTTTCGCGCTTGAGGTGGCCCATGGCTTCGGTGGAATCGCCCACCGCGTTGGAGAGGCGCTCGATCTGGGCGATGGCTTCGCCGACCACCTTTTCGCCCTCGCGCGCCTGTTGGTCCGCGGCGGTAGTGGCTTCGCTCGCTTGCTCGGCATTGCGCGCCACTTCCTGCACCGTGGCGGTCATTTCATGCATGGCGGTGGCGACCTGGTCGGTTTCCACTTTCTGGCTGTTGACCCCGGCGCTGGTCTGTTCGGTAACGGCGGAGAGTTGTTCGGCGGCGCTGGCGATTTGCGTGACGCCTTCGCTGATGCCGCCGATCAACTGCCGCAGCCCCACGGTCATGCCCTGCATGGCACGTTGCAGTTGGCCCAGCTCGTCGCGCCGCTCGGAGCTGAGGTTATGGGTCAGGTCGCCTGCCGCTATATGCTCGGCGACCTTGAGGGTCTGCTCCAGCGGCCCGACGATCTGCCGGGTAATCGCCAGGGCGGCAATCACGCCTAACAGAAACGCCAGCGTGGCGGCCGAGACCAGGATGATCTCGGCCTCGGCGGCGTCATGGTCACGCACGGCCGTCTGGGACAGGGTGAGATCCCGGCTGGCGCCACGTAGCACAACCCCCAAATCGGACATGCGCTGGATGGCGGCCGCGCTGGCGGTCTGGGCGTCTTGGAATTGGCTGACCGCGGCACGATAGCTTTTGAACGATTCGCTGGCCTGTTGCAGGTTGGCGGCGTGTTCACCGGGCAGTTGGGCCGGCAGGCTGCCGAGGGTTTTCAAGGCATTGTCGATGGCATCCAAGGCCGGTTGCTCGGCATCGGCTTGGACGCTGTAGGTGTAGCCTCGAACCTGATAGCGGGCTTGCTGAATCGCCTTGCTCAAGCTGACCACGCTGTCGAATTGAGCCAGGTTGTCGCTTTGCCGCGTGGCGTTTTCAACGTTGGCGACGCGGGTCACGGCGTTGTCGGCGCTGGCGCCCAGTTTGCCGCGTGCGTCTTCGCGAGTGGCCATGGCGCGGGTCAATGCGGCGAAGGCCACTTTGTAATCAGCGACCGCGGCCAGTTGCTTGTCGACGATCGCCACATCGGCTGGCTGCTCGATCGATTTGCGGGCGGCCTGGAGCCCGGGCTCCAATTTGCCGAGCAGATCGTTGATTTCCCCGGGGCCCTTTTCACCGCGGTTCGCGTAGTAGTCCATGCGCGCGGAGCGCAGGTCCTTGGTCAAATCGTTCAGGCTGGCGATGAGCCCCAGCGTATCGCCGCGTGCAGTCACTTTGCCCAGGCCGATCCATCCGGTGAAGGCGATCATCAAGGTCAAGACCAGTACAAGACCGAAGCCGAAGCCGAGTTTGCGATTGACGCCTACGTTACCTAGCCATCGGGACATGCTGGTACTCCCTCGAAGGGCGAAACTGCTTTTTGTATAAGCACTATAGGCCCAAAGGGAAAAACCGGAGGGAGCCAGCTTGGAATAAGCTGATAAGCCAGTGAAATCAGAACAGGCGGGCGAGCAACGCGGTGACCGCAGTCTCGACCCGCAGGATGCGTTCGCCAAGCTGCACCGGTTGCAGGCCGGCCTTTGCCAGCAGGTCGATCTCGTAGGGAATCCAGCCGCCTTCCGGGCCGATGGCCAACGTAACCGGCTCCGTCAGTGCGCGAGGGCAGGGCGGATAGTTGCCAGGATGGCCGACCAGCCCCAGGGTGCCCTCTGCCAGGGCCGGCAGGCGGTCCTCGACGAAGGGCTTGAAGCGTTTTTCGATGATGATTTCCGGCAGCACGCTGTCCCGGGCTTGCTCCAGGCCCAGGATCAACTGTTCACGAATCGCCTCGGGCTCCAGGAATGGCGTCTGCCAAAAGCTCTTTTCCACGCGATAGCTGTTGACCAGCACGACGCGCGGCACGCCCATGGTGGCGATGGTCTGGAACACTCGACGGAGCATTTTCGGGCGTGGCAGGGCCAATACCAGCGTCAACGGCAGCTTGGCCGGTGACGGTTGGTCGAGGCTCACCTGCAGCTCGGCCTCGCGGGCTTCCAGGCGCAGCACCTGGGCGGTGCCCATCAAGCCGCCAATACGCCCGACCCGCAGGCTGTCGCCGACGGCGCTGCGGTGGACGTCCTGCATGTGGGTCAGCCGGCGATCGCTCAACACGACTCGGTCCGGGCCGATGAAATCGGCCTCTTCGAGCAGCAGCAGGTTCACGCTTGGGTCGCTGGCGGCTGGTCGTTGTGATCGTCGGCGGGCTGCTCATCGGGCTCTTCACTGCGCTTGCGCACCAGGGCGCCGAACAGGATGCCGATCTCGAACAGCAGCCACATCGGCACGGCCAGCAGGGTCTGGGAGAAGATATCCGGCGGGGTCAGGATCATGCCGACGACGAAGCAACCGATGATCACGTAGGGGCGGATCTTCTTCAGGTACTTGACGTCGACCACGCCGATCCACACCAGCAGCACCACGGCCACGGGAATCTCGAACGCCACGCCGAAGGCGAAGAACAGCGTCATGACGAAGTCCAGGTAACTGGTGATGTCGGTCATCATTTCCACGCCCGCCGGCGTGGCTGCGGCGAAGAACTTGAAGATCAGGGGGAACACGAAGAAATAGGCGAAGGCCATGCCGGTATAGAACAGCAGGATGCTGGAGATCAGCAGCGGCACGGCGACACGTTTTTCATGCTTGTACAGGCCCGGTGCGATGAAGCCCCAGATCTGGTGCAGGATCACCGGGATCGCCAGGAACAGCGAGACCATCATCGTCAGCTTCAACGGCGTCAGGAACGGCGAGGAGACGTCGGTGGCAATCATCGTCGCACCCGCCGGCAGGTACTGGCGCAGCGGTGTGGAGACGAAGGTATAGATCTGCTGGGTGAACGAGAACAGCCCGGCGAAAATGATGAAGACCGCCGCGACGCAACGCAGCAGGCGGGTGCGCAACTCGGTGAGGTGCGAT
The DNA here is from genome assembly GCF_001269755.1 of Pseudomonas sp. Q12-87. Classification (NCBI taxonomy): domain Bacteria; kingdom Pseudomonadati; phylum Pseudomonadota; class Gammaproteobacteria; order Pseudomonadales; family Pseudomonadaceae; genus Pseudomonas; species Pseudomonas sp. Q12-87. The sequence continues at coordinate 6,794 of NZ_LHVI01000036.1, read as the reverse complement.
ACCAGCGGCATGGGCTGGTCGTGTTCCGGAATATCGCTCATGGGGCTCGCGGCGGCAATGTAGGGTCGTTGGGAGCGGCAGGCGTCGTCACCGTGGAGGCTGAGTCCACCGCTTTGACGGGCTCGGTTGCAAGCCCCGGTGCCGGCTCGGCCACTGGCGCTTGCGGCGCGATCGTCGGCTCGACTGCAGGCGCGACTGGCGTCGGTTCCTGCTGGGTCGGGTTTAATATCTTCCGGGCTTCCTGCTCCAGGGAGAGGATGTGTTCGTTATGCAGTTGCCGACGGATGTCGTCGGCACCGATTTCACGTTCAACTTCCTGTTTGATCGCATTGAAGCTGCGCTTCAGCCGCCCGATCCAGAGACCTGCGGTGCGCGCAGCACCCGGTAGCCGTTCGGGGCCCAATACCAGCAGGGCGACGAGGCCGACGAGCAGCAGTTCAGTGAAGCTGATCCCAAACATTAGTCAGTGCTCACGAGTCTTTGCGGATTGGCTCTTCGACTTTCTGGGCCTGCACGTCGATGGTGTTCGGCGCGTTCACCGGCTGGGTGGCCTGTGGGTGTACCGGTTGGGCTGGTTGTACGGGCTGAGCCTGTGTTGTCGCCGGGTCGGCCGGTTTTTCATCATCGTTCATAGCCTTGCGAAAGCCCTTGATCGACTCGCCGACATCGGTGCCGAGGTTTTTCAGTTTCTTGGTGCCGAACACCAGGACCACGACTACCAGGATGACGATCCAGTGTTTCCAGTCAAAAATACCCATGGGGCTATTCCTCTCAAAAGTTGATCAGGCGGACGGGCGTGAGGCTTTCTCGACATGCCCGGACAGACCGAAACGACGGTCCAGTTCATCCAGTACGGCCTGCGGATGCTGCCCCAGTTGGGCGAGCATGACCAGGCTGTGGAACCACAGGTCGGCGGTCTCGTAGATCACGTCGCTGCAATCGCCGCTGATGGCGGCGTCCTTGGCGGCGATGATGGTCTCGACGGACTCTTCGCCGACTTTTTCCAGAATCTTGTTCAAACCCTTGTGGTACAGGCTGGCGACATAGGAGCTGTCGGCGGCGGCGCCCTTGCGCTCTTCCAGCACCTGGGCCAGGCGGGTCAGGGTGTCACTCATGGGAATGTCCTGAATAAATGGCGTGCGGGTCCTTGAGCACCGGGTCGACGGTTTTCCAGTCACCGTTTTCGAAGACGCGATAGAAGCAGCTTTGACGGCCCGTGTGGCAAGCAATCTCACCGACTTGTTCGACCATCAGGATGATGACGTCGCCGTCGCAATCCAGGCGCATCTCATGCAGATGCTGCACATGCCCGGACTCTTCACCTTTGCGCCATAGCTTGCCACGGGAACGTGACCAATAGATGGCGCGGTTCTCGGCGGCGGTCAGGGCCAGCGCTTCGCGGTTCATCCAGGCCATCATCAATACGCGCCCGGTCTTGTGATCCTGGGCGATGGCCGGCACCAGGCCGTCAGCGTCCCATTTGATCTCGTCCTGCCAGTTTTTCATTTTGAGTCCTGACGGCAGCGGCAAGCTTTTAGCTTCGAGCTGCAAGTAAAAACAATTCTGTGTCGTGCTTGCGTTGATAGGCTCAACCCATGAACTTGCGGCTTGCAGCTTATCGCTTGCAACTGATTCGTGCTATCGGCGAACGACCAGATACAAACCCACCACAATCATGACACCGGCCGGCCAGTGGCCCAATTGGCTCAACGGCCCGCCAGTCGCCAACACCGCGCCGCCGCCCAGGTGAGCCGCGCCAAGCAGGCGCAGGATCCAATCATCCTTGCGTCGATGCCAGGGCGGTGCCGGGTCGTGGGCGTGGGGCTGGGACATGCGTTCGAGCAGGTCGCGGGTCATGTTGGCCAGGTGCGGGATCTGCTCGAACTGGCTCTGCACATTGCCTAGCAAGGTGCGTGGGCTGACGCGTTCGCGCATCCAGCGTTCGAGGAAGGGCTGCGCGGTGTTCCACAGGTCCAGGTCCGGGTATAGCTGGCGACCCAGGCCTTCGATATTCAACAGGGTTTTCTGCAACAGCACCAATTGCGGCTGGACTTCCATGTTGAAGCGCCGGGCGGTCTGGAACAGGCGCATCAGAACCTGACCGAAGGAAATATCCTTTAACGGTTTTTCGAAGATCGGTTCGCACACGGTACGGATCGCCGCTTCGAATTCGTTGAGCTTGGTCTCTGCCGGTACCCAGCCCGAATCGATGTGCAGCTGTGCCACACGACGGTAGTCGCGCTTGAAAAAGGCGAACAGGTTGCGGGCCAGGTAATCCTGGTCCTCCGGGGTCAGGCTGCCGACGATGCCGCAGTCGATGGCGATGTACTGCGGGCTCCACGGCTGCACGGTACTGACGAAAATGTTGCCCGGGTGCATGTCGGCATGGAAGAAGCTGTCGCGGAACACCTGGGTGAAGAAGATCTCCACACCGCGCTCGGCGAGCATTTTCATGTCGGTGCGCTGGTCGGCCAGGGTCGCCAGGTCGGTGACCTGGATGCCGTAGATGCGCTCCATCACCAGCACTTTCGGGCGGCACCAGTCCCAATAGACTTGCGGCACATAGAGCAGCGGCGAGCCTTCGAAGTTGCGGCGCAACTGGCTGGCGTTGGCGGCCTCGCGCAGCAGATCGAGCTCGTCGTAGATGGTTTTTTCGTAGTCCTGGACCACATCCACCGGGTGCAGAAGGCGTGCATCGGCGGACAATCGCTCGGCTGCGCGGGCGAGGATGAACAGCCAGGCGAGGTCCTGGGCAATGATCGGCTTGAGGCCCGGGCGGATGACCTTGACCACCACTTCTTCGCCGCTTTTCAGTTGCGCGGCGTGAACCTGGGCCACGGAGGCCGAAGCCAGCGGCTCGACATCGAAACGGCTGAAGACTTCGCTGATTTTCTTGCCCAGTTGCGCTTCGATCAACGCCACGGACAGCTTGGAGTCGAACGGCGGCACGCGGTCCTGGAGCAGCATCAATTCATCGGCGATGTCTTCGGGCAGCAGGTCGCGACGGGTCGAGAGGATCTGCCCGAACTTGATGAAAATGGGGCCCAGGTCCTGCAAGGCCAGACGCAGGCGCGCGCCGCGACTCAGGTCCAGCGTGCGGCGGGGAAACCAGCGCCACGGCAATACGAAGCGCAGTGCCAGCAGAAACCAGGGCAAAGGCAGGGCGAACAGCAAGTCATCGAGGCGGTAACGGATCACGACGCGCTGGATGCGCAACAAACGGCGGACGGCAAGCAGCTTCATGCGTTATCGCTTGGTTTCAAGGGATCGGGAAAGGCGCTCGAAGCGCGCCTCGAGACGTTCCAGGTCGAGTTTGATCTGGTCCAGTTCATTGAAGCGGGCTTCGGCTTCGCGTTGGCCTACGAGAGTACGCGATTCTTCGGCCAGGTATTCACTCAGATTCTGTCCCAGGCTGGCGAACCCTTGACGGTACCAGCGGGTGCGGCTGCGCAGGTGGCCGCTGAGCAACTGGGTGGCCACCGGACCGAGCCAGCGCGACACTTCATATTCCCAGTCCAGCTCCAGGTCCTGGAGAATGGCTGCCAGTTCCAGCAGCACGCCGCTGTCGCCGTCCAGCGCCACCTCGGGGCTGTGTAGCACCGCGGTCTTGTCCTTGTTCAGGGCCAGGTTCAGCAGGCTCGACGCCGGGGCGCGCAGGGTGCAGTCCGCATCGGCCTCCCAGTGCGCGGCGAGCATCAGGCCTTCGTCGCTGGGCAGGATGAACAGCCGCAACGCCGGGCTGCGACAATCGACGGCAATCACCTTGCCGCTCAAGTGCGCCAGGCGCGGGAGCGCCGTGCCGTCCAGGCGCAGCACGCGGTTGATACCGAGTTCCACGCTGGCGAGCAGGCCGGTGAGCAGCATCAGGGCTTGATGCCGCGGTGCAGGGCGACGATGCCTGCGGTCATGTTGTGGTAGGTCACCCGGTCGAAACCGGCGTCGACCATCATCGACTTCAGCGTCTCCTGGTTCGGGTGCATGCGGATCGATTCGGCCAGGTAGCGATAGCTTTCCGAGTCGTTGGTGATCAGCTTGCCCATCAGCGGCATGAAGGCGAACGAGTAGGCGTCGTAGGCCTTGGACATCAGCGCGTTGGTCGGCTTGGAGAACTCCAGCACCAGCAGGCGGCCACCGGGCTTGAGCACCCGCAGCATCGAGCGCAGGGCGTCTTCCTTGTGGGTGACGTTGCGCAGGCCGAAGGCGATGGTCACGCAGTCGAAGTGGTTATCGGGGAACGGCAGTTTTTCAGCGTCGGCCTGGACGAACTCGACGTTGCCGGCCACACCGAGATCCAGCAGGCGATCGCGACCGACCTTGAGCATGGATTCGTTGATATCGGCGAGCACCACCTGGCCGGTCGGCCCGACGATGTGGGAGAACTTCTTGGTCAAGTCGCCCGTGCCGCCAGCGATGTCCAGTACGCGATTGCCGCTGCGCACGCCTGACAGTTCGATCGCGAAACGCTTCCACAGGCGGTGCATGCCACCGGAGAGCAGGTCGTTCATCAGGTCATACTTGGCGGCTACCGAGTGGAAAACCTCAGCGACTTTTTCCGCCTTCTGGCTTTCCGGCACGTTCTTGAAGCCGAAGTGAGTGGTGGGTTCGGCATCGCTGCCTTTGCGCTGATCAGTCATATCGCGGTCACCAAAAAAGAATGCGGGACATTCTAATCCCGGTAGAGGGCTTTGTCTTGGCAAGGCTGAAGGTAAGATGGGCTACCGCCGGGACGTTTTGACGCAGCCAGTGTCCGAAACGTACCGGCAAGTCCCGATCAAACAGGAGTCACCCGATGGCCCGTATAACGGTTGAACGTGCCCATGGCCTGGGCAAGGAAGTGGCACGAGAGAAAGCCGACAAGCTGGCACAGAAGCTGTCCGACAGCTATGGCCTGGAGCCGCAGTGGGCGGGCGACACCTTGAAACTCAAGCGTTCCGGGGTCAAGGGCGAAGTGCACGTGGGCGAAGACTCGATCCGCGTCGATGTGGAACTGGGCCTGTTGATGTCAGCCATGAGCGGCACGATCAAGGCGGAAATCGAGAAGGCGCTGGATAAAGCGTTGGCCTGATTTATCGGAAGGGCGGCGAATGCAGAATTAAAGTTCACCACCAACCTCTGTGGGAGCGAGCTTGCTCGCGAAAGCGGTGGATCCGTCGACATCAATAGTGAGTGGTCCACCGCATTCGCGAGCAAGCCCGCTCCCACATGAAGTCTGTCACCCTCAGGATGTGTATCAGTTGTTAGGGTGCCCTTTCTAATTATTGTCACTACTTTGTGCCTGAGCCCGTCCATGTGCGGGCAGTTCCTCAAACCTGTCTTCCAGTGAGGTGCACCATGGCCAAAGTTATTCTGAAGAAAAAAACCGACGTTGAATCTTCCACGCTGGGCGACGTGAAAACGTACGCGCGCAAGATCTGGCTGGCTGGCCTGGGCGCCTACACCAAGGTCGGCCAGGAAGGCAGCGGGTATTTCCAGGAGTTGGTAAAAGCCGGCGAAGTTGTTGAAACCAAAGGTAAAAAGAAGATTGCCGGAAAACTTGAAGCGGCCAACAGCGAATTGATTGAAGCCAAGACCGATGTCAGTACTTTCAAGGCTCGGGTTGAAGTACAACTCGATAAGGTCGAGAAAGTATTTGATGCCCGTGTTGCAAGTGCCTTGAATCGTATCGGCATTCCGTCTAAACATGACGTTGAGACACTCTCTGCTAAGCTCGATGAGCTGACAGCATTGCTCGAACGTGTCGCGCGTAAACATTAAGGAGAACGGGATGGCTGGTAAAAAAATCACCGAAAAAGAAGGCAGCTCGTGGGCCGGGAAGATTGAAAAATATTCCCGCAAAATCTGGCTTGCCGGTTTAGGCGTGTACTCGAAGATCGACACTGACGGCAACAAGCTCTTCGAGTCCCTGGTAAAGGACGGCGAAAAAGCCGAAAAACTCACCAAGACAGCAGTTGGCAAACAAGTCGATGCCGCCAAGGGCTCTGCCGAGTCCGCCAAGTCGCGAATCGGCGGTGTGAAGGATCAGGCATTGGTCAAGTGGAGTGAACTGGAAGGGGCTTTCGACAAGCGCCTGAACAGTGCGATCTCTCGCCTGGGCGTGCCGAGCCGTAACGAAGTGAAGGCGCTGCACAGCAAGGTCGATACCCTGACCAAGCAAATCGAAAAGCTTACCGGGGCGAAAGTCGCACCGGTGGCCAGCAAGACTGCAGCGGCTAAACCGGCCACCAAGGCGGCCAAGCCATTGGTCAAGGCTGCGGCAAAAACCGTCGCCAAGCCCGCGGCAAAAGCGGCGGCCAAGCCAGCGGCTAAAACCGCAGCGGCCAAGCCTGCAGCCAAGGCAGCAGCCAAACCGGTAGCGGCCAAGCCAGCGGTCAAAGCAGCAGCCAAGCCTGCCGCCAAACCCGCTGCTAAAACCGCAGCGGCCAAACCGGCTGCTAAACCCGCCGCTAAGCCCGCCGCCAAACCTGCGGCAAAGGCAGCGGCCAAACCCGCCGCAGCGAAAAAGCCTGCCGTGAAAAAAGCGGCCGCACCGAAAACTGCCGCCCCCAAGGCGCCGACCGCGGCCGCCAAACCGGCTACTCCGACGAGCACAGCGAACTCCGCCTCGGCTCCGACCCCAGTGGCCACCCCGACTATCGCGCCGGCTCCATCGACGCCAAGCACCCAGTCCTGATACAGCAGGACACGCAAAAACGCCCGGCCTGTGAAGGTCGGGCGTTTTTGTTTGAGGGATATCTCAAGGCGTCACATATCCATGTGGGAGCGGGCTTGCTCGCGAATGCGGTGGGTCATTCAAT
>NZ_LHVI01000035.1:0-93733 GCF_001269755.1 Pseudomonas sp. Q12-87 | reverse complement strand
TTGCTCGCGAATGCGGTGGGTCATTCAATAGTGATATTGACTGACACACCGCATTCGCGAGCAAGCCCGCTCCCACAGGTCGTTATTCGTGTTCTTCCAGATACCGCAACGCCAACTGCTCGGTCGCCACCTTGGTCGCGGGCGGCAAATGCGGGGCCACCAGCATCATGACCTGATAGACCACCAGCCGAACCTCGCCTTCGCGACCGAGGATCCGTTGATAGTCCAGCGAGAACAGCAACGTCAGGGTGATCTGCTCCACCAACTGCCCCAGCGCCTGGGTGTCGCTGACCAGCATGCCCTGGGCCTTGAGCTGCGCCAGCAGTGAAGCGAGGGTTCGTTTCAGGGCATTGAGCAATTGGCGGATGCCCTTGGCCAGCTTCGGCAGGCGCCCGGCCAGGTTCGACAGGTCCTGGAACAGGAACCGGTATTGGGCCAGGCGTTCGACGATCAGGTGCAGGAACAGCCAGTAGTCTTCCGGCGCCAACTGCACGTTTGCGGGAGGGTCCAGCAGCGGTGCCAGTTCGGCCTGGAAACGCTCGAACAGGCCGAGGACCAGCGGCTCCTTGCCGTGAAAGTGGTAATAGAGGTTGCCAGGGCTGATCCCCATTTCATTGGCAACTTCCAGGGTGGAAACGTTCGGTTCGCCCTTTTCATTGAACAACTGCAGGGCACATACAAGGATGCGGTCGCGGGTTTTCATTCGGTCTTCTTAATGATCGAGTCGTGCCACGGCCAACAGCCTGACCGTGGAATGAGGTGTTCAGCGCACGCGAACATAGGTTCCGGGAGCGGCTTCCAGGGGCGGGTAATTCGCATTGCCCAGGGTCATCAGCGTTTCGTGCTGGGCGCCAGAGCGTGCCTGGATCCACTCCAGCCATTGGGTCCACCAACTGCCCTCGGTGTGCTTGGCGTCGTAGTACCAGGCACGCGGGTCGCTGCTCAGCTTGGGGCTTTCGATGAAGTTGGCCTTGGGGTTGCCCGGCGGGTTGAGGATGCTCTGCACATGACCGCTGTTGGACAGCACGAAGCGTTTTTCGCCGCCCAGCAGCAGGGTCGAGCGATACACCGCGTCCCACGGCGTGATGTGGTCATTGATGCCGCCCACGCTGAAGCTGTCCACGGTCACTTTCTGCAGGTCGATTGGCGTGCCGCACACTTCCAGGCCGCCAGGATGGGTCAGCGGGTTGTGCTTGAAGAAGTCCAGCAGGTCGCCGTGATAGGCGGCAGGAAGCCGGGTGCAGTCGTTGTTCCAATAGAGGATGTCAAAGGCCGGCGGCTCCTTGCCCAGCAGGTAGTTGTTGATGAAGTAAGTCCAGATCAGATCGTTGGGGCGCATCCAGGCGAATACCCGAGCCATGTCGCGACCATCGAGGACCCCTTTTTGATAGGAGCGGCGTTTGGCCGCTTCCAGGGTCTGTTCGTCGATGAACAGCGTCGCCGGGCTGTCGATCTGGCAGTCCAGCAGGCTCACCAGGTAGGTGGCGCTGGCGACCCGGCGCAACTGGCGCTTGGCTTGAAGATGGCCTTGCAGGGCGGCGATGGTCATGCCGCCGGCACAAGCGCCCATCAGGTTGACTTCCCGGGCGCCGGTGATCGCCCGGCAGACGTTCATGGCTTCTTCCGTGGCCTCGACGTAGCTGGACAAGCCCCATTCACGGTGGCGTACGTCAGGGTTGCGCCAGCTGATGATGAAAACCTGCAGGCCGTTTTTCAGGGCGTACTGGACGAAGCTGTTGGAGGGGCTCAGGTCGAAGATATAGAACTTGTTGATCTGCGGCGGCACGATCAGCAGTGGCTTGGCGTACTGCTTTTCGCTCATGGGCCGGTATTGGATCAGCTCGAGCAATTCGTTGCGAAACACCACGGCACCAGGTGTGGTCGCCAGGGTCTTGCCGACTTCAAAAGCGTGGGGGGGGATCTGCCGCGGCAGTCCATCGTTGTGCAGCAGGTCATCTACCAGGTGGCTGATGCCGCGAATCAGGCTGGTGCCGCCGGAGTTGAACAGCTCCTTGACGGCCAGCGGGTTGAGCAAGGTATTGGAGGGCGATACGGCATCGTTGAGCAGGGCGAAGACGAAGTGGGCGCGGGCTCGATCGTCCTCGCTCAGGGTGCTTTCGTCGATCCAGCTCCTGACCTGCTTCTGCCAGCTCAGGTACGCTTGCAGGCTGCGCCGGTAGAACGGGTTGAGCTGCCAGGTGGGATCGGCGAATCGCTGGTCGTTGGGGTTGGTGGGGTGCAGGGTTTCGCCCAGCAGCACCCGGCCCAGCTGCCCGCCCAGCTTCAACGCGTGCCGGGCACTGTGCACCGGGTTGCGCAAACCCTGTGCGACCACGCTGTGCAGCGTCGACAGCAAGTCTCTCCCACGCAGGCCGGTAACCGCACTCTGGACATTGATGAAGCTGGCAGGGGCGGAAATAGAACCCTTCGCCGGTTTGTCGCGCATGAGTCAACTCCTTCGTCATCAGGCTAAAAACAAACACACCGAACCAGACAACATAGTCGCTGTTTCGGGTCGCTGCGCGATCCGGCGTCCTGCCAGGCGCTAATGGGCGGTGTCAGCCGCCACCCAGCGGCGAAGGATGCGGGTGCATCACGGCGCGCTGACGTTCTTCCTCGAGGAATTTCATGATGATCGGTGCCACGGCCTCGGCCCGAGTGATCAGGAACAAATGGCCGTCATCGATGATGTGCAGTTGGGCATTGGGGATGCGCCAGGCCAGCATGCGCATGTTGATCAGCGGGATCAGCGGGTCGTCGTCGCCGGCCAGCACCAGGGTCGGCTGGTGGATCTTGTGCAGCCAATGGATGCTGGTCCAGCCCAGGCCGGCGAACAACTGCCAGTAGTAACCGAGCTTGCCCGCCGAACGAACCTTGGCCGCATGGCTGGCCGCCAGGCTTGGATCGCGACGGAACGAGCCGCCATAGATCAGCGGGGCGATGCGCATCACGTGGGACGGCTGGACGTAGCGCCGGGGGCTGGCCATCATCCACAACACTTTCGGCTTGCCCGGCACCATCACCGCGCCGGCGGCAGTGGCGGCCAGCACCAGCTTCTTGCAGCGCTCCGGATAGTCGTAGGCGAACTGCTGGGCCAGCGCGCCGCCCCAGGACACGCCAATGACATTGACCTGCCCGTAGTCGAGGTAATCGAGCATCCGCGCGGTGAGTTTCGCCAGGCCGGGAAAACGATATGGCCGGTTGGGCGTCGATGAACCGCCGACACCGGGCACATCGAAGGCGATGACTTCCAGGTCCGGATCCAGCGCCTGGATGAACGGGAAGACCAGTTCCAGGTTGGCGCCGATGCCGTTGAAAATCAGCAGGGGCGTCAAGTGAGGCTTGCCGGGACGTACCGCGGTGCGCAAGGTCTGGCCATCCAGATCGACGGTACGAAAAATGTACGGTTGCGGCATGCTTCAAGCCCTGTGGGTCATGTCTCGGGTTACCAGTGTTCGGTCTGTCGGACCGAGTCGCGACCTTCGCGAGCAAGCCCGCTCCCACACTTGATCGGTTGCGAACTCCAAACTCATGTTCGCAGCAAAACCAATGTGGGAGCGGGCTTGCTCGCGAAGACGGCCTTGCATTCAAAAATAAATGTCGGCTGGCGGGACGTATTCGTGAGCAAGCCCACCCCCGCAGCAGACGAGTTGCATGCGTTACCGCTCATGCACATAAGTGCCCGGCGCCGCTTCACCCGCCGGATACGCCTTGTTGCCCAATACCGTAGGGGCTTTCTTGAGTTTGCCCGAGCGCTCGGCTTGCCAGGCCTGCCAGTGCAGCCACCAGGAATCGGTGTGCTTGGTGGAGTTTTCCTGCCAGTCCTCGGCCTTGGCCGGCATGTCATCGCTGGTCATATAGCGTGACTTGGGGTTGCCCGGCGGGTTGAGGATGCTCTGGATGTGACCGCTGCTCGACAGCACGAACTCCACTTTTCCGCCGAACAGCTGCGCCGACTTGTAGCAGGACTTCCATGGAGTGATGTGGTCGTTGGTACCGGCCAGGGAAAAGATATCGGCGGTGACCTGCTTGAGGTCGATCGGCGTGCCGCACACTTCCAGTGCATTGGGCCGGATCAATGGGTTGTTCTTGAACATTTCGATGAGGTCGCCGTGGAACGCCGCCGGCAGCCTTGTGGTGTCGTTGTTCCAGAACAGGATGTCGAACACCGGCGGTTCGTTACCCAGCAGGTAGTTATTGACCCAGTAGTTCCAGATCAGGTCGTTGGGGCGCATCCAGGCGAAGACCTTGGCCATGTCCCGGCCTTCGAGCACGCCGGCCTGGTAGGAATGGCGCTTGGCCGCTTCCAGGGTCTGCTCATCGACGAACAGCGCCACGTCGGTATCCAAGGTGGTATCGAGTACACTCACCAGCAAGGTCAGGGCATTGACCTTTTTTTCGCCGAGGGCGGCGTAGTGACCCAGCAGCGCAGTGCAGGTGATGCCACCCGAGCAGGCGCCGAGCATGTTCACGTCCTTGCTGCCCGTGATGGCGGTGACCACGTCCACCGCTTCCTTGAGCGCCTCGATGTAGGTCGACAGGCCCCATTCGCGCTGTTCCTTGGTGGGGTTGCGCCAACTGACGATGAACGTCTGCACGTTGCTGCGCAGGCAGAAGCGCGCCAGGCTCTTATCGGGGCTCAGGTCGAACACGTAGAACTTGTTGATCTGTGGCGGCACCACCAGCAACGGCCGCTCGTGGACCTGTTCGGTGATGGGCCGATACTGGATCAGCTCCAGCACATCGTTGCGAAACACCACGGCGCCTTCGGTCACGCCCAGGCTCTTGCCGACTTCGAATGCGCCCATGTTGACCTGGCTCGGCATCCCGCCGTTGTGCACCAGGTCCTTGGCCAAGTGAGACAGGCCGTCCAGTAGGCTTTTGCCGCCGGTTTCGAAGAAGCGCTTGACCGCTGCCGGGTTGGCCGCCGAGTTCGTCGGGGCCATGGCTTCGGTCATCAGGTTGATCACGAAGTGCCCGCGGCTGATGTCCTGGGGCGAAAGGCTGCTGTCATCGATCCAGGCATGCAGCTCCTTGCGCCACGCCAGGTAGGTTTGCAGGTAGCGCTTGTAGAGTGGGTTCTGGCTCCACGCCGGGTCGGCGAAGCGGCGGTCATCGCTGGCCGGTTGCAGCTCGGATCTGCCAAACAGCACGTTCTTGAGTTCGATGCCGAAATGGGTGACGTGCTTGACGCTGTGCAGCGGTTGCTTGATGGCCTGGGTCAGCACCATACGGGCTGAAGCCAGCAGGTCTTTCCTGCGCAAGCCGACGACAGGATTCAACCCCAAGGTGTTTTCCGAGGCCTGGTACTTCAGGTCATCGTTGTTCTTGTTGCTCATCTACGACGCTCCATTGTCCTTCAGACGAGTACCCGGACCGTAAAGCCCACAGCCAATACCGGATACGCTGCTCGGGTGACCATTAATTCCGCATCGAGGGCCAATGAGGAAACGTGTGCCAGAACTCGCCGGTTCCTTTGCAGGGACCTTGCCAGCTCCATTGGTTACCCGAGTTTGATTTATTTCGCAAGCAGGCCAGTCATTGACGTTGCTGCGCGGGCATTCAAGCAGATGAGTCTAGAAAATTCGCCCTAAAGCGCCAGCCCTTGAGTTAGAGCATCAGTTTGACGACGGACTGGTCCGGGTCGCGGGTTTTTCCGGCGGCCTTGAGTTCGGCGAGATAATCGTTCCACAGGTCTTGCTGGCGCACGGCCAATTGATAGAGGTAATCCCAAGTGAACAGTCCGCTGTCATGACCGTCGTCGAAGGTCAATTTCAGTGCGTACTGGCCGGCGGGTTCAACCTTGCTCAGGCCGACGTTGAGCTTGCCATATTGAAGGATGGGCTTGCCGTGACCCTGGACTTCGGCGGAAGGCGAATGCACCCGCAGGAATTCGGCGGGCAGGTGGTACTCCTCGTCTGGCGCATATTTGAGCGTCAGGGTCTTGGAGGCTTTGTGCAGGTTGATGGCGGTGGGGAGTTTGGTCATGGCTTTGGATCCGTATATGAAGGGAGCCTTGATCTATTAAACGACACCGACAGATGTGGGAGCGGGCTTGCTCGCGAATGCGGCGTGTCAGTCACTGCAATATTGACTGATACATCGCATTCGCGAGCAAGCCCGCTCCCACAGGTCCGCGTTCGCCTGTAATGCTGGGTTACAGGATATAGCGCGACAGGTCCTCGTTCTGCGCCAACTCACCCAGGTGGCTGTTGACGTACTCGGCGTCGATGCGGATCGGCGCTTCGTCGTGGGCGCTGGCCAGGTCGCCGGCGCTGAACGACACTTCCTCAAGCAGGCGTTCGAGCAGCGTGTGCAGACGACGGGCACCGATGTTTTCGGTCTTCTCGTTGACCTGCCAGGCAATCTGCGCCACGCGCTTGATGCCTTCTGGCGTGAACTCGATGTTCAGGCCTTCGGTCTTGAGCAGTGCGCAGTACTGTTCGGTCAGCGACGCATGGGGTTCGCTCAGGATGCGTTCGAAGTCTTCCGGCGTCAGGGCCTTGAGCTCGACACGGATCGGCAGGCGGCCTTGCAGTTCCGGCACCAGGTCGCTTGGCTTGCTCAGGTGGAACGCGCCGGAGGCGATGAACAGGATATGGTCGGTCTTGACCATGCCCAGCTTGGTGTTGACCGTGCAGCCTTCGATCAGCGGCAGCAGGTCGCGTTGCACGCCTTCGCGGGACACGTCGGCGCCGCCGACATTGCCGCGCTTGGCGACCTTGTCGATTTCATCGATGAACACGATGCCATGCTGCTCGACCGCTTCCAGGGCCTTGGCCTTCAATTCTTCTTCGTTGACCAGGCGGCTGGCTTCTTCATCGCGCACCAGCTTCAGCGCTTCCTTGACCTTGAGCTTGCGGCTTTTCTTCTTGCCCTTGCCCATGTTGGCGAACAAGCTCTGCAACTGATTGGTCATCTCCTCCATGCCCGGCGGCGCGGAAATATCGACGCCGGCCATCTCGGTCACTTCGATCTCGATTTCCTTGTCGTCCAGCTGACCTTCACGCAGGCGCTTGCGGAACAGCTGGCGAGTGTTGGAATCCTGCGTCGCGGCGGCGTCGGCGTTGAAGCCCATGCGCGCCGGCGGCAGCAGGGCGTCGAGGATGCGTTCCTCGGCGGCGTCTTCTGCACGATGACGGACTTTGGTGATTTCCTGCTCGCGCAGCAGTTTGATGGCCGCATCGGCCAAGTCACGAATGATCGACTCGACGTCGCGACCGACGTAGCCAACTTCGGTGAACTTGGTGGCTTCGACCTTGATGAACGGCGCATTGGCGAGCTTGGCCAGGCGACGGGCGATCTCGGTTTTACCGACACCGGTCGGGCCGATCATCAGGATGTTCTTGGGCGTCACTTCGACGCGCAGCTCTTCAGGCAGCTGCATCCGGCGCCAGCGATTACGCAGGGCAATGGCGACGGCGCGCTTGGCATCGTCCTGGCCGATGATATGGCGGTTGAGTTCGTGGACGATTTCGCGGGGAGTCATGGACATAATAATTGGCGGTTCTCGAGCGGGAATGAGCCGTGGCGCAGGTGGCCGGCTTACTCCGCGAGATCCTGCTCCTCAATGGTCTGGGTGTGGTTGGTGAAGACGCAGATGTCGCCGGCGATGCCCAAGGCTGTCTCGACGATTTCGCGGGCCGACAGGTCAGTCTTTTTCAACAGGGCGCTGGCCGCGGCCTGGGCGTAGGCACCGCCGGAACCCATGGCGATCAGGCCGTCTTCTGGCTCGACGACATCACCGTTGCCAGTGATGATCAGGGAGGCGTCTTTGTTGGCGACCGCGAGCATGGCTTCGAGGCGGCTCAATGAACGATCGGTGCGCCATTCCTTGGCCAGCTCAACGGCGGCGCGGACCAAGTGACCCTGGTGTTTTTCCAGCTGGCCTTCGAAACGCTCGAACAGGGTGAAGGCGTCGGCAGTGGCCCCGGCGAAACCGGCGATGACCTGGCCGTGGTACAGGCGACGGACTTTTTTCGCGTTGCCTTTCATCACGGTGTTGCCCAGTGAAACCTGGCCGTCGCCGCCCATGACGACTTTGCCATGACGGCGGACTGAAACGATGGTGGTCAAGGGAGAGTCTCCACGCAGCGGGGCGAAAATGCCCGGATGGAACTCATATGGGGGTGGCGTGGGGTTTTTCAACTGCTAGGTGGGAGAGGGGACGAGTGGTGCCCCGGGGTTGTCGATCAAGTTTGTGGCAACGGCATTCACTGTGGCGAGGGAGCTTGCTCCCGCTGGAGCGCGTAGCGGTCCCAAGCTTTTGGGGCCGCTGCGCAGCCCAGCGGGAGCAAGCTCCCTCGCCACAAAAGCCCCACAGCCACAGGTGTCCTTGGCGAAATCAGCGGCTCTGGCGTTGTTGTAACAACAGGTTGCTGAAGCCGCTGCCGGCCAGTTGTTTCTGGGCCTTGGTCAGCTCCTCGCGGTTGCTGAACGGTCCCACCAATACCCGATACCAGGTTTCGTCCTTCACGGTCCCGGACTCCACCGACACCGACTGGCCCAGCAGAATGATCTGCGCCCGGACCTTGTCGGCATCGGCTTCCTTGCGGAACGAGCCGGCTTGCAGGAAGAACTTGGTCACCGGCGCGGCCTTTTGCACCGGCGGGGCTGGGGGCGGAGTGATGCCGGCCAGCGCCGCTTGGGCGCGGGCGGTGTCGATTTTTGCCGCTTCGGCTGGCGTCACCGGCGTGGTGGGCACTTGCGGGGTCGGCAGGGTTTTTTCCGGCACCGCATCGGGTGGCACGATGACTTCCGATTCCGGCAGCAAGGTATAGAAGTCGTACTTCGGCTTCACCGGTTGCGTCGGGCTCGGCGGAGTCTTGTTCGCCTCGGCGATGCGCGTGGCTTTCTGTTGCTCTTGCCGGACACGCTTGACGTCATCGCCCTGGCCCGGGTCGAGCTTCATCAGGAACACAATGAATGCGCCGACGGTCAGGCCGATGGCCATCCACAACCAGCCCGGAATCGGCTTCTTGGCCGGGGCCTGGTAACGACTGGCGCCGCGTTTGGGTGCAGGTTTTTTCTTGGCGGCCAACTTACATGCGCTCCAGGGTTTCCAGGCCCAGCAATTCCAGGCCTTGCTTGAGCGTACGCCCGGTCAGCGCGGCGAGGCGCAGGCGGCTCTGTATTTGCGCTGGGGTATCGGCGCTGAGGATCGGGCAGTTCTCATAGAAGCTGGAGAACAGGCCGGCGACATCGTACAGGTAAGCGCACAAGGTGTGCGGGGTGCCTTTGTCGGCGACGTTGTTCAGCACTTCGCCAAACTGCGCCAGTTTCGCCGCCAGCTCCTGCTCGTGGGCCGCCTCAAGCACGATCTGGCCGTCCACTTCGTCGAAGCGCTTGCCGAGCTTGCGGAACACCCCGGCTACGCGGGTGTAGGCGTACAGCAGGTACGGCGCGGTGTTGCCTTCGAAATTGAGCATCAGGTCGAAGTTGAAGCTGTAGTCGCTGGTGCGGTGCTTGGACAGGTCGGCGTATTTCACCGCGTCGATGCCCACCACCTTGGCGATCTTGCGCAATTCGTCTTCGGCCAGGTCCGGGTTCTTGCCCTTGACCAGGGTATAGGCGCGGTCCTGGGCTTCGGTCAGCAGGTCGATCAGCTTCACCGTGCCGCCGTCGCGGGTCTTGAACGGGCGGCCGTCGGCGCCGTTCATGGTGCCGAAGCCCATGTGCTCCATCTCCATCGGATGGGTCACGAAACCGGCCAGGCGCGCCACTTCGAACACTTGCTGGAAATGCAGGGCCTGACGCTGGTCGACGAAATACAGCACTCGATCGGCCTTGAGCACGCCGTTGCGGTAGCGCACGGCCGCCAGGTCGGTGGTGGCGTAGAGGTAGCCGCCGTCGGCCTTGACGATGATCACTGGCAGCGGCTCGCCATCGGCGGTCTTGAACTGATCGAGGAACACGCACTGGGCGCCGTTGCTCTCCACCAGCATGCCCTTGGCCTTGAGGTCGTTGACCACGTTGACCAAGTCATCGTTGTAGGCGCTCTCACCCATCACGTCAGCCATGGTCAGCTTGACGTTCAGCAGTTCATAGATTTTCTGGCAATGGGACAGGGAGATGTCCTTGAACTTGGTCCACAACGCCAGGCACTCGGCATCGCCGGCCTGCAGCTTGACCACCAGGCCACGGGCGCGGTCGGCGAACTCGGGCGACTCATCGAAGCGCTGCTTGGCGGCGCGGTAGAAGTTCTCCAGGTCCGACAGCTCGTCGCTGGTGATCGGGTTTTCCTGCAGATAGGCCATCAGCATGCCGAACTGGGTGCCCCAGTCGCCGACGTGGTTCTGGCGGATTACGGTGTCGCCGAGAAACTCGAGTACCCGGGCCACGCCGTCGCCAATGATGGTCGAGCGCAAATGGCCGACGTGCATTTCCTTGGCGAGGTTGGGCGCCGAAAGGTCGACCACGGTGCGTTGTAACGGACCGGCCTTGCGCACGCCGATGCGTTCATCGGCCAGGGCTGCGTCCAGGCGCGAGGCCAGGGCCTGGGTGTTCTGGAAGAAGTTGATGAAACCAGGGCCGGCAATGTCAGCCTTGCTGACGTTTTCGTCGGCGGGCAGGGCGGCGATGATTTTTTCCGCCAGGTCCCGCGGTTTCATGCCGGCCGGTTTGGCGAGCATCATCGCGATGTTGCTGGCGAAGTCGCCGTGGGTCTTGTCGCGGGTGTTTTCGACCTGAATCGCCGGCGACAGGCCTTCTGGCAGCACACCTTCGGTGACGAGTTGGGCGATGGCTTGCTGGATGAGCTGGCGAATGGTGTCTTTCATGGTCATCTCTTTCAACCGCAGGCGCGGCGGCGCTTCGATGCGCTGGTGGAAAAACTGGGCATTATCCGTGGCCCAGACGAGCTTGCCAACTGTAGCGGGTCGGTTGGAGTCTTAATGTTGCAGAATGCTTTTCAATTCCCTGTGGGGGCGGGCTTGCTCGCGAAAGCGGCGTGTCAGTCGACACACGTATTGATGGTTCCATCGCATTCGCGGGCAAGCCCGCTCCCACAAGGGTATCGGTAGCGGCTATATGAGCAGCGCCAAATCAATACAAATCCACCGGATCCACATCCAGCGACCAGCGCACTGCGCGCCCGCTGGGCATCTGTTCCAGCACCAGCAGCCAGGCACTCAACAGCCGATGCAACGGCGCCCGGGCATTGGCCTGCAATAGAAGCTGCGCCCGGTAACGCCCGGCCCGCCGCTCCATTGGTGCGGGCACCGGGCCGAGCAGTTCGATGCCGGTGAGGTGCTGCTCGGCCAGCAAGCGCTCCGCCTCGCTGCAGGCTTCGTCGAGGAAGCTCTCGGCCTGGCCGGGTTTATGGGCTTCGGCGCGCAACAATGCCAGGTGGGCAAACGGCGGCAGGCCGGCGCTGCGGCGCTCGCTCAAGGCCTGTTCGGCAAACGCGAAGTAGCCTTGCTCGGTCAGCTGTATCAGCAGCGGATGGTCGGCCAGGTGTGTCTGGATGATCACCTTGCCCGGCTCCTCGGCCCGTCCGGCGCGGCCCGCGACCTGGACGATCAACTGCGCCATGCGCTCGCTGGCGCGGAAATCGCCGGAAAACAGCCCGCCGTCGGCATCCAGGATCGACACCAGCGTGACCCGGGGAAAGTGATGGCCCTTGGCGAGCATTTGCGTGCCTACAAGGATGCACGGCTGGCCCTTCTGGATCGTCGCGAACAGCTGGTTCATCGCGTCCTTGCGCGAGGTGCTGTCGCGATCCACCCGCAGCACCGGGTAATCCGGGAACAGGATGCCCAGCCGCTCTTCGGCGCGTTCAGTACCGGCACCGACCGGGCGCAAGTCCACTTTGCCGCACTGCGGGCAATGCCTCGGTACCCGTTCGGCGTGGCCGCAATGGTGGCAGCGCAGCTCGCCGTGGCGTTGGTGCACGGTCATCCGTGCGTCGCAGCGCTCGCAGCCGGACATCCAACCGCAGTCGTGACACAGCAGGGTCGGGGCGAAGCCTCGGCGATTGAGAAACACCAGGACCTGCTGGCCGGCCGCCAGGGTCTGGCCGATGGCTTGCTGCATCGGCCCGGAAATACCGCTGTCCAGCGGGCGGCTTTTCACATCCAGGCGCAGGAACCGCGGCTGCTTGGCGCCGCCGGCCCGCTCGTTCAGGCGCAGCAAGCCGTAGCGCCCGGTGTAGGCGTTGTGCAGGCTTTCCAGGGACGGCGTGGCCGAGCCGAGCACGATCGGGATGTTTTCCTGGCGAGCGCGCACCAGCGCCAGGTCGCGGGCGTGGTAGCGCAGGCCTTCCTGCTGTTTATAGGAACCGTCGTGTTCTTCGTCGATGATGATCAGGCCGGGGTTCTTCATCGGCGTGAACAGGGCCGAGCGAGTGCCAATGATGATATCAGCCTCGCCGTCCCGGGCGGCAAGCCAGGCTTCCAGGCGTTCGCGGTCGTTGACCGCCGAGTGCACCAGGGCAATCCGGGCGTTGAAGCGCTGTTCGAAGCGCGCCAGGGTTTGTGGGCCCAGGTTGATTTCCGGAATCAGCACCAGGGCCTGCTTGCCGGCTTCCAGGGTCTGGCGGATGAGTTGCAGATAGACTTCGGTCTTGCCGCTGCCGGTGACGCCCGCCAGCAGGAACGCATGATAGCTGTCGAAACCGGCACGAATGGCTTCGCAAGCGGCCCGCTGTTCAGCATTGAGTGGCAGTTCCGGCTGGGCCAGCCAATGTTCATGGCGAATGCCTGGGGCATGCCGGCGGACCTCCACCTGAACCAGCTCCTTGGCCAGCAGGAGATCGAGGCTGTCCTTGCTCAGCATCAGCTTGCTCAGCAGTTGATGGGCAACGCCGTGGGGATGCTGCGCCAGGGTCGCCAGGGCTTCGCGCTGGCGTGGAGCGCGGGCGATGCGCGGATCGTCCAGCGAAGCCCCGGGGGTCACGGACCAGAATCGCTCCTGGCGCGCCTCGGCCGGTTCGCCCTGGCGCAGCAGCACCGGCAGCGCCCAGCTCAAGGTGTCGCCGAGGCTGTGCTGATAATACTGGGAGGTCCACAGGCAGAGCTTGAACAGCGACGCCGGCAGCGGCGGCGTGGCATCGAGCAGGGCCAGGGCCGGCTTGAGCTTGTCGGCCGGCACCTCGCTGTGGTCGGTGACTTCCACCAGGATCCCGATCATCTCCCGCCGGCCAAATGGCACCCGCAGGCGCATGCCTGGCTGCAACTGGGCGCGCAGGATCCCGGCCGGGGCGCGGTAGTCGAACAGGCGGCGCAGGGGCGATGGCAGGGCGAGGCGCAGGATGGCGTTGGGCACGCGGGGAATCTCGGTAACAGACACGTTCAAAGGCTGGGCACGATTCTCGTGGGAGCGGGCTTGCTCGCGAAGACGGCGGCACAGTCACAATCAGCCCAAACTGACCGACCGCCTTCGCGAGCAAGCCCGCTCCCACGCAGGACGGGTGCTTGAGGGCGCGAGCCTAGCAGACGGTTGGTATAAGCGACAGCTTGCGCGAATGACGATGTCTGGTAGAATCCGCGGCCTAATTACGTGCGGTATTCAACAATAGTGTTGGGTGGCGGCACGCTAGCCTGAGGAAAACAGCATGAAAACCGATATCCATCCGGACTACCCAGTAATTGCCGTGACTTGCAGCTGCGGCAACAAGTTCGAAACGCGTTCGACCTACGGCAAAGCCCTGGCGATCGACGTTTGCAACGAATGCCACCCGTTCTACACCGGTAAGCAAAAGACTCTGGATACCGGCGGCCGCGTTCAGAAGTTCGCCGATCGTTTCGGTGCTTTCGGCAAAGTTACTCCAAAAGCCTGAGGCTAATCATTTTGGATGCTCGTCTCGACGGCTCCAGACTGATAAAGAAGGCGTCCCTTGCGGGCGCCTTTTTTGTGTCCGCGATTTGGCTCACGGGAGCCCAGGCCTTTTGTCCCGCGCCGGCGAACCTTTCCCAGGTGACGGTCAGGCGCGTGGTGGATGGCGATACCCTGCGCCTGGCCGATGGCCGCAGCGTGCGCATGATTGGCCTCAACAGCCCCGAGCTGGGCCGACAAGGGCGCTCCGACGAACCTTTCGCGGTTGCGGCTCGCCGGCGCCTTGAAGCGCTGATCGCCGGCAGTGCTGGGCGCGTGGGGTTGCTGGTGGGCAAGGAAGGCAAGGATCGCTACGGCCGCACGCTGGCCCATGTCTATGGCGCCGACGGTAAAAATGTCGAAGCGCAATTGCTCGCCGAGGGCCTGGGTTTTCATGTGGCTGTGGCGCCAAATGTCGATTTGGTGGCCTGCCAGCGCGCCGCCGAACGTCAGGCGCGTGATGCGGGCCTGGGGTTGTGGAAGCGCTCGCCTGTGCGCAAGGCAGGGCAAATCAACGCGCCGGGCTTCGCCGTGCTCAGTGGTCGGGTGAGCGAAATCAGGCGTAATCGCGGCGGCGTTTGGCTCCAATTGCAGGATTCGGTTGTATTGCGTATTGCCCCTGGTCTGGTGGGTCGCTTTGACAGGGCATCGCTTGAAGGGCTAAAGGGCAAGCGGATTGAGGCGCGTGGCTGGGTCATCGATCGTTCGCGGCGTGACGGACTCAAGCAAGGACAGGCGCGCTGGCTCTTGCCGTTGACCGACCCGACCATGTTGGGTCTGGCGCAGGAATAAAAAATTGTAGACATTTTTTGTTTGGATTGTATGCATGCAGCCCTTGTGTTTCGCGGCCCTTGGTCCAAAGTCGTAGGGCAGGGCGCTTGACAGCGGTGACTGGTCAGTCTTGTAGGGACTTTGCGAGGCGCGTATCCTCGGCGGTCCGTCTGTCCAACACAGTAAAAGCGGAATGCCCACATGTCTGATCTGAAAACTGCCGCTCTCGAATATCACGCTCACCCTCGTCCGGGGAAGCTGAGTGTCGAGCTCACCAAGGCCACCGCTACTGCCCGCGATCTGTCGCTGGCCTACAGCCCCGGCGTAGCCGAACCAGTCCGCGAAATCGCACGCGATCCTGAGCTGGCCTACAAATACACCGGCAAGGGCAACCTGGTTGCAGTCATTTCCGATGGCACCGCGATTCTCGGCCTGGGTAACCTCGGCCCACTGGCTTCCAAGCCGGTCATGGAAGGTAAAGGCGTGCTGTTCAAGCGCTTCGCCGGCATCGACGTCTTCGACATCGAAGTCGACTCCGAAAGCCCGCAAGCCTTCATCGATACCGTCAAGCGTATCTCCATCACTTTCGGCGGCATCAATCTGGAAGACATCAAGGCGCCTGAGTGCTTTGAGATCGAGCGCGCCCTGATCGAACAGTGCGACATCCCGGTGTTCCACGATGACCAGCACGGCACCGCCATCGTGACCGCAGCCGGCATGATCAACGCCCTGGAAATCGCCGGCAAGACCCTGCCAGAAGCCAAGATCGTCTGCCTGGGTGCCGGTGCTGCCGCCATCTCGTGCATGAAGTTGCTGGTGAGCATGGGTGCCAAGATCGAAAACATCTTCATGGTTGACCGTACCGGTGTGATTCACTCCGGCCGTGACGACCTGAACCAGTACAAGGCCGTGTTTGCCCACGCGACCGATAAGCGCTCCCTGGCGGACGCGCTGGACGGTGCCGATGTCTTCGTCGGCCTGTCGGGCCCGAACCTGCTGAGCGCGGAAAACCTGCTGCGCATGGCGCCGAACCCGATCGTGTTCGCCTGCTCCAACCCGGATCCGGAAATCTCCCCGGAGCTGGCCCACGCCACTCGCAACGACGTGATCATGGCCACCGGCCGTTCGGACTACCCGAACCAGGTCAACAACGTACTGGGCTTCCCATTCATCTTCCGCGGTGCCCTGGACGTTCGCGCCAAGCGCATCAACGAAGAAATGAAAGTCGCGGCCGCCAACGCCCTGCGCGAACTGGCCAAGCTGCCGGTGCCTCAGGAAGTGTGCGACGCCTACGGCGGCATCAAGTTGGAATTCGGTCGTGAGTACATCATTCCGAAGCCTATGGACGCCCGCCTGATCACCCTGATCTCCGACGCCGTGGCCAAGGCCGCGATCGAGACCGGCGTGGCGACCCTGCCGTATCCGAAGAACTACCCGCTCAAGAGCGTGGATGACGTGTTCAACGGCTAAGCTGTTGTAGCGCTTCAACGAAAAACCCCGGCTCTTGTGAGTCGGGGTTTTTTATTGTCTACGAAGATTGTCTGGGGCGGCATGGCCCTTCAGGGAAGCCAGATGACTTGTGGCGAGGGAGCTTGCTCCCGCTGGGCTGCGAAGCGGCCCCAAAAACTTGCGGTCGCTGCGCAACCGAGCGGGAGCAAGCTCCCTCGCCACAGGTGGGTGTGCGTGCTCTTTAGAACAAATCGATCGGCGCCGCTTCGTCTGCCGGCAGCGGGCTGCCCGGTGCGGAGCCATTGCCCAGTTCATTGACGGACGGTGGGGTGTCTTCGCTCTTGAACAGTTCGAAGTACGCGCCCGGAGTGCCGGGCGTGGCCGCGCGGCCGCTGACCGGGTCGACACGCAGGCTGAGGATGCCTTCCGGCTCCGGCTGGGTGTGTGGCGGTTTGTCCTTGAGGGCCGCGCCCATGTAGCTCATCCAGATCGGCAGCGCCACGGTGCCGCCGAATTCGCGACGACCGAGGCTTTCGGGCTGGTCGAAACCGGTCCAGACGGTGGTCACGTAATCGGCGTTGTAGCCGGAGAACCAGGCATCCTTGGATTCGTTGGTAGTACCGGTCTTGCCCGCCAGGTCGGTTCGACCCAAGGCCAGGGCGCGGCGGCCGGTGCCGAGCTTGATCACGTCCTGCAGCATGCTGTTGAGGATGTAGGTGGTACGTCCATCGACAATGCGTTCGGCGATGGCCGGCGCTTGCGGTACCGCTGGTGCCGTCGTCGCTTCACCCGGTGTCGCATTGACCGTAAAGGCCTGGGTGGCCGGCGCGGCGACGCCATCACTGGCCTGCTCGCCAGTGGGGACGCGTGGCGGGTTGGCGACGAACAGCGTATCGCCGTTGCGACTTTCGATCTTATCGATGATGTACGGGGTGATCTTGTAGCCACCGTTGGCGAACGTGCTCCAGCCCGTGGCGATTTCCATCGGCGTCAGGGTTGCGGTACCCAGTGCCAGGGACAGGTTGCGCGGCAGATCCTGCTTGTTGAAGCCGAACTTGCTGATGTAGTCGATGGTGCGATCCACGCCCAGGGCTTGCAGCAGGCGGATCGACACCAGGTTGCGGGACTTGTACAGCGCTTCGCGCAGGCGGATCGGGCCCAGGAAGGTGTTGGTGTCGTTCTTCGGTCGCCAGACCTTGTCCAGGTATTCGTCGACAAAGACGATTGGCGCATCGTTCACCAGGCTGGCGGCGGTGTAGCCATTATCCAGGGCGGCGCTGTAGACGAATGGCTTGAAGCTCGACCCCGGCTGGCGCTTGGCCTGCAATGCCCGGTTGTAATTGCTCTGCTCGAAGGCGAAGCCGCCCACCAGCGAACGGATGGCACCGTCCTGCGGATCGAGGGATACCAGCGCGCCCTGGGCGGCCGGGATCTGGCTGAACTTGAGGGTGTTGTCCGCCTGGCGCTGCACGCGGATCAGATCGCCAACCTGGGCGACGTCCGATGGCTGGCGCGGCGCGGCCCCCATGCTGTTGGTATTGAGGAACGGGTGCGCCCATTTCATGGTGTCCCAGCCCACGTGTTCTTCCAGTTCGCCGTTGCGGGTCAGAACCTTGAGGCCATCCTTGTCCACCGACGTGACGATCGCCGGCTCCAGGCTACTGATGGTGCGCTGCTTGGTCAGTTCCAAGGCCCAGGCCTGCTTGGTCTTGCCTGGAAGGCGCGATTCAGGGCCCCGGTAACCGTGGCGCTGGTCGTAGGTCATCAGGCCTTCGTGCAGCGCGGTGTTGGCCATTTCCTGCAGGTTGCTCGGCACCGTAGTGGTCACGCGAAAGCCTTCGGTGTAGGCATCGCTGCCATAGCGCCCGACCATTTCGGCACGGGCCATTTCGGCGATGTACGGGGCGTTCACTTCCGGGGTCGGCACGTGGTAGCTGGCGTTCAACGGTTCATTGATCGCGGCGGTGTAGTCGGCCTCGCTGATCTTGCCGAGCTTGTACATGCGCCCCAGGATCCAGTCGCGACGCTCCTTGCTGCGCGCCGGGTTGGCCAGCGGGTTGAAGCGCGATGGCGCCTTGGGCAGGCCGGCGATCATCGCCATCTGCGCCAGGCTCACGTCGCGGATCGACTTGCCGTAATACACCTGCGCTGCTGCCTCGATGCCGTAGGCGCGGTTGCCCAGGTAGATCTTGTTCACGTACAGCTCGAGGATTTCATCCTTGGTCAGCTGCCGCTCGATTTGCAGGGCCAGCAAAATCTCGGTGGTCTTGCGCGAGAAGCTGCGCTCGCTGGTCAGGAAGAAGTTCTTGGCCACCTGCATGGTGATGGTGCTGCCGCCGGACTGTATATGTCCGCTCTTGACCAGCTGGCTGGCGGCGCGCATCAGGCTGCCGGGATCGACGCCATAGTGATTGGCGAAATTGTCGTCTTCAGCACTTAGTAACGCATTGATGAAATTGGGCGGAATGTCGGCGAAACGGATCGGTGTGCGGCGCATTTCGCCAAATTCGGCGATCAGCTTGTTGTCGCTGCTGTACACCCGCAGGGGAATCTGCAACTGAATGCTTCTCAGCGCCTCCACGGACGGCAATCCCGGACTAAGGTAAAGATACGCACCGCTCAGGCCCAAGAGCAGTCCGCAGAAAACGGCGACGATGGACCATCCGAAAAATTTCAGCAGACGAATCAAGGCTTTTGGATATCCAGGCAAAGAATGAAAAAAGGCGCCAGGTGCAGGGAAGGACCCGTGCTTGCAACAAAGCGAAAAAAACGCTGGGCATTATAAGCATTTTTTTTCGTCAGGAATGCCATCCGGACGTCTGTCGGACCGCGGTGATGGAACGCAACGCATATTAGAGAGTCCGTAACTCACGGATAGTCATAGGGAATTGGTAGTGCTACGACTCTTCAATAAAAAAGCCCATGCGCTTCTGGGAATCGACATCAGCTCGACGTCGGTGAAACTGCTCGAGTTGAGCCGTCAGGGGGACCGATACCGCGTCGAGTCCTATGCGGTCGAACCGTTGCCCGCCAACGCTGTGGTCGAGAAGAACATCGCCGAGCTCGAAGGCGTGGGGCAGGCATTGTCGCGCGTGCTGGCCAAGGCCAGGACGCCCTTGCGTAGCGTCGCGGTGGCCGTGGCGGGGTCTGCAGTCATCACCAAGACCATCGAGATGGATGCCGGGTTGTCCGACGACGAGATGGAAAACCAGCTGAAGATCGAGGCTGATCAATACATACCCTACCCGCTGGACGAGGTGGCCATCGATTTCGAGGTCCAGGGCGTATCGCCGCGCAACGCCGAGCGAGTGGAAGTGCTGCTGGCTGCCTGCCGCAAGGAAAACGTCGAGGTCCGTGAGGCCGCGCTGGCCCTGGCCGGGCTGACGGCGCGCGTCGTCGACGTGGAGGCCTACGCGCTGGAGCGTGCCTTCGGCCTGCTGGCCACGCAGTTGGCCGCTTCCCAGGAAAGGCTGACCGTCGCGGTCATCGATATCGGCGCCACCATGACCACCCTCAGCGTGCTGCACAACGGGCGCATCATCTATACCCGCGAGCAGCTGTTCGGTGGCCGCCAGCTCACCGAGGAAATCCAGCGCCGCTATGGCCTGACGCCCGAGCAGGCGGGCCTGGCAAAAAAGCAGGGCGGCTTGCCGGACGATTACCTCGCCGAGGTGCTGCAGCCCTTTCGCGAGGCGCTGGTGCAGCAGGTGTCGCGGTCGCTGCAGTTTTTCTTCGCGTCGGGCCAGTACAGCGCGGTGGATCACATCCTGTTGGCCGGTGGCACGGCTTCGGTGGCCGGCCTGGATCGGCTGATTGAGCAACGCCTGGGGACGCCGACCCAGGTGGCCAACCCGTTCACCAACATGGCGCTGGGCAGCAAGGTCAATGCCGGCGCCCTGGCCAGTGACGCGCCCGCGCTGATGATTGCCTGTGGGCTGGCCCTCAGGAGTTTTGACTGATGGCGCGGATCAATCTGCTTCCGTGGCGCGAAGAACTTCGCGAAGAGCGCCGCAAGCGTTTTCTGCTGGCGTTGGTGGGGGCATTGGTCGGCGCGGTGGGCCTGACACTGATCGTCGTCCAGTACCTCGACAGCGCCATTGACCATCAACTGGCTCGCAACACTCATCTCTCGGAACAGATCGCCGTGCTGGACGAGCGCATCAAGCAGATCAGTGAACTGAAAGCCCGTCGCCAGCAACTGCTGGAGCGCATGCGGATAATCCAGGACTTGCAGGGCAACCGGCCGGTCAGCGGGCGCATCTTCGACCAGTTGGCGAGGACCTTGCCGGACGGTGTCTATTTCACTGAGGTGAAGATGGAAGACCGGACGCTTTCAATCAAGGGCGCTGCGGAGTCGAACAACCGCGTCTCGGACCTGATGCGTAACCTGGATGCGTCGGACCTGTTCGATGCCCCCAGCCTGACGGAGGTCAAGGCCACCACGGCCGGCCAGGTCGACCAGGCCAACGTTTTCCAACTGACGGTTCGCCAGACCCGTCCGGCTGATGGGGAGGACGCCCAATGAAGCCGGGGGAATGGTTTGACGCGCTGCGCAAGATCGAACTCAGCGACCTGGACACCAACAACATCGGTTCCTGGCCGGCGCCCATCAAGTGGCTGGCCGGCATCCTGCTGGTGATCCTGGTATTGGGGCTGGGCTATAACTTTGCCTTGAGCGACCTGCAAGATCGGTTGCAGCAGGTGCGGGAGGAGGAAAACACCCTCAAGGCGCAGTTCGAAGGCAAGGCCCACATGGCTGCCAACCTCGAACGCTACACCGAGCAGATGAAGCAGATGGAAACCTCTTTCGGCGTGCTGCTGCGGCAGTTGCCCAGCGACACCGAGGTGCCGGGCCTGCTGGAAGACATCACCCGGACCGGCCTGGGCAGTGGCCTGGAGTTCGAGGAAATCAAGTTGCTGCCCGAGGTCACCCAACCGTTCTACATCGAGCTGCCGATCCAGATCACCGTGACCGGCGGCTACCACGACCTGGCGACGTTCGTCAGCGGAGTGGCCGGCCTGCCCCGGATCGTCACGTTGCACGATTTCGAGATCGCGCCGATGGAGCCCGAGGCAGGAACGAAGCTTCGCATGAGTATCCAGGCCAAGACCTACCGCTATAACGAGCAGGAGGCGCAGCCATGAAGCCGGTCTGCCGCTTTTGCCTGCTGGCAGGCCTGGTCGCGCTGGCGGGCTGTAACGACGACAACGGTTTCAGCGACCTGGACGCCTACATGAACGAAGTGCGCCTGCGCCCACCGGGCAAGATCGAGCCAACGCCGACCTTCAGGCCCTACGAAACCTTCACTTACAGCGCCGCCAACCTGCGCAGCCCCTTTTCCAGGCAGGTTCGGATGGACCAGGCCGAGCGGCAGAAGGGTTCGCGCAACGTCCGGCCCGACCCCAACCGAGTCAAGCAGTACCTGGAAGGCTTCAACATCGAACAATTCGAAATGGTCGGCACGATCGCCAACGCCAGCGGTTCCTTCGCGCTCCTGCGGGGGGCGGGCGGGGTGCATCGGCTCAAGGTCGGTGACTACCTGGGGCGCAACGACGGGCGGATCACCGCCATCGGCGCGACCCAGGTCGATGTGATCGAAATCGTTCCCGATGGCGAGGGTGCCTGGCTGGAGCGACCGCGAACCATTCCCTTGAAAGAGCACTCAATCGTGGAACCCCAACAATGAACAGGTTTATATCAGCCTTCGGTATTTCGCTATGGATAGCGCTGGTGTCGCCGATGGTTCATGCGGCCAGTCTGAAGACACTGGACGTCGCGGCATTGCCGGGGGACCGCGTCGAGTTGAAACTCTCCTTCGACGCCCCGCCGCCC
This sequence comes from Pseudomonas sp. Q12-87, assembly GCF_001269755.1. Lineage (NCBI taxonomy): Bacteria > Pseudomonadati > Pseudomonadota > Gammaproteobacteria > Pseudomonadales > Pseudomonadaceae > Pseudomonas > Pseudomonas sp. Q12-87. Next base: position 71,868 of record NZ_LHVI01000035.1, on the reverse strand, counting down.
ACGCCCCGGGGCTACACCACCGAACAGCCGGCCCGGATTGCGCTGGACCTGCCGGGCGTGACCAGCCAACTGGCCAGCAAGAGTCATGATCTCGGCGGCGGTAACGCACGCAGCGCCACTGTGGTCGAGGCCGGTGACCGCACCCGACTGATTATTGGCCTGACCCAATTGGCACCGTATAACACCCGAGTCGAAGGTAATAACCTGTTCGTCGTGGTTGGCAAGGGCGCCGCACCGAAGGCTGCCGCCCAGGCACCTCGTCCGGCGGTTGCGAGCGCGGCGCCGGTGAAAAGCAACGCGCCGGTGGGCAAGGCTATCCGTGGGGTGGATTTCCAGCGCGGGACCCAGGGCGAAGGCAACGTGGTGATCGATCTGTCAGATCCCTCCATCGCGCCTGATATCCAGGAGCGCGAAGGCAAGATTATCCTCAGTTTTGCCAGGACGCAGTTGCCCGAGCCGCTGCGGGTGCGCCTGGACGTCAAGGATTTCGCCACCCCGGTGCAGTTCGTCAACGCCAGCGCCGGCAGCGACCGGGCGACCATCAGTATCGAACCCAGCGGCACGTTCGATTACTCGACCTACCAGACGGATAACAAGCTCACCGTCAGCGTTCGTCCGATGACGGTCGAGGACCTGCAAAAACGCAATACCGATCGCGCCGCCTACAGTGGTGAAAAGCTTTCGCTCAACTTTCAAGACATCGAAGTGCGTTCGGTCCTGCAACTGATCGCCGACTTCACCAACCTGAACCTGGTGGCCAGCGACACGGTGCAGGGCGGCATCACCCTGCGGTTGCAGAATGTTCCCTGGGACCAGGCGCTGGACCTGGTGCTCAAGACCAAGGGGCTGGACAAGCGCAAGGTCGGCAACGTGCTGCTCGTGGCTCCGGCCGACGAAATTGCCGCGCGTGAACGCCAGGAGCTGGAGTCCCAGAAACAGATCGCCGACCTGGCGCCGCTGCGGCGCGAGTTGTTGCAGGTCAACTATGCCAAAGCGGCGGACATCGCCAAGCTCTTCCAGTCGGTGACCAGTGCCGAGGCGAAAGCCGATGAGCGCGGCACGATCACAGTCGATGAGCGAACCAACAACATCATTGCCTACCAGACCCAGGATCGACTCGACGAACTGCGGCGGATCGTGGCGCAACTGGATATTCCGGTGCGCCAGGTGATGATCGAGGCGCGGATTGTCGAGGCCAACGTCGACTACGACAAAAGCCTGGGCGTGCGCTGGGGTGGTTCGGTACAGAACCAGGGCAACTGGAATTCCTCCGGCGTCACCAACGGCAGCTCCACCACCATTGGCACGCCGGGCAGCACCAGTACCAACCAGCCGTTCGTCGACATGGGCGCCTCGGGTAACACCTCGGGGATCGGCATCGCCTTCATTACCGACAACGTCTTGCTGGACCTTGAGCTGACGGCCATGGAGAAAACCGGTAACGGCGAAATCGTCTCCCAGCCCAAAGTGGTGACGTCCGACAAGGAGACCGCGAAAATCCTCAAGGGCACCGAGATTCCCTACCAGGAAGCCAGCTCCAGCGGTGCCACGTCGGTGTCGTTCAAGGAGGCCTCGCTGTCACTGGAAGTCACCCCGCAAATCACCCCGGACAACCGCATCATCATGGAGGTCAAGGTCACCAAGGATGAGCCTGACTACTTGAACAAGGTGCAGGAAGTACCGCCGATCAAGAAAAACGAGGTCAACGCCAAGGTGCTGGTCAATGATGGCGAGACCATTGTGATTGGTGGGGTTTTCTCAAATACTCAGAGCAAGGTTGTAGATAAGGTGCCATTTCTTGGCGATGTGCCGTATCTTGGCCGCCTTTTCCGGCGTGATGTGGTTTCGGAGAAAAAATCCGAGCTGCTGGTGTTCCTCACTCCGCGTATCATGAACAACCAGGCGATTGCTGTGAGTCGTTGATTCTGTGCGAAATTTGATTCTTGTAGGGCCGATGGGCGCTGGAAAAAGCACCATCGGCCGTTTGCTGGCCAAAGAGCTGCGCCTGCCATTCAAAGATTCCGACAAGGAAATTGAATTGCGCACGGGCGCCAATATCCCATGGATTTTCGACAAGGAAGGCGAGCCAGGCTTTCGTGACCGTGAGCAGGCGATGATCGCCGAGCTGTGCGCGTTCGATGGCGTGGTGCTGGCCACCGGCGGCGGCGCGGTCATGCGCGAAGCCAATCGTCGGGCATTGCACGCCGGCGGTCGGGTGGTCTATTTGCACGCCTCCGTCGAGCAGCAGGTTGGCCGCACCGCGCGGGATCGCAACCGGCCGTTGTTGCGCACCGCCGACCCGGCCAAGACCCTGCGCGATCTGCTGGAACTGCGCGATCCGCTGTATCGGGAAATTGCCGACCTGGTGGTGGAAACCGACGAGCGGCCGCCGCGAATGGTCGTGCTGGATATTCTCGATCGCCTTCAACTACTGCCGCCCCGTTAATGCGCCTGGCGAAATGCGCTATCCTCGACGTCCCGTTTTGGTCCGCCTGGGGCGTGGCGGTTGGCTATCACTTGGCGTCAGAACAAGCACCGTGGACTTTCGTTAATTGCAGGCAGGACGCCTGATTCCATCTTCACTGTGGGGACACATGCAGACACTTAAGGTCGACCTGGGCGAGCGTAGCTACCCGATTCACATTGGCGAAGGCTTGCTGGACCAGCCCGAACTGCTGGCGCCGCATATCGCCGGACGGCAAGTGGCGATCATCTCCAACGAAACCGTCGCCCCTCTGTATCTGGAACGCCTGACCCGCAGCCTGTCGGCCTACTCGGTCATCTCCGTGGTGTTGCCCGATGGCGAAGCCTTCAAGAACTGGGAAACCCTGCAACTTATTTTCGATGGCCTGCTGACTGCACGCCATGACCGCCGGACTACGGTGGTCGCCCTGGGCGGCGGGGTGATCGGCGACATGGCCGGCTTTGCCGCCGCCTGTTATCAGCGTGGCGTCGATTTCATCCAGATCCCTACTACGTTGTTGTCCCAGGTCGATTCGTCGGTGGGCGGCAAGACCGGCATCAACCATCCGCTGGGCAAGAACATGGTTGGCGCTTTCTATCAGCCCAACGTGGTGCTGATCGATACCGCCACCCTCAATACCTTGCCGGCGCGGGAGCTGTCTGCGGGACTCGCGGAAGTCATCAAGTACGGGCTGATCTGCGACGAGCCGTTCCTGGGTTGGCTGGAAGAGAACGTCGACCGCCTGCGGGCGCTGGACCAAGTGGCCCTGACCTATGCGATCCAGCGCTCTTGCGCCGCCAAGGCTGCCGTGGTCGGCGCCGATGAGCGTGAGTCGGGGGTGCGCGCCACGCTCAACCTGGGCCACACCTTTGGCCATGCCATCGAAACCCACATGGGCTATGGTGTCTGGCTGCATGGTGAAGCGGTTGCGGCCGGTACGGTCATGGCCCTGGAAATGTCCGCGCGCCTGGGCTGGATCAGCGAACAGGAGCGTGATCGCGGCATTCGCCTGTTCCAACGCGCCGGGCTGCCGGTGGTTCCGCCCGAGGAAATGACCGAGGCGGATTTTCTTGAACACATGGCAATCGACAAAAAAGTGATCGACGGTCGTCTGCGCCTGGTGCTGCTGCGCCACATGGGCGAAGCGGTGGTGACCGACGATTATCCGAAAGAGGTTCTACAGGCCACGCTGGGAGCGGACTACCGCGCCCTGGCTCAGCTTAAAGGTTAATAAGATTCCGATGACTAGTTTGCATGCCGACGAGGCGTTCCTCGGCCATTTTCAGTTGAGTCATGACCCTTTCGCTCCTCGGGTTCCGGGCTTCAAGTTCTTCCCTGCCCAGCGCAAGCCGGTGCTGGGTCAGTTGCATCACCTGGCGCGCTACAGCCAGTTGCTCCTGGTGGTCACCGGCCCCCAGGGCAGCGGCAAGACCTTGCTGCGCCAGGCCCTGGTGGCCAGCACCAACAAGCAGTCAGTGCAAAGCGTGGTGGTGTCTGCCCGCGGTGCTGGCGATGCCGTCGGAGTGTTGCGCCAGGTGGCCCAGGCACTGAATGTCGGCCAAGCCGAGGTCGGCGCGATTGTCGACCAGATCGTGCAACTGGCGCTGACCGGGCAGGAAGTCTATCTGCTGGTGGACGACGCCGAGCAACTCGACGAGTCGGCCCTCGAAGCCCTGCTGGCCCTGGCGGCCGGTGCGCCGGAAGGCCGTCCGCATGTGTTCCTGTTCGGTGAGTCGTCGTTGATCGCCGATCTGGATCAATTGAACCTCGAAGAAGAGCGCTTCCACGTCATCGAGCTGGCGCCCTACACCGAGGAAGAGACCCGCGAATACCTTGCCCAGCGTCTTGAAGGTGCTGGCCGGGGTATCGAACTTTTCACCGCCGATCAGATCTCTGAGATTCACGAAAGCTCCGACGGCTGGCCTGGGAACATCAACCAGGTTGCCCGCGATGCTCTGATCGAAGTCATGATTGCCAGCCGCTCTGCGGTGAAGCGTCCAAGTATGGGGTTCAATATGCCGAAGAAACACGTATTGGCGATTTCCGCCGTGGTCGTGGTCGCGGTCGCCGCCGCCTGGCTGATGCCGGGTCGCAACAAGGCGCCAACCACGGGTACGCCAGCCAACGAACAGGCACAACTGCCCCTCGGCCAGGGCACGCCGAAACCCAACGGTGGGGCGCCGGCAGTGGAATTTGCCGGTAACACCCAGCCGATGCCGCTACCGCTGGTCGGCCAGTCGCAGCCGGTAATGCGTGGTCCCCTGGCCGAAGCTGCCGGCGGCATCACCGAAGGCGACGACGGCGCAGCCCCGCCAATTGACGACAGCAGCGACACCCCGCCAACCGTGACCACTACGGCACCGCCTGTGGGCGTGCCGGCCGGCCCAGCGCCGACGCCCGCTCCGGCGCAGCCTGCCAAGCCGACCCCGGCGCCTACCCAAGTGGCAACCGCCAAGCCTGCACCGGTTCCGGCGCCTGCGGCCAAACCGGCGGCACCGGCGCCAGCGGCCAAGCCAGCTGCCCCGGCCAAGGCCGCTGGCGGCAACTGGTACGCCGGTCAGGCGCCAGGCAACTACGTGGTGCAGATCCTCGGCACCAGCTCTGAAGCGACGGCGCAAAACTTCGTCAAGGAACAGGGCGGGGAGTACCGCTATTTCAAGAAAGTGCTCAATGGCAAGCCGCTGTATGTCATCACCTACGGCAGCTTTGCCAACCGTGATGCAGCCGTTTCCGCCATCAAGGCCTTGCCAGCGAAGGTTCAGGCTGGTAAACCTTGGCCTCGCACTGTCGCCAGCGTCCAACAGGAACTGGCAGCAACTCGCTGAAGATTCGGCGGCCTTACCCAGGCCGCCTCTCCCGGCAACCTCAAAATTTCCACAAGGGCGAGCGACCTTTCAGGCCGCGCGCCTTGTGGTGTCTGCGTCACAGTAGCGTTTGAGTCGTAGCGGTCGAACCCAAAAAAGTTTTGACTAGCACAGCATATAGCTTTAAACCTTTCACAAATGCGACATGGATTTGCGACAGTTCGTCGTCAAATTTGTGAGCCCCTGTGTCGGTGTGTACAATGACCTCCCTTTTGCCCCCGCAAAGCTGGCGTACGTTCGGCGCGGTATGCAACTGGTTGAATTGAAAAGAAATTTGCCTCGATGAGAGGCAGCCTGGTGAGAAAGTGTCTATGAAAGCAGGTCTGTACCAACCAGATGAATTCAAGGATAACTGCGGTTTCGGCCTGATAGCTCATATGCAGGGCGAGCCCAGCCATACCCTTTTGCAAACGGCCATTGAGGCCTTGACCTGCATGACCCACCGCGGTGGGATCAACGCCGACGGCAAGACCGGTGACGGTTGTGGCTTGCTGATTCAAAAACCCGACGAGTTCCTGCGTGCCGTTGCCCAGGAAACGTTTGGTGTGACCCTGCCCAAGCAGTACGCCGTGGGCATGGTGTTCTTCAACCAGGACCCAGTGAAGGCACAGGCCGCTCGCGAAAACATGAACCGCGAGATCCTGGCTGCCGGCCTGCAACTCGTCGGCTGGCGCAAAGTGCCGATCGACACCAGCGTCCTCGGCCGCCTGGCGCTTGAGCGCCTGCCGCAGATCGAACAGGTGTTCATCGCCGGCGAAGGCCTGAGCGACCAGGACATGTCGATCAAGCTGTTCAGTTCCCGTCGTCGCTCGTCGGTGGCCAACGCTGCCGACACCGATCACTACATCTGCAGCTTTTCCCACAAGACCATCATTTATAAAGGCCTGATGATGCCGGCGGACCTCACCGCCTTCTATCCAGACCTGAGCGACGAGCGCCTGAAAACCGCGATCTGCGTGTTCCACCAGCGTTTCTCCACCAACACGCTGCCGAAATGGCCGCTGGCCCAGCCATTCCGCTTCCTCGCCCACAACGGCGAGATCAACACCATCACCGGCAACCGCAACTGGGCCGTGGCTCGTCGCACCAAGTTCGCCAACGACCTGATGCCGGACCTCGAAGACCTCGGCCCGCTGGTCAACCGCGTGGGTTCCGACTCTTCGAGCATGGACAACATGCTCGAACTGATGGTGACCGGCGGCATCGACCTGTTCCGTGGCGTGCGCATGCTGGTACCGCCGGCGTGGCAGAACGTCGAGACCATGGACCCGGACCTGCGGGCCTTCTACGAATACAACTCCATGCACATGGAACCGTGGGATGGCCCGGCCGGTATCGTCATGACCGACGGTCGCTATGCCGTGTGCCTGCTGGACCGTAACGGCCTGCGTCCGGCGCGCTGGGTCACGACCACCAATGGCTTCATCACCCTGGCGTCGGAAATCGGCGTCTGGAACTACCAGCCTGAAGACGTCATCGCCAAGGGCCGCGTAGGCCCGGGCCAGATCTTTGCCGTGGACACCGAAACCGGCCAGATCCTCGACACCGACGCCATCGACAACCGTCTCAAGTCCCGTCATCCGTACAAGCAATGGCTGCGCAAGAATGCCCTGCGCATCCAGGCGACCATGGAAGACAACGACCACGGCTCGGCTTTCTACGACGTCGACCAGCTCAAGCAGTACATGAAGATGTACCAGGTGACGTTCGAAGAGCGTGATCAGGTGCTGCGTCCGTTGGGCGAGCAGGGCTACGAAGCGGTCGGCTCCATGGGCGATGACACGCCGATGGCCGTGCTATCCCAGCGTGTGCGCACGCCGTACGATTATTTCCGCCAGCAGTTCGCCCAGGTGACCAACCCACCGATCGACCCGCTGCGTGAAGCGATCGTGATGTCCCTGGAAATCTGCCTGGGTGCCGAGCGCAACATTTTCCAGGAGTCGCCGGAGCACGCCTCGCGGGTAATCCTCAGCTCGCCGGTCATCTCGCCCGCCAAGTGGCGCTCGTTGACCAACCTCGACCGCCCGGGCTTCGCGCGCCAGGTCATCGACCTGAACTACGACGAAAGCGTCGGCCTGGAAGCGGCGATCCGCAACATCGCCGATCAGGCTGAAGAGGCCGCTCGCGCGGGTCGTACCCAGATCGTGCTGAGCGACCGTCACATCGCGCCGGGCAAGCTGCCAATCCACGCTTCGCTGGCCACCGGCGCGGTGCACCATCGCCTGACCGAAAAAGGCCTGCGCTGCGACTCCAACATTTTGGTAGAGACCGCCACCGCCCGCGATCCGCATCACTTTGCGGTGCTGATCGGTTTCGGTGCCTCGGCGGTGTATCCGTTCCTGGCCTACGAAGTGCTGGGCGACCTGATCCGCACCGGTGAAGTGCTGGGCGACCTCTATGAGGTATTCAAGAACTACCGCAAGGGCATCACCAAGGGCCTGCTCAAGATCCTGTCGAAGATGGGCATCTCGACCATTGCCTCGTACCGCGGTGCGCAATTGTTCGAGGCCATTGGCCTGTCCGAAGAAGTCTGCGAGCTGAGCTTCCGTGGCGTGCCGAGCCGCATCAAGGGTGCGCGTTTCGTTGACATCGAAGCCGAACAGAAAGCCCTGGCGGCCGAAGCCTGGAGCCCGCGCAAACCGATCCAACAGGGTGGGCTGCTGAAGTTCGTCCACGGTGGCGAATACCACGCCTACAACCCGGACGTGGTCAATACCTTGCAAGCCGCCGTGCAGCAGGGCGACTACAGCAAGTTCAAGGAATACACCGCGCTGGTGGATAACCGTCCGGTGTCGATGATCCGTGACCTGCTCAAGGTCAAGACCCTCGACACGCCGCTGGATATCAACGAAGTGGAACCGCTGGAATCGGTGCTCAAGCGCTTCGATTCGGCCGGTATTTCCTTGGGAGCCTTGTCCCCCGAAGCCCACGAAGCCCTGGCTGAAGCCATGAACCGCCTCGGTGCGCGTTCCAACTCCGGCGAAGGCGGCGAAGACCCGGCGCGCTACGGCACCATCAAGAGTTCGAAAATCAAGCAGGTCGCCACCGGCCGCTTCGGTGTGACGCCGGAGTACCTGGTCAACGCTGAAGTGCTGCAGATCAAGGTTGCCCAAGGCGCCAAGCCGGGTGAGGGTGGTCAACTGCCTGGCGGCAAGGTCAACGGCCTGATTGCCAAGCTGCGCTATGCGGTACCGGGCGTGACCCTGATCTCGCCACCGCCGCACCACGATATCTACTCGATCGAAGACTTGTCGCAGTTGATCTTCGACCTCAAGCAGGTCAACCCGAAGGCGCTGGTCTCGGTGAAACTGGTGGCGGAAGCCGGCGTGGGCACCATCGCTGCTGGTGTGGCGAAAGCCTATGCCGACCTGATCACCATCTCCGGTTATGACGGCGGTACCGGTGCATCGCCGCTGACCTCGATCAAATACGCGGGCGCGCCGTGGGAACTCGGCCTGGCCGAAACCCACCAGACGCTGCGCGGCAACGACTTGCGCGGCAAGGTCCGGGTGCAGACCGACGGCGGCCTGAAAACCGGCCTGGACGTGATCAAGGCGGCCATTCTCGGCGCCGAGAGTTTCGGCTTCGGCACCGCACCCATGATCGCCCTGGGCTGCAAATACCTGCGCATCTGCCACCTGAACAACTGCGCCACCGGCGTGGCCACCCAGAACGACAAGCTGCGCAAGGACCATTACATCGGTACTGTCGACATGGTGGTGAATTTCTTCACCTACGTGGCCGAAGAGACCCGTGAATGGCTGGCGAAGCTGGGCGTGCGCTCCCTCGAAGAGCTGATCGGTCGTACCGATCTGCTGGAGGTGCTCGAAGGCCAGACCGCCAAGCAGCATCACTTGGACCTGACTCCGTTGCTGGGCAGCGATCTGATCCCGGCGGACAAGCCACAGTTCTGCCAGGTCGACCGCAACCCGCCATTTGACAAGGGCGAGTTGGCCGAGAAGATGGTCGACATGGCCGCTTCGGCGATCAACGACCTGAGCGGCGCCGAATTCGCCCTGGATATCTGCAACTGCGATCGTTCCATCGGCGCGCGGATCTCCGGCGAAATCGCCCGCAAGCACGGCAACCAGGGCATGGCCAAGGCGCCGGTCACCTTCCGGTTCAAGGGCACCGCAGGCCAGAGCTTCGGCGTCTGGAACGCTGGCGGCCTGAACATGTATCTGGAAGGCGATGCCAACGACTACGTGGGCAAGGGCATGACCGGCGGCAAGCTGGTCATCGTTCCGCCCAAGGGCAGCGTCTACAAGACCCAGGACAGTGCCATCATCGGCAACACCTGCCTTTACGGCGCCACGGGCGGCAAGCTGTTCGCCGCCGGCACCGCAGGCGAGCGTTTTGCCGTGCGTAACTCCGGGGCCCACACGGTGGTGGAAGGCACGGGTGATCACTGCTGCGAGTACATGACCGGTGGTTTCGTCTGCGTCCTGGGCAAGACCGGTTACAACTTCGGCTCTGGCATGACCGGCGGTTTCGCCTACGTGCTCGACCAGGACAACACCTTCGTTGACCGGGTCAACCACGAACTGGTGGAAATCCAGCGGATCAGCGGCGAGGCGATGGAAGCCTATCGCAGCCACCTGCAAAACGTGCTGAACGAGTACGTCGCGGAAACCGACAGCGAGTGGGGTCGTGAACTCGCCGAAAACCTCGATGACTACCTGCGTCGTTTCTGGCTGGTCAAGCCCAAGGCTGCCAACCTGAAGTCGTTGCTTTCCAGCACTCGTGCCAACCCGCAGTGATATGCGCCTGAAGAGTTTGATGAGGTTTTAACAATGGCTGAACGTCTGAATAACGACTTCCAGTTCATCGATGTCGGGCGCAAGGATCCGAAGAAGAAACTGTTGCGTCAACGCAAGAAAGAGTTCGTGGAAATCTACGAGCCTTTCAAACCCCAGCAGTCGGCCGACCAGGCCCACCGCTGCCTGGGTTGCGGTAACCCGTATTGCGAATGGAAGTGCCCGGTGCACAACTTCATTCCCAACTGGCTGAAGCTGGTGGCCGAGGGCAACATCCTCCAAGCCGCCGAGCTGTCCCACCAGACCAACACCCTGCCGGAAGTTTGCGGCCGGGTGTGTCCCCAGGATCGCCTGTGTGAAGGTGCTTGCACCCTTAACGACGGTTTTGGCGCGGTGACCATCGGTTCGGTGGAGAAGTACATCACCGACACCGCGTTCGCCATGGGCTGGCGCCCGGACATGTCCAAGGTCAAGCCGACCGGCAAGCGCGTGGCGATCATCGGCGCAGGCCCGGCGGGCCTGGGCTGTGCCGACGTGCTGGTGCGTGGCGGCGTGACCCCGGTGGTGTTCGACAAGAACCCGGAAATCGGCGGCCTGCTGACCTTCGGCATCCCCGAGTTCAAGCTGGAAAAGACCGTGCTGAGCAATCGCCGCGAAGTCTTCACCGGCATGGGCATCGAGTTTCGCCTGAACACCGAGGTGGGCAAGGACGTGACCATGGAGCAACTGCTCGAAGAATACGATGCGGTATTCATGGGCATGGGCACCTACACCTACATGAAGGGCGGCTTTGCCGGCGAAGACCTGCCGGGCGTCTATGACGCATTGGATTTCCTCATTGCCAACGTCAACCGCAACCTGGGCTTTGAAAAGTCGCCGGAAGATTTCGTCGACATGAAAGGCAAGAAGGTCGTTGTGCTCGGCGGCGGCGACACGGCAATGGATTGCAACCGCACATCGATCCGTCAGGGCGCCAAGTCGGTGACCTGCGCCTACCGTCGTGACGAAGCCAACATGCCCGGCTCGCGCAAAGAGGTGAAGAACGCCAAGGAAGAAGGCGTGAAGTTCCTCTACAACCGCCAGCCGATCGCCATTGTCGGTGAAGACAAGGTCGAAGGTGTGAAGGTGGTCGAGACCCGTCTCGGCGAACCGGACGCCCGTGGCCGTCGCAGCCCCGAGCCGATCCCCGGTTCCGAAGAGATCATCCCGGCCGACGCCGTGGTCATCGCCTTCGGTTTCCGCCCAAGCCCGGCGCCTTGGTTCGAGCAGTTCAGCATCCAGACCGACAGCCAGGGCCGCGTCGTGGCCCCGGAGCAAGGCCAGTACAAGCACCAGACCAGCAACCCGAAGATCTTCGCCGGTGGCGACATGGTCCGGGGTTCCGACCTGGTGGTGACGGCGATCTTCGAAGGCCGTAATGCGGCGGAAGGGATCCTGGATTACCTGCGGGTCTGACTTCGTCCCTGGATTGAAATGCACTAAAAGTGTGGGAGCGGGCTTGCTCGCGAATACGGATTTTCAGTCAATATTTATGTTGTCTGACACACCGCTTTCGCGAGCAAGCCCGCTCCCACAGGTATTTTGTTGTGTTGCGAATATTGCGTACCACCGCGACAAATTGCCCCGATAGATAAAAGGCACGGCTCTTGCCGTGCCTTTTGCGTCGCGCTCTGAGAAAATGCCCGCACTTTTTTTGCGGATGCCGACATGACTGCCCTGAAGAACGACCGTTTCCTTCGCGCCCTGCTCAAGCAACCTGTGGACGTCACCCCTGTTTGGATGATGCGCCAGGCCGGTCGCTACCTGCCGGAGTACCGCGCCAGTCGCGCCAAGGCCGGCGACTTCATGAGCCTGTGCATGAACCCGCAGTTCGCCTGCGAAGTCACGATGCAGCCGCTGGATCGTTATCCGCAGCTGGACGCGGCGATCCTGTTTTCCGACATCCTCACCATCCCCGACGCCATGGGCCAAGGCCTGTATTTCGAAACCGGCGAAGGCCCGCGCTTCAAGAAAGTCGTCAGCACCCTGGCCGACATCGAGGCCCTGCCGATTCCCGATCCGCAGAAGGACCTGGGTTACGTCATGGACGCGGTCAGCACCATCCGCCGCGAACTCAACGGCCGCGTGCCGCTGATCGGTTTTTCCGGCAGCCCCTGGACCCTGGCCACCTATATGGTCGAAGGCGGCTCGTCGAAGGACTTCCGCAAGACCAAGGCGATGCTCTACGACAACCCGCAAGCGATGCACCTGCTGTTGGACAAGCTGGCCCAGTCGGTCACGTCCTACCTCAACGGCCAGATCCTCGCTGGTGCGCAGGCGGTGCAGATCTTCGATACCTGGGGCGGCAACCTGTCGGCGGCGGCTTACCAGGAATTTTCCCTGGCCTACATGCGCAAGATCGTCAGCGGCCTGATCCGCGAGCACGAAGGTCGCAAAGTCCCAGTGATCCTATTCACCAAGAACGGCGGGCTGTGGCTGGAAAGCATCGCCGACGTTGGCGCCGATGCCCTGGGCCTGGACTGGACCTGCGACATCGGCAATGCCCGCGAACGTGTCGGCCATAAAGTCGCCCTGCAGGGCAACATGGATCCGACCGTGTTGTACGCCAAGCCTGACGCCATCCGGGCTGAAGTCGGACGTATCCTAGCCAGCTACGGCAGCGGCAGCGGCCATGTGTTCAACCTCGGCCATGGCATCACCCCGGAAGTCGACCCGGAACACGCCGGTGCTTTCCTGCGGGCGGTGCATGAGCTGTCGGCGCAATACCACGTCTGATTCAACCTGATTGCCCCAGCCTGTCCGGCCCAGTGCCCGACAGGCTTTTTATTGCCTGCCTTGTCGTCGAGCCATTCAACATGAGCGCCGTCCGCTATTTGATCGGGCGTAGCTGTTTGTTGCGTTTAACAAATATTTCTCTTGATAAGAAGTTTCTCTTTTTATGTAAGAGAAATAGATTCAGAGATCATTCCTTCTGGTTTGAGAGATTTATCCTACATAGAGAAAGTTCGACTTTCTATAAGGTTCGGCGCTTGTGAGGTGTGGTGCTGAACGGTCCAGTGCGCCCTCGCAAGTTGACGGTAATACGTCGTTCAAACTCGATGAATAGTCTGGAACTTATATGAAAAACAACTTCAACAAGAGTGCTGTTTTAACGGGGGGCGCATCGTCATTGGTTTTGTTGTCGGCCCTGCTGACGTCGCAAGGCGTGTTCGCCCACGGGTACCTTGAAGTACCGCCTTCGCGCGCATTTTTGTGCCAGAAAGGTGAAAACAAGAATTGTGGTGGCGCGCAGTACGAGCCTCATAGCACTGGAGAAACGTTCAAGGGCTTCCCGAATGGAGCCGGCGGCGCCCCGCTGCAAGGGCCAATCGACGGTAAAATCGCCAGTGGCGGTAACTCGTTGTTTTCCGCCCTGGATGCGCAGTCGGCAACTCGCTGGCAACTGACCGATATCCGAGATCGCAACATCGACTTTCAATGGCGATACATCGCCCCGCATCCGGCGACCAAACACGAATATTTCATTACCCGCGACGGGTGGAATCCGAACGTGCCGCTCAAGCGTGCATCGTTCGATAGCGCACCGTTCTGTACGATCGATGGCGGTCATCAAAATCCAGTAAGTGGTGCCAAGCACAGTTGCGTGATTCCCGACGGCAAGACGGGCCACCACGTCATCCTGGCGGTCTGGACCGTTGGCGACACCGACGCCGCATTTTATAACCCTGCGGATGTGAACATCCTCGCTGAAGCCGCGTTGCCGGGTGGCTGGTCGCCGGTAGGCAGCATCGCTCCGTCGACCCAGTTGCTGGTGGGCGACAAGGTCAAGGCGCGGGCATTCTCCGCCTCTGGCGAGAACACCGAATACAGCGTGCAAATCAGCATCGACAACGCTGAAGAAGGCAAGTCTGAAAACTGGTCGTTCAAACTGGCCGACGCCATCAACAAAGCCCATCCTCTGATTCGTGCCGGTATCCGTGACGACGACGGCAATATCACGCCGATCAAGGGCACCAACAAGCTGTACGCTCAGAAAGAAAGCGGCGTGACCCGCTATGAAGTGCAGTTGGACATGCGTGAAGACGCCGCCGCCAGCATGAAGATCTCCTCGCTGCAGCCAGAGTACGTGCTCGACAAAGGTCGGGTCAGCATGACGTTCACGGCGCAGACCAACCGCAAGATGAACCTCGAAGCCACGTTGTTCGATGAGAAGAACAAGCAGGTGGGTGTCGTGAGCCAGACGGCGAATGACGGCAGCACAGGCCTGAACCTGGACGTGCGCAGCGCCCCGGGCGCTCACACCCTGACGTTGGTAGGAACGACTGAAGACGGACGTACCACTCGCCAGGACACTCAGTCGGTGACCCTGACCGGCGAGGGCGCAGGCATCGAGTACGACTTCGTTTTCCCTGAGGGCATCTCTGACTACACCGTCGGTACCAAAGTGCTGCAACCCAAGACTGACGAAGTCTTCGAGTGCAAGCCGTTCCCCGCGTCCGGCTATTGCAAGCAGTACAGCCCAACGTCGAACGGTTTTGAACCAGGTGTCGGCGCCTCCTGGCAAAGCGCCTGGGACAAGCTGTAAGTCCTGACAGGCACGGCTCCAGGCAGTCCGCATGGGTTGCCTGGAGCCTTTAGGTGAGCGCGCTGATGCATTCCAATTATTCCAGGCGACGGGTGCTGCTGCATTGGCTGTCGGCCGTCATTATTTTATGGGCGCTGGTGTCCGGTTTTTACGTGGCTTACCTGCCGGTGTCGGCTGCGACCGAACATTGGGTCGGGTCGCTGAATGTGTCGCTGACAACGTTGTTCATTCCGTTGTTTGCGTGGCGAGCGTGGCTGTTTGTCCGCGCTCCAAGACCCTGTGTCAGTGTGCTTTCATCGGTTCAAAGGCTGGCCTTGGCGGTACACGCGCTGATCTACCTGACCATTGGCGTCGTGCTGGTGACCGGCGTGCTGATGATGAAAAGCCCCATCAGTATTTTTGGCCTTGTTCGAATACCCCAGCCGCTCGGCGACCCGTCGTTGATCGAATTGGCCAACACGGCCCACGTCCTGTCTTGCGTGGTGCTGTCGATACTCGTCGCGCTGCACCTCTGCGCGGTGGCCTGGCATGAGTATTCCGGGCGTAGGGTGGTGCGGCGAATGACCTTCGCCAAGCCCGCGGGCGCGACCACCGGGCGAGCGCAAAAGTGAAGTGTTCTTTCAAGGCCGGCAGCCGTTTGCCAACGGCACTGCTGGTGCTCGCCCCGCTGTTGTATGGGGGATTCCTGGCCGAGCAGGAGTGGCGATATCGCCAGGCATTGGCCCGTGATATGCCGGTGATTGCCGACGCACCGACCGTTGCGGTTCGCGAGCTGCCGAACGTGCAAGCGGTGGCGACGGTGCTCGGTCTGGTCCCTGAAAGTGCCCGCGCGCCCAGCGCCGAGCCGATCACCTTGCAGGCCAGTTTTGTCGCCGGCGAAGGCTTGTCGCGGGCGCTGCTGGCGGATGCCACGGGCCCGCGCATGTATCAGGTAGGCGAACGTTTGCCCGGTGGCAGCGTGCTGCGGCGGGTCGAGGCCAGTCATGTGACGTTGTGGCGCAACGGGCGCGAAGAGCGCTTGCCCTTGAAGCCAGAGGCCCAAGCCATGCTGCGCCGCTTGGGCACTGAAGAGGGACGCCCGGCAATGCTTGCTTCCCCGCAATACCTACGCCCGGTGGCCGGGCAATCAGAGCGATCGCATAAATGAACAGTTCTATCCAGGGCCGCGTATCGCGTGTCCTGTGCTGCCTTGCCGTGGCTTGTCCATTGATGTTCCCGGGTGCGCTGCGGGCTGAGCAAGCCCAATGGCAACTGGCGATGAACAACGCGGAATTGCGCGACGTGGTCGAGGAGTTCTCGGCGATCCTGGGCAAGACCGTGGTGCTCGATCCTCGGGTGTCAGGGCGCATTACCGTCATGTCCCGCGAGGCACTGGATCGCGAGGGCGTGCGCCGGTTGTTCTACTCGGTGCTCGATGCCCACAACTTCACCGTGATCGATGAAGGCGAGCGGATCCTGATCACTCCCGTCAGCGATGCCAAGACGCGCGCCGGTAACGATGCCAAAAGTGCCACGCCGTCGCAGTTCGTCACCCGAGTCCTCGACCTGCAATCGAGCATTGCCGCCGACATCGCCGGGCTGGTGCGGCCGTTGGTATCGGCCAATGGCTACGTCGGTCCCTCGGTTTCGTCCAACGCCTTGGTGGTCACCGACACGGCCGCCAACGTCCAGCGCATCGCCGCAGTGGTGCAGCAGTTGGACGCTGGCCGCAACCGCAACCATGTGGTGGTGCGCTTGCAGCACGCCCAGGCCGCGGACATCGGACCGCTCATGGAGGCCTCGGGTGGCAAGCGCGAGGGCGACACCGCAGGCCTGGTGATTGCCGACGTACGCAGCAACCGCCTGGTGATCATCGGCGCCCCGGCGGTGCGCCAGCGCCTGGTCGACCTCGCCCGGACCTTGGACGTCCCGGCGGTCGCCTCCCAGGACAACGCGCGGGTCATTCGCCTGCGCCACAGCGATGCCAAGCAATTGGCCGAGGTGCTGGAAACCATCGGACAGGATAGAAAAACCGCACCGACACTGGCTGGCCAACGGGAAAAGAATCCGTCGAGCCCATTCATGATCAAGGCTGACGAAAGCCAGAATGCCCTTGTGTTGATCGCCGAACCGGCCCAGATCCGCACCATCGAAAACATCGTCCGTGAGCTGGACCAGCCTCGGGCGCAGGTGCTCATCCATGCGGCAATCGTCGAGGTCTCCGGTGATATCGCCGAGGCGCTGGGCGTGCAGTGGGGGCTCAACAGCGGCAGCGCGACCGGGTTCGTCAATTTCCCCGGAACCGACATCCCCATCATCGGCGGGCTCAAGGAACTGGATAAAACCACGGAAGGCGCGCTGCTGCGGCTCGGCACAGACCGCTTCAGCGCGCTGGTGACGGCGCTGGCGAGCGATACCCACAGCAATCTGTTGTCGACCCCCAGCTTGCTGACCCTGGATAACCAAGAAGCGGAAATCATCGTCGGCCAGAACGTCCCGTTCAAGACCGGCTCCTACGCCACCAGCGGCAATGGTGCGGACAACCCCTTCACCACCGTGGAGCGCAAGGACGTCGGCATCAGCCTCAAGGTCAAGCCGTATATCAACGAAGGTTCCACCTTGCGTCTTGAAGTCCAGCAGGAAGTCTCGGACATCGCGCCGTCGGTTTCCGGCGTGGCCTCTTCGGACTTGATCACCAACAAGCGCGCCTTGAAGAGCACGATCCTGGCGGACGATGGCGAGATCATCGTGATCGGCGGCCTGATCCGCGACAGTGTCCGAACCCAGCAAAGCGGTGTGCCGCTGCTGCGCAGTATCCCTTACCTGGGCGCGCTGTTTCGCTGGAACCGCGACACCCAGACCAAAAGCAACCTGATGGTATTCCTGCGCCCGACCATCGTGCGCAGCCACGCGGACCTGGCCGAAGTGAGCCAGCAGCGCTACGACGCGCTGCGGGAATTGAGCAAGCCGGGCTCGCGCAAGAACAATTCGCTGCTGCTGCCCCGGGACGCCCGCCAGCTGTTCGAGCCGTCCACCCCGGCGGCCGATTCGCGTCCCCAGCACTCGGGTGACTTGTGAGTGAGTCGTTGCCCTTTGGTTTTGCCAGGCGCCAGGGGGTGTTGCTGGAAGGCCAGGGGCCAACCTTGAGTCTGGTCATGCGCCGCGACACGCCCTTGAGCGCCGTCGCGGAAGTCACGCGCCTGTGTGGTCGGGATTTGCCCATCCAGGTCCTGGAGCCGGCGCAGTTCGCCGCGCGCCTGGCCAGCGTCTACCGCCAGGGCCAGAGCGCCGCCGAGCAGGTTGCCCAAGGCCTGGACGAGGAACTGGACCTGCTCAGCCTGGCCGACCAGATACCGCAGACAACCGACCTGTTGGAACAACAGGGCGATGCGCCGATCATCCGCCTGATCAATGCCCTGCTCAGCGAAGCGGTGCGCGAACACGCTTCGGACGTGCACCTGGAAACGTTCGAGCAATACCTCTCGGTGCGCATGCGCATCGACGGCCAGCTTCAGGAAATGCTCCGCCCTCGGCGGGAGTTGGCGAACCTGTTGGTGTCGCGGATCAAGGTCATGGCACGCCTGGATATCGCCGAGAAACGCGTGCCCCAGGACGGGCGAATGGCGTTGCGGTTGGCCGGCCATGAAGTCGATGTGCGTGTCTCCACCCTGCCTTCGGCCCATGGCGAGCGCGTGGTGTTGCGCCTGCTCGACAAGCAGGCCGGTCGCCTCGATCTACAGCGCCTGGGCCTGCCCGACGATACCCTGGCGAGCCTGCGCCAGTTGCTCGGCAAACCCCACGGCATCGTGCTGGTCACCGGCCCCACGGGCTCGGGAAAAACCACCAGCCTGTACGCGGCGCTGAGCAGCATCAACGATCAGACCCGCAACATCCTCACGGTCGAGGACCCGATCGAATATCACCTGCCGGGCATCGGCCAGATGCCGGTCAATCCCAAAGTCGACATGACGTTCGCCCGTGGCCTGCGGGCAATTCTGCGCCAGGACCCGGACGTGGTGATGGTCGGCGAAATACGCGACCGCGAGACCGCCGAAATCGCCGTCCAAGCTTCCCTGACCGGTCACTTGGTGCTCTCGACCCTGCACACCAACACCGCTGTTGGCGCGGTGACGCGGCTGGTGGACATGGGCGTGGATGCCTATCTGTTGGCGTCTTCCCTGGCCGGCATCGTCGCCCAGCGATTGCTGCGCACCCTGTGCCCGTTTTGCAAGACGCCCTATGTGGCTGATGCCGCCACGTGTCGGCGCCTGGGGCTTGAAACCAATGCCGCGCCACGGTTGTTCAAGGCCCGGGGCTGCGAGCAATGCCAGAAAGGTTATCGGGGACGCTTTGGCATCTATGAGCTGGTGACTGTGAGCGCTGCCCTGTCGCAATTGATCCATCAAGGCGCCACTGAGCAGGCGCTGGCCCTTGAGGCGCGCAAGAGCTCCCGCAGCCTGTTCCAGGACGGACGGCAACGGGTGCTGGAAGGCCTGACCAGTGTCGATGAACTGCTGCGCATCACCCAGGAGGATTAGCGCCATGCCGACCTTCGACTATCGGGCCGAAGACGCCCAAGGCCGGCGCTGCAAGGGGCGGCTGGACGCCGACAGCCCTCGCCATGCCCGGCAACTGTTGCGCGAGCGTGGCCTGCTGCCGTGGGAACTGCACGAAGGCGGGCCACAACGGGCCTTGGGGGCCGGTCATGCCGGAGGACGCCTGAATGCGGCGGACCTGGCGTTGCTCACGTTGCAACTTTCCACCTTGATCCAGGCCGGCCTGCCCCTTGAAGAATCACTTGGGGCCGTGGCCCAGCAGAGCCAGAAACGTCGTATTGCCCATCTCTTGTCGGCGGTGCGCAGCCGTGTGATGGAAGGCCATGCGTTGGCGACGGCACTGAGGACATTTCCCCAGGCGTTCCCCGAGCTGTTCTGCGCCACGGTTGCGGCGGGCGAACAATCCGGACACTTGGGCCAGGTGCTGGAACAGCTGGCGACCTACACCCAGGCACGCCAGGCATCGCGCCAGCGCATCCAATTGGCCCTGGTGTATCCGCTGATCCTGATGCTGGCCTGCGTCTCGATCGTCGCGTTCCTGCTGGGTTACGTGGTGCCGGATGTGGTGAAGATTTTCATCGACAGCGGCCAGCCCTTGCCCTGGCTGACCCAGGCATTGATCGCCGTGAGCGATGGGCTGCGCCGCTATGGACTGTTGTTGCTCGGGGCGCTGGCTGGGCTGATTGGGCTATGGCGCTGGAGCCTGCGCCAGACGGTGTGGCGCCTGCGCTGGCATCGCCTGCTGCTCAGGCTGCCCTTGTTGGGCGACGTACTGCGGGCGATGGAAGCGGCCCGGTTCGCCAGCACTCTGGCGATCCTGAGCAAAAGCGCCGTGCCGCTGGTGGAAGCCTTGCACATCGCCGCGCAGGTGATCGGCAACCTGACCATTCGCGCCCGCATGGCCGACGTCGCCCGTTCGGTCCGTGAAGGCGGGACCCTGACCCGTGGCCTGGAGCTGGGCGGCGATATCCCGCCGCTGATGCTGCACATGATCGCCAGCGGCGAACGGGCCGGCGAACTCGACCGCATGTTGGCCAAGGCTGCCGAACAACAGGAGGCCAGCCTCGCGGCGCGCATTGCGCTGGTGGTGAGCCTTTTCGAACCAGCCATGTTGGTCCTGATGGGTGGCGTGGTGCTGCTGATCGTCATGGCCATCCTGCTGCCTATCTTGAGCCTCAACCAATTGGTGAACTGACCCATGAAACTTCAAAACAACCGACCTGCACGTCGCCAACGCGGCTTTACCCTGATCGAAATCATGGTGGTGGTGGTCATCATCGGCGTGCTGGGCGCCATTGTCGTGCCGCAGTTCATGAGCCGGCCCGACCAAGCCAAGGCCACGGCGGCGCGGACCGATATCCAGGCGATTGCCACGGCGCTGGAAATGTATCGCCTCGACAATTTCCAATATCCCTCGACCCAGCAAGGCCTGGAGGCGCTGAGCAAACGCCCGTCCGGCACGCCCGCGGCAAGAAACTGGAACCCCCATGGCTATTTGAAAAGCCTGCCGATCGACCCCTGGGGCACGCCTTACCAGTATCTCAATCCTGGCCACAAATCTGCCGATGGCAGCTATGACCTGTACTCGCTGGGCGCCGACGGCTTGCCGGGTGGGGATGGAATGGCAGCCGACATCGGCAATTGGGCCGAGTGAAGATGGGCCGTCGTTGTCGGGGCTTTACCTTGCTGGAACTGATGGTCGTCATCGTTCTGATTGGCGTATTGGCGAGCATGGTCAGCCTCGCCCTCGGCCCGAGCCCGGCCCGTGAGTCCCGTCAGCAAGCCGAGGACTTCGTCCGTGCGGTGCAGCAATTGCGCGAACGAGCGGTGCTGGAGGGGCAGGAATATGGGCTGCGGATACAGCGTGGCGGCTATCAGGCCATGCGATTCGAGGCCAGGGATTGGACTGCCGTGGCGGCGATTTACCGGTTGCCCGAAAACCTGACCCTTGGGCTGGAGCAGGACGGTCACGTCGTGCCCCTCGATGATGCCCAGGGCCCGCCGCAATTGCTGATGCTCAGCAGTGATGAGATCAGCCCGTTCAGATTGTTCATCCGAGCCTTCGGCCAGCCGGTTGCGCAGGTGTCGAGTGATGGTTTGGCGGAGCCGTCGATCGATGCGTGATACTCGCAGGCTGGCCGCCGGTTGCCAGGGGTTCACTTTGTTGGAGGTCATGATTGCCCTGGCGATATTCGCCACGGTGGCGGCGGCTGTGCTCTCGGCCAGCCAGTTCGTGCTCAAGCAAAGCGCCGGGCTCGAGGATCGCCTGTTCGGCGCCTGGCTGGCGGACAACCAGTTGAGCGAACTGCGCCTGCAAGCCGCTACGTCGCCAGGGCAACAGTTGCTGGACCGACACCTGGATCGTCGCGACTGGACCCTGCAACAGCGAATCGCGCCAGCCAATGACCCGCGTCTGCTCCAGGTCGAGATCCAGGTCAGCCGCGCCGGTAGCCCGATGGTCGTGCACCGCACCACCGGGTGGATCCGCAATCGCCATGAATAAACAGTCGGGCTTCACCTTGTTGGAACTGGTCATCGCCATCGCCATTTTTGCCCTGCTCGGCCTGGCCGGTTGGCGTTTGTTCGATGGCGCGGTGCGTGCCCAGCAGGGCGCTGGCCAACATGAGCGCGAGATCCGGGCCTTGCAGCGTGCCGTGGCGGTGATCGAACGGGATGTGTGGCAGGCCGTCGACGGTACTGTCGTGCTCACGCAGGGACATCTGCAACTGCAGCGCAGCCATTGGCGCAACCCACTGGACCAGCCGCGCAGTGAGCGACAAACGGTGGACTATCGACTCGAGGGCGCCGCGTTGTGGCGCGACAGTGTCGGTGAAGGCACGACCCGCGAGCAGCGGCAAAAACTGCTCGAAGGCGTACACAGCCTCGATTGGCGTGTGTTCGATCCGCAACGGGGTTGGCGCGGCGACACGGTGCGTGATACACCGCCGTTGGCGCTGGAATTGATCCTGTCGACGGGGCGTTTCGAACAGGTCCGTCGCGTGCTGCTGTTGCCGGGGGCGTTGCCATGAATCGACAACGAGGCGTGGCGCTGATCAGCGTGTTGCTGGTGCTGAGCCTGGCGCTGCTGCTGGTCGGTGGCATGCTGCGCAGTCATCGCCTGTTGCTCAAAAGCAGCGCGCAGCAGTTGCAACAGGTCCAACTGCGGCAGTTGGGGTTGGCCGGTGAAGCCTGGGCCCAGGCGAAGCTGGAAGGCAGTGCGATTACGCCGTCCGGGCCCGTGGACCTGAGCCAGGATTGGGCTCGGTTCGAGCCGGTATTCGAAGTGGAAGACGCCAGGCTTCATATCGATATCGAGGATTTGTCCGGGCGCTTGAACCTCAACGCGTTACTGGCCCGGGGCCAAATCGACCCAGTCACCCTCGGCCGTTGGACGCGGTTGCTCGCTTCGCTGGATCTACCGCCGCTGGTGTTGCCTCAGGTCGGGGCGGTCAAGGAGTTGAGTCAATTGCGTTTGTTGCCAGACATGGATGGCCAGACGCTGCGCCGCCTGGAACCCTGGGTGGTGCTGCTGCCCAAGGAGGCGCGACTGAACATCAATACCGCACCGCAGCGATTATTGATGACCCTGGACGGCATGGAGGCCGAGCCGGCCAAGGCGTTGATCAGCCAACGCGCGCAAGCGCCCTACACCAGTGTGCAGGCCTTTACCAACGACCCGTTGCTGTCCGGATTGGGCCTCAGCAGCCATGGCCTGGGGGTCAGCAGCCGCTGGTTCCGCATCACCGTGAGCGTGACGCACGCAGGCAGCCGCCTGCGCCTGGCCTCGGATATCGAGCGTAACCCCTTAACCGGACGCTGGACGGTGCTCCAGCGTCGTTTCCTGCCCATCAGCCCCAACGAGCGTCCTTGATGAAAACCTGGCTTTACCTGACCGCTGACGGCTTGAGCGCGCCTTGCGCCAATTGGCCCTGCTGCGTGTGGTCGCCAGCGGGCGAACGGCGTTGCATGCCCTTGCACGAAGCGGCCCGCGAGCTGCATGGGCATGTCGTCGATGTGTTGTTGCCGATGGAAATGTGCAGCGGGTTGCGCAGCGAGCCGTGGCCCTCACGGCGCCATCCCCGACCCCAGGCGCTTGCGTTCGCCATCGAAGAGCAACTGAGTGAGAACCTGGAGGCGCTGCACATCAGCGTCGGCCCACGGGATCGTCAACAGCGCTATCCGCTGATCGTGACCCAGCGAGCCCGATTCCAAGCGTTGCTGGCCCTGCTCGCTGAGCAAGGAATCGATGTGGGTACAGTGCATGTCGATGCCGATCTGTTGCCTGACGACAAGGCGTATGGCGTGCGCTGGTTCGGTCGCTGGTTGCTGGGCGGCGCGCTGTCGGCGCGGCTGTCGTTGTCCGCCCGAGCCTTGGCGGCGCTCAAGCCGGGCTTGCCCGAGGACATGCATTGGCTGGATGAAACACGAGATTGCCAGGGCATCGATGACTGGCTACTGAGCAGCGGTGGACATTCCATCGATCTGTTGCAGGGTGAGTTTCGTCGGCGTCGCCGGCCTCTGCCTTGGCGCGGTGCGGCGGTGGCTGCGCTGGGAGCACTGGTGCTCAGTTGGGCTTTCAATGAGGCCCGGGTGCGGTTCCTTGAGAGCGAAACCCGGCGCCTGTATGCCCAGGCGGAGCAGCAATTCAGGTCGCTGTATCCCGGGCAAAGCCGGATCGTCGACCTGGCGGCACAATTCCAGGCCTTGCAGAGCCGAGGTGGGCCGCCTCGGGACACTCAAGTTGCGCGGCTGGTGCGTCTCACGGAGCAGGTCATTGGCGCCAGCAATGTCGAGGTGCAGCGCATCGATTTTCGTGAAGGCGAAGGCTGGAAGATCCAGTTGACGGCCAATAGCTTCATCGAACTCGAACAGTTGCGCGAGCGCGGACAGCAAAACGGGCTGCCCCTCGCATTGGGCAGCGCCAGTAAGCAGGACAATCGGGTGCAGGCCATCCTCACGCTGGAGGACAGTTGATGAACGTCAATGCATGGCGGGGCTTGATGCAGGCGTGGGGGAGGTTGTCACGTCGTGAGAGAGGTTTGTTGCTGGGACTGGCCGCTCTGGTGTGGGTGGCGGTGGGTTATACCTCGATCTGGCAACCCACCCGGCAACGGCTGGACATTGCCGAACGACAGTATCGCCAGCAGGCCGAACTGAGCGCCCGGATCCAGCGCGCCGAGCCCGTCCGGGACATGAGCGCCGCTACACGGCCCTTGTCGGTGCGAGCCAGTGACAGTGCGACGGCGGCGGGGTTGGACATGGCCGAAATGCAGATCGACGGCGACTCGTTGCGACTCACCGTCAGCGGCGATGCCAGCCGGTTGCTTCATTGGTTGGATCAACACGAGCGGGACGGCACGGCGTTGCAGTCGTTGAGCCTGGAAGCGCGGGACGGGGTGCTTGAGGCGCGGGTGGTGTTGGGCCAGATCAACTAAAACTGTTCGAATTGGGGACCTGGTCTAAACCTGAACATTCCCCGGCAGCAACGGCAATTTCGCCAGTTTTACCGCCACCCACAACGCCACCGCGAGCAAGCTGCCGATGAACAGGCCGATCCCGTTCCAGCCTGCCAGATGCCAAGCTACGCCGCCTGCCGTGCCCGCGACGCTTGAACCGGCGTAATAGCTGAACAGGTAAAGCGACGAGGCCTGCCCCTTGGCTTTGAGGGCACGACGACCGATCCAACTGCTGGCGACCGAGTGGGCGCCGAAGAAACCGAAGGTGAACACCAGCATGCCCAGGACAACCAGCCACAGCGGCGTGGCCATGGTCAGCGCAAGGCCGGCGAGCATCAGGGCGATGGTTGCCCAGAGCATCTTGCGACGACCGAGCTTGTCTGCCAGCGCGCCGACTTTCGCCGAGCTGTAGATGCCCGACAGATACACCACCGACAGCAAACCGACGAAGGCCTGATCCAGGTGATACGGCTCGGCCAGCAGGCGGTAGCCGATGTAGTTGAACAGCGTGACGAATGCGCCCATCAAGACGAAGGCTTCCAGGAACAGCAGCGGCAGGCCGGCGTCGCGAAAGTGCATGGTGAAACCGTCCAGCAGGCTGCGCGGGTGCAGCGAGCGGGGACGGAAGTTACGCGACTCGGGAAGGATCCTCCAGAACACCGCCGCCGCAATCAGGGCCAGGCCGCCGATCACCAGCATTGCCGTGTGCCAGCTGACAAAATCGATCAATACCCCAGTAATCAGGCGTCCGCACATGCCGCCGATGGCGTTGCCGGCGATGTACAGCCCCATCGCCAGGCCAATGTGTTTGGGATGGATTTCTTCACTCAGATAGGTCATCGCCACCGCCGCCAATCCGCTCAACGACAGCCCCACCAAGGCGCGTAGCAGTAACACGCCGTGCCAGGTCGGCATCATCGCGCTGGCGATCGTGCACACCGATGCGGCGAACAGCGCCGCGACCATCACTGGCTTGCGGCCGATGCGGTCGGAAATCGGGCCGGTGATCAACAGGCCGATGGCGAGCAGGCCGGTCGCCACCGACAGGATCAGGCTACTTTGCGCCGCATTGACGGAGAACTCCCTGGACAACAGCGGCATCATCGGCTGCACGCAATACAGCAGGGCGAACGTTGCAAAGCCACCGCTGAACAGCGCCAGCACCGTGCGCATGAACTTCGGCGTGCCTTTTTCGATGTAAATGTCTTTGAGTTCGGCGACGGCGTCATCCTGCACACGAGGCGGGATTTCATGGGCCAATGGAGCGAGAGCAGTTTTCACGGTGGACCTCAGCGAAGCACGGCCAGGCAGGCAATGGAAAAAGCATATAGCCGGGTAATCTTTCTATCCAATATATTGTTCGACCTGTTTAAGACGTTTTACGACCTATTGGATTGCCCATGGAATTGCGTCACCTGCGCTACTTCATCGCCGTCGCCGAAGAACTGCATTTCGGCCGGGCCGCCCTGGCCCTGGGTATTTCCCAGCCTCCTTTGAGCCAGCAGATCCAAGCCCTGGAGCAGGAGATTGGCGCGCGGTTGTTCGAGCGCACCAATCGTCGGGTCGAATTGAGCGAGGCCGGGCGATTGTTCCTCGAAGAGGCACGCCGGGTATTGGCCCAAGTCGACAAGGCGGCTGACGTGGCCCGCCGTGCCCAGTTGGGGGAACTGGGCGAGCTGAAAATCGGCTTCACCTCTTCGGCGCCATTCAACTCCACCATTCCCCAGGCGATATTCGCCTTTCGCCAACGCTTTCCGGCCGTGCACCTGAACCTGCGGGAAATGAGCAGCACCCAGGTGGCCGATGCGCTGCTGGATGACGCGATCGAGGTGGGCATCATGCGTCCGCTGCCATTGCCCGACTCCCTCAGGGAAATCGAACTCAGTCGCGAACCCCTGGTGGCTGTGCTCAGTGCCAAGCATCCCCTGGCCCAGGGCAATGAAGAAGGCCTGTTTCTTTCGGCATTGGCCCAGGAACCGTTCGTGTTCTTCCCCCGCAGCTACGGCAGCGGCCTCTATGCCCAACTCCTGAGCCTGGCCCGCGACGCTGGCTTCAGCCCGCATTTCGCCCAGGAAGCCGGCGAAGCCATGACCATCATTGGCTTGGTCGCGGCGGGGCTTGGCGTTTCGGTATTGCCAGCGTCTTACCAACGCATGCGTATCGATGGCGTGGTCTACCGGCCGCTGCTCGACCCGGCGGCGGTCTCGGCGGTGTGGCTGGTGCAGCGCAAGGACCAGCGCTCGCCGATGGCGAAGGCGTTTGTGGCGTTGTTAAACGATGGGGTGGAGTTATCGACGCAAGCATCTCTCAATCTTGCGGAACGCTCCAAGTGATCCGGGCTCTGGCTAAGTGTGAAAAAGGGCTCAGACTTTTTTGTACAGGCTGTACCGTCCGATCATTATCTATTTCGCAAAAACGCCAAAATCGCCTCGCGGGTAGCCTGCGTTTGTTCTTCCAGCACCCAATGCCCGGTGTCTACCAATATCAATGAATGCGGTTGTGTAGCGATGCACAAGGCCTGCTCGGCCAAGGTCTTTCCTCTCGAATGGTCACCGCCGATGGTGAGCACAGGAACAGTCAGTTTATTCTTGGAAAACTCCTGGTTGTCATTCGCATCATCCGTTATCCAGGCTGAATACAGCTTGAAGGCGGCTTCCATGCGTCCGGGCCGGGAGTAGTCTTCCACCAGCGCCTGTCGCACCTCATCTGGCACTTTGTCGTTGCCTTCGAAGACAAAATCATCAAAAAACATGTCCAAGTAGGTTTTTTCCTGCCCTCGGATCATGCGGATGGCCGTTTCGCCAAAAAAGCGGAAGTGCCATTTGCTCGCAATGCCGGCCGCAGGGTTCCCGTTATAAGCGGTTTCCCAGCCGGGGATACCTGGAATGAATCCATCCATCAATATGATGTGTTTGGTTTCTTCGGGATATAACGCTGCGTAGGCGTAGGCAATGATTAACCCCATGTCGTGACCTACGATATCGACCTGCTTGATATTCAGCAGCGTTACCAGCTCGTGTAAGTCATGTGCCATGTTTTTTTTGTCGTAGCCACTGATGGATATATCTGTTTCTCCAGCACCGCGATAATCAGGAATGATCAGCGTAAAGTCGGCACGCGCCAGTGCACCTACCAACGGCTCCCAATTACGCCAGCTGCCTGGAAACCCATGCACCAGCAGAACTGGGTGTTGGCCATCACCGCTCATAAGGTAGTGCAGGCGAATGCCGTTCACGTATGCATAGGCACGTGTAAGTTCCACGCCGTCAATAACGACGCTGTTTTGTTTCCCCGAAGAGGATGTGGCGTGGTTGGTAGACATGGCTGCGCGGCCGGACCAGGCTATTGTGTCCATCAATTTTTTATCCATGTCTGGAGCCAGGTTAATGTTTCTGAGGCGCGTGTTGCGGCTCATAAGGCCGAGCGGTTTACCGACTGTTGCCCCAACGATGTCTAAAAGACTGGAGCTATCCCGGATCCCCTCGATACTGTCAGAGCTGACAGTTCCGACAAGTGGCAAAAAAAGCGCTGCTCCAATTGAATCAGCAGAAGAGGGGCGGGTGGAAAATAAGGTGTAACTTGCGTAAGGCTCCTCCCGACTGTAGGAAATCGCGCGTTCCTAGTTACGACGTTTCCTGTTCGCTACAGATGCCGTGTTTTTGGGGTTGCGACTCGCCAGCGCTGCAATGTTTTATTCATTATTTCGAGTCATCCGGCTCAGTGCGCCTTCCCGACGGAAAGGGACGCTGCCTGAAACCCCTGAATAAGGCCCCTGGAAATGCGTCCATCTTTGCATGCCCCTTACACCAACGAAATCTCTCATGAATCGCTCCGCCATTTGGATGACTTGTATTTGGTGCAACGGCAACTGGAGGGTTGCGACGAAACAGTCGTGGCCTTTATTAATCGTCAAAAATCTTAAGTCGAAGCTCATCCTCCACTCGCTATTTACCGAGTAGCCACTGAGGGTAGCCAGACTCGTAACGGCGGAACGGTCCAGCAAGCGTCATCGTCGTTGCGGTTCACCTTGGATAATGGCTGGAAAATACGAGCAGCGCAGAAAGGCGACCAGGTTGTGTACGCCGATGGCAGCACGGCGCGGATCGTAACCGCCGCCGGGGAAGCCAACAGCAACATTGCGCTGGTCGGCAGCCGCCTGAGCAATGGCGACGAGATCATCAATACGCTCCAGAGACGTTTCTTTATCATCGTGCGTGAAGGCGTGCCGATGGCAGAGGATTTCTTGCCCGCGCTTAAGCTGGCGGATGTTCACCGCCTGCACTCGAAGACGATGAGGGGGGAGTCCAATGAATGAGGAATGCCTGTGAGAGCGAGCCTGCTCGCGATGACGGCACAGCCATTCTCACCGGTACTGACCAGGCGCTCCCCCAAAGGTATTTCGCTTAATTGATCGGCATCCTCCCAACGGCTGGGTCACGGCATGGACACAGTACGGTAGGCCGCGATTTCATCTCAGCGTTGGTTGTTCAACAGTGCGTCAGCGCGCCCTCGGGGCGGGGCCAGGTTGTCCAGGGCGCGGTTGACCAGTAACTCGCCCAACACGGCCAGCTGTTGGATGGCCAGCGCCACGTTGCGCCGTGGGCCTTGCAATTCGCAGGCGAGGTCGGCGGTCATGACGTTGAGCGAGGTAAGGGTTTCGCAGGCGTGGCAAAGCAGGGACTCGGTGTCGACATCCGGAATGATCATGAACACATGACTGGCAGGCTCGGGACGGCCAGGGTCGTACATTCGGGAGTCGTCGAAGTCTGGGGACTCAGGGAGGTTGGGGGGTGTCCTGTTCATGTTGAGCTCCTTGCAAGATTTAAGGGGCGTCACTCTTATTTGTCCAGCCGGACTATGTATTGACTGACGGTCAGTAATATTTAGCAGAAAAACCTTTGGCACCCATCAAATTATTTAACATCTATGTAAAAAAATGATTCATTTGTATTGAGTCTATGAAGTTCCTTCAGGGTTTTCTTTTTGTGGTGTAAGAAATATCGCTCGATTCGTAGTCGAAGATCTTTGTGTGTAGGAAATACCCTGCATTTCAAATATAAGTATTTTTTCTGAGAGGCAGGGTGTGTAACATGCCCCACCCTATGAAAATCACTTTCGAAGGTGTTTCGTCAAGGTGTTTGATTTGTTGTGATTATAAGGAAGTAGCGAGGCGTAGATGTTTAAAAGAGATCGGACAGAAAAGCTACGGAATAATATTAGATACCTTATAAAAAGCCGTGGGGAAACACAGCTGTCCTTGTGTAATGCGAGCGGTTTGACCAGAACAACTATCTACAACATCCTAGAAGGCCGGGTTGTTAACGTACAGCAGTCCACTATTCGTAAGATATCCGATTTTTTTGGTGTTTCTTATGAAGAAATAGAGACGGTGGATTTTGAAGAGAAGGAGATTATAGAGAGCAGTGTGTCCTTGTATGGAAATATGAACCCTGCTGCGGTGCCGATCATCAAGGAAAGCCAGGTCATTCAGAATATGAATAAGCGAATTGGTGAGCTGATTATCAGTCATTCCTTGACTTATTATTTTGGCACGGCGTGTAATTTGATAGGCGTTTTATTGGAAAACAAAATCAATGGGATGAATGATGCTGGTGATTTACTGATAGTGAAGAAAGGTGCATGGACCAGAGAAAGTGAAAAGCTGGTGTACGATAAAGTAATCGACAGATTTTTCGTCGTTGCTGAGATTTGCGTTGATCCGGATGTAGTTGTTGTGATTGGAGATATAATAGAGGAGCGTTTCAATGGCTGATGGCCCAGGAATGGAGAACAGTAGATATAAGCTGTTGGGCTTTGACAACCATAAAAGCCTCGCGATCATCATGGTGATAGCAACCGGACAAGTCATCAGAATAAAGTTGGAGAATTTATTGCGTAGTGAAGTTGTGGATGATTTAAATAAGTCGGAAATTCGGGAGGTTTATAAGAAATACTATTCGGGCGGAACAGCACTGACTGCTTACGAGGTCAGGGATCGTCATGAACGATCATGGTTGATTTACGTGGTTTTGAATTTGATGCTGTTTGCGATATATATTTTTACTAATATTTCCGCCGCAAAGCTTGTCTATATAGAATATTTCGATGTGGTGGTTACTCCAGGTGTTTTTTTATATCCGTTGACTTTTCTTATGGTGGATATGCTGAATGAGTTTTATGGGTTTAGGCTGGCACGAAAGGCGATACTGTTTGGGTTTGCAAGTAACGCGTTTATTCTTGTTTTATTAAGTGGCAGCAGTTGGCTTCCGGGACTGTCGGGTTGGAAGCTTGACGGTCCCTACAGTGAGGTTGTCTCTCATGTGCTAGCTGTGTTAGTAGCGTCGTCGGTTTCTTTCGTTTTTTCTGAGTATGTGAATTCCTATTTGTTATGTCGAATAAAAGAACTCACAAATTCTAGATATTTATTCTTGCGGGTTTTTCTCAGTACCTTCTTTGCGGTGATAATAGATAGCTATATTTTTTGCTTTATTGCATTTTATGGAAAGATGCCAGTTTCGGAAATCTTAAACATAGTCTATGTTCAAATAGTGATAAAGATGTGTTTTGCTGTTTTTAATGTACTACCCGCCTATGGCGTCAGGGCGTTGTTTAGAAAGTACGTAACCGGTGCCCAGCCTGCATAAGAGCTCAATGGGCTATTGCCTCATAGCCCATTACCCTTCGAGCGTTGGGCCTATAAATCCAGTTTTGTCTTCAGGCTGTTCATGATCTCCACCCGGCTTTCAAGGTAGTGGCTCAGGCCCTTTGCGCGCAGATGACAGGCGGCGCAGTCACCGCAGCCACTGCCCTTGATGCCGTTGTAGCATGTCAGTGTCTGTTGATCGATGAACTCCAACCGCCCGTGATAATCGGCCAGCGCCCAGATTTGGGCTTTGTTCAGCCACATCAAGGGCGTCTCGATGCGCAAGGGATAGTCCATGCCCAGTTCAATGGCGTTGTTCAGCGCCTTCACAGACGCATCGCGGCAATCCGGATAGCCCGAGAAGTCGGTTTCACACACACCGGTGATAAGCGTTTTCGCACCCACCTGATACGCATAAATAGATGCCAGGGTCAAAAACAGAATATTGCGCCCGGGTACGAAAGTGCTAGGCAGGCCATCGCCTTCGTTTGCCGAAGGTACTGGAATGTTATCGCGGGTCAGGCTGCTGATGGCCAGTTCCTTGAGTAGCGTGGTATCCAGTATTTTATGTACGGTCACGCCAAGGGTTTTGCAGAGCCGTTTCGCCACTTCAATTTCTTCACGGTGGCGTTGGCCGTAGTCGAACGTGATGCAATGAACTTCGTCGTACCGGGGCAAGGCGTGAATCAGGCAAGTGGTTGAATCCTGGCCGCCGCTGAAAACGACGACTGCTTTTTTTCTCATTTCATTCATTTTGGACCTGTCCCAATAGGTGTTGAAGAAGTGACCGTAGCTCGAAGCTCAACACCTTGTTGTGGGACGTTTCCGAAATTGCGTACTCCGCTTTCTCTATTTGGTTTTTCGGTGGCAGGTGAAGCGGTTTGAGGATCGCTGCCACGGCTGGCGCCGCATATTCAGAATTATCCGTGTGGGGGGCGGCGCTTGCCGTGGCAATCGGTGCTCACCTCGATCCTTTATTTTTCCACTTAGCCTTCCCAGACCGTCGCAGGTTTATTCGCGTGGTAGTCGTAAAACCCTTGAAGCACCCAAGTATCGCCCTTGCGTTCAAACGCAGCGCGCCATGCGCCTCTGCCGCTGCCGGGGGATAGCTGGGCCATGTCGTACCAGTAATATTTGTTGATGCGTTTTGTCGTGGCCCGGCCGGCTCGGATGTCATCCATGATTTCGGTGATCTTGGCCCTGGCTGCTTCGGGGAAGTTGTCATAAGACATCTGGGTTTCAGCCAGTGTGCTGAGGCTCACCGTGAATTTATCGGTGGCAATCGACGCCTGCGCGGTGGCCGGAGGGGTACTGGTGGTGGGCGACTTGCCGGGAACCTTTTTCGTCCGGACCTGGGTCACGACCTCGATATCGAAGGCGTCGTAGTTCGAGAGGTCTTTCGTGAAGTTGCTAATGTCCTCTCCCGTCACCAGCAGGGTTTTTCGTTGCGACTTGCCCCTGTTGGCAATGACGTAGGGAATCCTGTTACTGCGCAGTTCTGTCAGCAGGCCGGGCTTGTGCCGTTTCTTCATCTCGTCCCTGAAGGCGCTGAGCTTGTTCTTTTTGTATTCCAAGAAGTTTTCGGGCGTCGCTTTGTACTTATTCCTGGCGGCTTCAACTTCGGGCCCCTCCCCCGAATACAGAGCGCCCAGCTCTGCCCAGACTCGCTTCTCCGCTGCTTTGACCACGTCGTTGATGTCGTTCTGGATCTTAGTCATCGCCGCTTTCTTTTTTCCCTGGTCGGGAATGATGGTGATGAATAACGCGCCGGTAAGGTTATCCGGCAACGAGGACATCATCATCTTGAAGTTACCCTCGTTGTCGAAAAGCTCTTTCTTGAGCGGCAGGGTCATGTCGAATATTTTTATTTTCTGGGCGGAAGTAAGCTGGATCCCCCGTACCTGTGAGTCGATGTCTTTGGTGCAGTAATCGATGGCCTGCCAGACGTTGAATTTATAAAGCAATTTTTCGTGGGCGATTTTATGGTGGGCGAGGCCTCGCAGGCGCCTGTTGATTTGACTCAAGAGCGAGCGATAGGTGTCGATGTCGTTGACGCCGAGGTCATTCATGCTCTCGTGCAGGATGCGTTCGGCCAGTTCACCGGGCATCGTATGGATGACACTTCTTGCCGTATTCATCACTTCCCAAGAAGGCCAATGATGATCGACCAGCACGCCTTCCAGCAATGCGTTGTAAGTCCTCTGCTGCGACGTTTCCGGGGTCCGATTCAATAGGCTCTGTACGATTCCGCCACCGAGCAACCGTTGCGGCGCCTCGATCTGCCAGCGACCGTTTTTCCACGTCACGGTCCGCTGGTGGGTACGGTTGTTTGGCGAATAGATAATCCGCTGGCTTTCTTGCACTGCGGTTTTGCAGTAGTCATTTTCCAGCTTCAAGTAACCTTGCCCGTTCGCGTCCCTGAACAGGTTGCGACCTTCGGGAATCAGCCCCTTGCCGTCAAAGCCTCTTAAAAGGAATGGCCCGAGTTCCGGATCAGGCATGCGGAGCAGGGGAGACAGTTGGGGTCGAGTGTCGCCCCGGCGTCGTGCCGCGCGAGCCATGATCAAGTCCTGTCCGGCCTCTACCAGGACTTCACCCAGCCCACTGATGAAATCGCTCGTCCACTGGCTGAAACTGCCGCCCTCGTCTTTTATTGCCGACACCGCGGCGCCACCGGCCATAACGGGCAGTATCGCGCGCCCGAGTACCCCGCCCAGGCGGCCGGCATAAAACATGGCCATCGCGCCCGTCAGCAACGCGACACCATTCCTGCGCCCCTCCTGGGCTGCCGCGCTGTTGCGTTCGGCGTTTGTTACTGTCAGTGCATCAACTGTCTTGAGCGCGTG
The DNA here is from genome assembly GCF_001269755.1 of Pseudomonas sp. Q12-87. NCBI lineage: Bacteria > Pseudomonadati > Pseudomonadota > Gammaproteobacteria > Pseudomonadales > Pseudomonadaceae > Pseudomonas > Pseudomonas sp. Q12-87. The sequence continues at coordinate 37,718 of NZ_LHVI01000035.1, read as the reverse complement.
GCTGATTTGCGTCTCGTGCAGCGTTTTGAGCAGGTTGCCTTTAACCACCGGGGACCCGACTTTCAAGGCGAAATCATCCTGTACCCGGTGTTTTATCCACGAGAGGGTGGGCTGCGTGACTTTCTTGATTTTCTCGTTGAGTGTCAGGTTTTCCGATGCAGGCACCAGGCTGGAAAGCTGATCGGCCTGCTCCATCAAGGGCAATTGCGCAATCAACCAGCGGGTCATTTCCAGCGAAGCCGTGAGCGTCTTTACCAGGGCGGCTTCCAGCTCCCGGTCGCTTCCGGCGTCTATGTCCCTGAACATTTTGCCGTCCGGCGCACCAGGTGTGTACAGCGTCAACGAGGGCCGGCTGGCGAAGGTTTTGACCCCGAAGGCCAGCAGCTCTTTCAACACGCTATCGCCCCATTGAATCTGTCGGACCACCACCTCGTGCCCATTGACCTTGCGGCGATCCTCGGGGGCCGGACTGTCGAGTGCCGAGAGCACCAGGTTCAGCCCGGTGTTGTCCTTGTCTTGCGTAAAGTCGCCTGAGATATGGGCTGCCCATGCCTGCGCACGCATTTGCCTGGCCTTCAGCAGCATCCATTCTGCCTGGCGCTCCCGGGCCGCGACCTGCACTGCGGCCGGTAGCCGGGCGCCGACGTTCGCCCGTTCGATGACTTCGACAATCTGCGCGAAGGACAACGGCCCTTCGACGGTCGTGTGAGCCGCATTGCGTTCGTCCGGCGTCAGGTTGGACATCGCCCACTCGGTCATGGAACGGCGGTCTTCATACATTGCCTGCGCCTTGCCCAGCGCTACCCCGGAGCCAAATGGCGACTCGCCCGTCGGCGCGTTGGGGTCGATGATCTGCTTGCGAATACTCAGCGACACCGAATCAGGATCGACCGGGGCGTATTTATCCTTGATGAAACCGGCGAGCAACGTGCGGGTGCGGTCCGCAATGGCCTCAGGGGTGGCCAGTGTCACCGGGTCCGGCAATGGTGGCGCATCCACCGTGGTGAATTGCAGGTCTTGCACCGCCCGCCACCAGGCCACGCGATCATTGCCAGTGACGTTGGGATTGCCGCGCAGCCAGTCGTCGAGTTTTTTCTGATACAACCGTAACGCGCGCTCGTCCATGGCGCCCGCCAGGTCCAGCCTTTGCCCGACGTCTGCCGCAGTGTCCACCCTGGCGATCCAGGCAGTGATGTCCTCGCCTTCTGCCGGACCGTTCAGCATTGCCTCGGCCACGGCTGTTTTTTGCACTGATCGCAAGTCCATGACCAGGCGGGCGAGGAAGTCTTCGGAAATGGGTGTGAGATTCACCGCGTCCACAGCGCTGTCTTCATCCTCCGCCAGACTGGCCTTGAGTGCCGCCAAGTCTTCGTACACTCGCAGCGGATTACCCGGCCTATATAGCACCGCGCTTCCCGAGTCCTCGACACGGTCATGCCGGGTCAGCGCAACGGCTGCCGGCATCGATACGCTGGCCCACCACCCTTTGGGAGTAATTTCCAGGCTGTACACCCCAGGCCGATCGCTGTCGGGCATCCTCGCGCGAGACGCCGCGTCCAGCCCCGACAGCGCATGGTCCGTCACCGCCTTGTGCATCGGCAGGCTCAGCGTTCCGTCCACCCGATGAAGATCCGCCTGGGCCTTGAGTTGCATGCCCAGTTCAAAAGTCAGCCAATCGTTGATGTTGAGGTTCGGGCTGAAATCGGGCGGCTTGTTCCAGAAATCATCCAGTGCGCCTGTCAGCAGTTGTTCATGCACAACGGGTGAAGTGCTGATGAGTTGTTTGATTGCCGCTTTTGCTTCAAGGCTATTGAGGGCCATCGGCATCTGCGTGGCATCGTCTTTGTTCGTGACGATATTGATATTGGCCAAATCGTCGAAGAGCTCTCGCGCATTCACCTTACCGGCGACCGAGCGCCAGAAAAGTGTGTCGAGGGCGACCGTGTCCATTACCGTTCGCTGCGACGCGGGTCCATCGCCGGTTTGCAGCCGGCAGACGAGTATTTCGTTGAGGGTGAACTGGCCCGATAGGGCGGGGAAAGCTCTCTTGAGCCAGTAATCCAGATGTCGCGTCGCTACCTTCGAGAAGCGTGGGACGGCGTCGTTCAGCCGGATCATTTGCTGCTGCGAGGCCTTCAGCTGATGCATCAGCAGGGCGCTTGGGTCTGTGGCGCTGGCGGCCTGTAGCGGGTTGTCTTGCGGCATGTTCTCTTCCTGAGAAATTGTTTGGAAGAGACAACCTATTGAAAAAAGGCGAAGGCGAGGTGGTACATAGATACCGCACGCAACGGTGCCGGCAAGGGTATGAAAATTCCTTCCGCCAGGACGCTACAGGCCTGCGGAACCACAATTGCTGTGGGCGCGAGCTTGATCGCGATAGCGGTGGTTTGGCTTGCAAGGATGTTGGATGTGACGGCCTCTTCGTGAACAGGCTCGCTCCCACACTGGACTTTCAGCGGACAAGGAATCTGTGTTCGACACAGGTCCCCTGTGGGAACGAGCTTGCTTGCGATAGCGGTCGGGCTTATTGCACCTTCGCCAAGTCCCCTTTCAACGCAACGCCCGCCATGATCGCGCCGGCGTGGCATTCGTAGGTGGTAGGGTCTTTGCGCTCGTTGCTCTTGTAGAAGCTGACGATGTTGGTGACGGCGTTGGCGCCCGCATTCTTGGCGGCCTGGTGCAGGGTGATCAGGGCCGATTGCAGCACCCATTCGCAAGCCACTTCATCGGACTTGTTGAACGCGTTGGTTTTCTTGTTGGTCACGGCACCCGGGCTGATCACGGTGACGGTGCCGGCCGGTTTGTTGCCGGCCAGGTAGAACTTCACGCTGCCGTCGATCTTGCCGGTGCGGATGGCTTCGGCGACGACTTTGTCGAACGGCAGGTACAGGGCGGTATCACGAGCCTGGCTGAGGGTCGGCAGGGTGCTGAGCAACAGGGCGGCGGTTACGGCGATCTTCTTCAACGACATCATGGTCTCCTTGACGAGGGTACGGGGTTTTGAATCCGATTCAGTGCCAGCGGCGGAAAATCAGCGAGGTGTTGACCCCACCAAAGGCGAAGTTGTTGTTCATCACGTATTCGTTGCTCATCGACCTGAATTCATTGCGCAGGTAATCGAGCTTGCCACATTGGGGGTCCACCTCGTCGAGGTTGAAGGTATGCACGTAGAGGTCGCGGTTGAGCATTTCGATGCTGAACCAGGACTCCAACGCCCCGCAGGCACCCAGGGTATGGCCGAGGAAGCTCTTCTGCGAACTGATGGGCATGCGTTCGCCAAACAGGCTGCTGGTGGCCAGGGTTTCGGCAATATCGCCCTGTTCGGTGGCGGTGCCGTGGCCGTTGACGTAGCCGATGGCGGCAGGCTCGAGGCCGGCGTCTTCCAGGGCCAGCTCCATGGCCCGGCGCATGGTGCCCAGTTCTGGCCGGGTGGCGTGCTGGCCATCGGCGTTGCTGCCAAAGCCAACGATTTCGGCATGGATATGCGCGCCACGCGCCAGGGCGTGCTCCAGTTCTTCGAGCACCAGCATGCCGGCGCCTTCACCGATCACCAGGCCATCGCGGTCCTTGTCGTAGGGACGCGGGCTGGTTTGCGGCGCATCGTTTTTCAAGCTGGTGGCGTAGAGCGCATCGAAGACCATCGCTTCGGTCGGGCACAGTTCTTCCGCACCGCCGGCAAGCATCAAAGGCAGGCGGCCGAACTTGATCGCCTCGTAGGCGTAGCCGATGCCATGGCTGCCGCTGGTGCAGGCGCTGGAGGTGGGAATCAGGCGCCCGGTCAGGCCGAAGAAAATGCTGATATTCGCCGCTGTGGTGTGGGGCATCATCCGCACATAAGAGTTGGCGTTCAGCCCTTCGGCCACGCTGTTGAGCAGCATGTTGCCGAAGGCCTTGATCTCGTCGGTGCTGCCGGTGGACGACCCGCAGGACACGCCCATGCGCCCATCCTTGATCGACGCGTCGCCCAGCAGGCCGGCGTCGGCCAGGGCCTGTTCCGCCGCGCCCACCGCCAGGCGCGAGACCCGGCCCATGCTGCGCAGTTGCTTGCGCGTCCAATGGGCCGGGACCAGGAAATCGTCGATAGGCCCCGCCAGGCGGGTGTTCAGCTCGGTAAAGCGGTCCCACTCAGCCATGCGCCGGATACCGCTGCGGTTGGCAGCGAAGTTCGCGGCGATGGTGTCCCAGTCGCTGCCCACCGAGGTGATGCCGGCCATGCCGGTGACGACAACGCGCTTCATCAGCACAAGCCTCCATTGACGGCCAAGACCTGCCGAGTGATGTAGCCAGCTTCGGCGGACATCAGGAAATTCACCGCGCCAGCCACCTCTTCAGGCGTGCCCATGCGCTGGGCGGGGATCATTTTCATCAGTTCTTCCACGGGTACGTTTTCATCGAGCATGGCGGTGTCGATCAGCCCAGGCGCGACGCAATTGACGGTGATCTTGCGCTTGCCCAACTCGATTGCCAATGCCTTGGCCGCGCCGATCAAACCGGCCTTCGAGGCGCTGTAGTTGACCTGGCCGCGGTTGCCGATCAGGCCGGAAACCGAGGTGATGCAAACGATCCGTCCGGCGGCGCGACGACGAATCATCGGCATCATCACCGGGTGCAGCACGTTATAGAAACCGTCGAGGTTGGTGCGCATCACCGTGTCCCAGTCGTCCTCGCTCAAGGCCGGAAAGGCGCCGTCACGAGTCAGGCCGGCGTTGAGCACCACGCCGTAATAGGCGCCATGGGTGTCGACATCGGCTTCGAGAATGGCCTTGCAGGCGGCACGGTCGGCCACATCGAATTGCAGCACCCGGGCGTTGCGGCCCAGGGCCTGGATCTGCGCCTGGACGGCTTCGGCCTCGGCGCGGCCGCTTCGGCAGTGCAACACAATGTCATGCCCGGCCTGCGCCAGGCGCAGGGCGATGGCGCGACCGATGCCACGGCTGGAGCCGGTGACCAGTACGGATTCAGTCATGGCGGGTTTCCTGTTGCGGTTTATCGTTGAGGTATTGGGCGGCCTGGGGTGGGCGGAACACGTTCAGCCGGGCCGTGGCATGGATGCCGGGGGCATTGATGTGGCATTCGAACACGCCCATGCCGTTGTCGTCTTCCAGGGAACGCACGCCGTGGATGGTCAGTTCAGTGCCGACCGGAAAACATTCGACGTTGCATTCGAACTTGCGCGTGCCGAGCAAAAAGCCCAGCTCCACGGCATCACCGCGTTGGCGCGCATGGCAACCGGCAAACGCCGCGACGCTCTGTGCCATCAACTCGATGCCGACCCAGGCCGGCAGCGCGCCGTCCTCACGGTTGAACAAACCACCGGGTTTGACCGTGGCCTGGGTATGGATCTGCTCGTCATCGAACGCCAGGATCCGGTCGATGAGGATCATATCGCCTGCGTGGGGCAGCAGCTCGGCGAGCGGCCAGTCAATCATGGGGCGTCTCCGATTATCAGGCTGACGTTGTTGCCGCCGAAGGCAAACGAGTTGCTCATCAGGCGACGCGGCGATGTCGGGTCCAGGCGGGTTTTGGCCGTTACCCAATCCAATGCCGGCAGCCCAGGATCGGCCTGGCCGTCCCAGACGTGGGGTGGCAGCGCCCGGGCGGGGTTTTCGCAGCTCAGCGCCAGCCAGCAGAACGCGGCTTCCAGCGCCCCGGCTGCGCCGAGGGTATGGCCGGTCATGGGCTTGGTGGATGAACACGGCACACCTGCCGGAAACAGACCGGCCACCGCCTGGCTTTCCATGGCGTCATTGTGTTGCGTGGCGGTGCCGTGCAGGTTCAGGTAGTCGATCTGGCCGGGCGCCAGGCCTGCGCAGTGCAGGGCTTTTTCCATGGCCTGGCGGGCGCCGCGACCACTGGGTTCAGGGGCGGAAATATGGTGGGCGTCGGAACTGGCGCCGTCGCCCAGCAAGGCAATCGGTGTGCCTTCAGAGGGTGTCTTGCTCATGAGAAACAGCACCGCTGCTTCGCCAATATTGATGCCGCTGCGATTCACTGAAAACGGGTTGCAGCGATCGCTCGACACCGCTTCCAGGGCGGAGAAACCGTTGAGCGTCAGCTTGCACAGGCTGTCGACGCCACCGCAGAGCACGGCATCGCACAGACCCAGATCCAGCAGGCGGCGGGCGCTCATCAACGCCCTGGCGCTGGAAGTGCAAGCGGTGGAAATCACGTAGGAGGGGCCGCTCAGGCCGAGCCAATCGGACAGGAAATTGGCCGGTGCGCTGAGTTCCTGCTGCTGGTAGTCGTAGCCGTCGGGGAAACGCTGTTCGCGCAAGTAATGGGCAATGCCATGGCTGGCTTCATCGATGCCCGAAGTGCTGGTGCCCAGTACGATGCCGATGCGGGCACGGCCGTATGCCTGAATGGCCTGATCGATCTCGGCGCGAATCTGCAGCCCTGCTTCCAGCAGCAATTGATTATTGCGGCTGCGCTGCGCCTCCAGTCCTTGCGGGATGCTGGCGAGTTCGCCTGACACCGAGGCCACCGGCAACGTTCGCTCGGCCACCCAGCTGTCTTCGATGCGCACGCCCGAGCAGTCGCCGGCAAACAGGTTGCGCGCAACGGTGCGCTTGTCGCGGCCCAGGGCACAGATCACCCCGAGCGCATTCAGGTAGGCGGTCATGGGGCGCTCTCGGTCAACGATGTGATGCGGTAATGCGGGCCTTCGGGCAGGCTTACTTCGAAGTCCAACGGCCGCTCGTAACGTACCTGCCAACGCGTATCGAGGGTCCGTTGCGAGGCCTGTTGTCGGGCGCTTGGGTAATTGCCCGGCAGTTCGGTTTCGGGGGTCAGGGCAAACAGCAGCGCGGCGAACAGCTCCCGGGCTTCGGCGTTGGGCGGTAACAGGCCGTCGGCCTGCCACTGGCGGTCGACCAGGCGCTGGCGGGCCACGGGAATGCCCAGCGGGTCCATCATCGACCAGCGGATGCTGGCCTCTTCACGCTGGATTACCAGCAACCAGTCCTGGCGCTGGCCGTCGAGTTTTCGTTCGATGTGCAATTGCATGGGCAGCGCCAGGGTCGGTGTGCGCTCGGGCAGTGGCGCCTGGCTGGCGCAGGCGCCAAGCAGCAGCAGGCAGCCGATCAGCAGGCTACGGATCATTCGGCGGCCCCTTCGAGTGGCTTGCGGGCCACCACGTTGACCAGGGTTTCCTCGCGCTCGCCAAACGGTTTGGGCCGGCGCAAGCCAAGGCGTTCCAGCAAGCCGAAATCCTTGGCGCGGCTCCACCACAGGTACGGGTAGGACACGTTGCGCGCCTCGAACTCGAAACCCTCGCTGCGGATCATCTCAAGGTATTGCGCGGCACTTTTTTGTACATGCATGGGGTGGCGGAACAGCCAGCGGATCACCCAGGTGTCGATGTAGGCTTCGGTGGACTCGGCGAACATCAGGTAGCCGCCGGGCTTGAGTACACGGTAGAACTCGGCGAGGGCTTTTTCCTGTTCCACCAGGTGATGGAAAGTCTGATGGCAGAACAGCAGATCGACGCTGGCATCCGGCACGGCCAATTGTGCGCAGTCGCTGCCGATCAGTTCCACCGTGATGCCCTGGCGTGCGGCTTCGCCAGCGCTCAGTTCGAGGCTATGAGGGTCGGCGTCCACCCCGATCAGGCTTTTCGGCGCGAACGCCTGGCGCAGGTATTGGAATGACTTGCCTTGGCCGCAGCCGGCATCCAGCAACACTGGGTTGGCCGGCAGCGGATGGCTGAACAGACTGCGCAGGTCATTGATCGCCACGCGCAGCACATGGTGCTGCCACGTATGGCTGCGCAGGAACCAGAAGCCGAAGCGCGTCTCTTCGACGTAGTTGTCGCTCAGGTAGCTCATCGCAGGGCACTCATGATGCCGGGCTCGCACAGATTTCCGAAAGCATGCGCAGGCGCCGCTTGGGTTCGCTGACGAACGGGTTGCGCTCGTCCCAGGCGTAACCGGCCAGGATCGAACTGATCATGCGGCGGATATCATCCGAACCTTCGGTATAGAAAATCACGTCCTGGAAAGTCCCGGCGTACCAGCCCTCGACATAGCAGCGGAAGGTATCTACGCCGCGCTTGAGGGGGGCGGCGAACTCGCTTTGCCAGTCCACGCTTTCGCCTTGCAACTGACGGTGCAGCACGCCAGCGGCCATGCTTGCCGAGCGCATGGCGATGGTCACGCCGGAGGAAAACACCGGGTCGAGGAACTCCGCGGCATTGCCCAGCAGGGCGAAGCCAGGGCCATGCAGGGTTTTGACATTGGCCGAGTAGCCGCCGATGGTCCGCGCCGGGGTATCCCACACGGCGTTCTTCAACACTTCGGCCAGGCTTGGGGTTTCGTCGATGAAACCACGCAGGCAGGCGTCGAGGTCATCGGTGCGGCCGGCGAAGTGTTCCGCCGCCGCGACCACGCCCACCGAACAGCGTCCGCCGCTGAAGGGAATGGTCCAGAACCACACATCGCGCTTGCTCGGGTGGGTGGTGATGAGGATCTTTTCGCGGTCGAAAGTCGGCGCGTCGATGCGATCCTCGATGTGGGTGAACACCGCCTGGCGCACTGGGAAGTTCGACGGCGCCTCAAGGTCGAGCAGGCGCGGCAGGACCCGGCCATAGCCGCTGGCGTCGAGCACGAAGTCGGCTTCCACGCGGTATTCGCTGCCGTCTTCACGCTGCACGCCCAGTTGCGGCTTGGCGAGGGTGAAATCGGCGCTGGCGATAGCTTCGCCATAACGGATCTCCACGCCTTGCAGCGCGGCCTGGTCGGCCAGCAATTTGTCGAAGTCGGCGCGCTGCACCTGGAAAGTCGTGGGTTTGCCGTGGCTGAAGGTGTCGCCGAAATCAAAGGCGCTGTAGCGCTCGCGCCAGGCGAATGCGGCGCCGTTCTTGCGCTGGAACCCGGCGGCATTCACGGCCTCGAGCATGCCGGCTTCTTCGACGAAGTCCAGGCAATGGGACAACAGGCTTTCGCCGATGGAGAACCGGGGAAAATGCTGGCGCTCGATGACCAACACATCGTGGCCCTTGCGCTTGAGCAACGCGGCGGCGATGGCGCCGGAGGGGCCCGCACCGATGATGACGACCTGGCGACTTTCCATTTCAACGCTTGGCACTTGAGCTCCTGGCCGGGACGGCAATCGAGGGAATACGGTGGAAACCGGCCACGGCCGGTAGCAGTGTTGCGATCAAACCCATCAGCATCAGCATGAAATACAACGCCGGGCTGATGAGCTGTTGTTGCAATAGCAGGTTGAGGAAGACGATTTCACTCAAACCGCGAATATTCAGCAAGACACTTTCACGCCAGCGGCTGGCGCCCGCGAAGGATGCGCCGGCCCAACCCAGCCCCAGCCAGTTGCCGAGCAATTTGCTGGCAATGGGCAACAGCAGCAATGCCGCCAGTTGCACCCCGTTGAAGCTGTTCAGGGCGCTGTGGACGTTGATCTGCACGATGCCGAACGTCAGGATCAGCGGGATCGCCAGGTACGTCTGCAAACCCTGCATCCAGGCGGCGTTGAGCGGCAATTTCAACGGCACTTTGAGCGCGGCCATGCACAACAGGTAGCCGATTCCGACGATCAGTGCGTTGAGCCGGTAATGCTCGGCCACCACCAGCAGGGCAAAAAATACGCCGCTGTGCAGCAATGGCTGGCGCAGGCCAACCAGGCGCAGCAGCAACGGCACGCAGGCGCCGGCCAACGGCAGCAGCAGGCTACTCAGATGGAGGCTGCCCTGGGCCAGGCCGAACAGGCTCCAGCAGGTCAGGTCGATCAGGATCGCCGTTTGCACCAGTCGCCGAGTGGCGGCGGGCGGGTAGTCGATATGGCGCAAGTACAGGTACAGCACCGGTATCGCTGTGATTGCGAACAGCAGGCCCACCGCCAGGGAACTGATCCACGGCTGGGGCGGCAGCAGCCAGAACGCCGTCGCCAGGCCGCAGGCAAATGGAACGATGAAGCTTGGCAGGGCGATCTTCATGCTCTGGCGGTCCAGGCGCAGGTCGATCACGTCGCTGAGGATGTGCCCCAGCAACAGCGCAAATGCGAGGCTGTAGAAATTCTTCAACCACACCGGCGACACCAGTTGCGCACCGCTGAGCTGCCAGCCCGGCTCGATCCAGAAATACATCAGCAGCGGCAGGCCGAACGTCGCCAGTAGCAACTGACTGACAATCGGGATCAGCCCGAAACGGCGACCCACGAATGTTGCCGCCGCGAACAATCCCAAGGCCATGAGCCAGAACACCGGGACCATCATTGCAGAGCCTCCTGCACGACAGGCGCGTGTGCCTGGCGTCCGGCCCACGGCGCCAGCATGAAACTGAAGGCCAGCCCCAGGCTCACCGCCAGGCCGAAGTTGCTCACCGCCGGTGTGCTGGACAGCGCCAGCAGGCCGAACGATAGCCAGGTGGTGACCGCCGCCAGCAGGGTGCCCAGCAGGCTCACGGCGGCGCCGCCGATTTGCTCGCGCATGAGAATGGCGTAATCGACGCCGATGGCCGTTACCAGCAGCAGGCCGAACAGGCTGAACAGCGTCAAGGGCTGGCCCAGCCAGCCAAGGCTCGCCAGGCTGCACAACGCGGCCAGCAGCGGCAGGGCGACAATGCGCAGGGCGGCGCCGACGCCGAACGGCCAGATCAGCACCAGCACAATCAGCACGCAGGAGGCCAGTTTCAGTTCGGCGGCGCTGACCTGGGTAGCTGCGAAGATCCGGTTCAGGTCCCCCAGGCGATCCACCAGTTGCACGCCCGGCAAGTCCACCGCCTGCACCCGCAGCAGCGCGGCATCGTTCAGGCCTTGCAGGCTGATCGTGGCGGCCACGCCTTGTGCGTTCGGTCCGAGCCAGAGCGTGCGGTACGGCTCGGCCAAGGGCCCGGTCAACGCGGCATCGATGTCTTGCACCGGCAACGCCTGCAGTTGCGCCAGCTCCGCTTGCAGCGCGGCGACCGGCACGCCCAGGTCCAACAGCGGTTGCCAGAACGTCGGCAACCGGGCCAGGCCTTCACGCACTTTCTGTTGCTCGGCCGGTGGGCTGACCAATTGGTTCAGCGACAGGTAGCCCTGGAGTCTTTCCAGGCCGATCAACTGGTCGAGCCGTTCATTGAGGGCTGTCTGACGCTCAAGCAGTTGTGCCTGATTGGCGGCGCGGATCAGGAAGAACTGGCTGGTGGGCTGGAATCCGGTGATGCGGGCGATGTCCCGGGCTTCATCGGTCAGGTGCTGGGGCGTGCCGATCCATTGGCGGATATCGTTTTTCGTGGTCAGGTGCCAGAGCCCGCCCGCGCAGAAGGCCAGCAGCAATACCAGCAGCACGGGTGTAGGCAACCGCGTGAGCAGCGCCTCGCGCACCTTGAGCAGGTTTTCACACAGGCGCAGCGGCCACTGGGCCGGACGCAAGTCGGCGCCCTTGAGCAGCGCCGGCAGCAGGCAGACGGCCGTCAGGTAGGCACCGACGAGCCCGGCGGCAGAAAATATCGCGATCTGGGTCAGCGCCGGGAATGGTGTCCAGGCCAGGGCGAGATAGCCGATGCAGGTGGTCGCCAGGCTCAGGCTCAGCCCTGGCAGGGTCAGGCGCAAGGCCGGCCAACTGCGCCACGGCTTGAGGCTCCAACTCTTGGACAGGTAATGCAGGGGGTAATCCACCGCCACGCCGATCAGGCTGGAACCCAGTACCAAGGTCATCACGTGCATGCGGCCAAACAGCGCCACGCACGCCACTGCACCGAACAGCATGCCCACCAACACCGGCACGAACGCCAGCCACACCCGCAGGCGCCGGAAGGCCAGCAACAGCAGCAGCAAGATGCCGACCGTCGCGCCACCGCCGACCCAGGTAATTTCCCGCGAAGCCTGTTGCTGGCCGCTGGCGGCATAGAGCAAGCCACTGGCGGCCAGCAGTTGCCCTTGGGCCTGCTCCGCCTGATCACGGCTGCGTTGCAGCAGCTCGGCCACTTGCAGCGGCAGGTTCATGTCGAACGCGGTGCCCTGGGCGCGGGCGCGCAGCATGACCCAGCTTTTGCCGTCGGCATCGGCTATCAACGCACCGCTGCCCACGTCCAGCTGTATCGCGCCGCGTTGTGGCTGGCTGTTCTGGATACGCCCGGTCAGGCCCAGCCAGTCGTCCTGGTTCGGCACCAGGCTGAAGCCGGTGAACGGATCGAACAGCGCCTGCACCCGTTGCTGGATGAACGCCTGGGGCTGGTCGATCAATTGCTGGCGGTCCGCCGCCGAAAGCATCGCCAGCCGCCCGTTGAGCAGTTGCGTGCGCAGGGCCGGCAAGTCGGCTTGCAATGTCCACTGGACCTTGTCGAACAAACCGCTGGCTTGCCATTGCTCGCCCAGGGTTTGCGCCAGGGCGATGGCTTGTTGGCGGTCCGCATGACCGACCAGCACCAACACCTCGCGATTGAGTGGCTCCTGCATGCGCTGTTCGGCGACGAGCTCCAAGGCATCGGGCGAGGTGCCCGGCACCAGCTCCATGAGGTTGGCCGACAGCGGCGCACCGTTGCGCCATTGCCAGCCGGCGAGCGCCAGCACGGCCAGCAGCAGGATCAGGAACAGCCGGGGCAGCATCCGTTCACTCGGCAAAATCATGTTGCTCCGCTTCGCTCAAGGGTTGCGCGCGGGTAGCGTCTTGCATGCGCAGGACCGTGCTGTCGCCCTGGGTTTCCAGCAGTTCGATGCGTTGCACCAGTTCGCCGCCGTCGATGTTGATCTGGTTGAAGACCTGTTTGAGCAGCACCGAGCGCGGGGTCAGGGTGAGCTTCCACTGCTGCGGCTCGCCCGCCAGGCTCAGTTCGAAGTCCCGCTGCAAGCCACTGCTGTCGCCCTGCAATACGGCCAGGAACAACCGGTTCTGTTCGGCGCCGGCACTCTTGTTCGGCAGCATCTGCCAGGCGCTGCCGTCCCGTCGGGCGATGCCTTGGGCGGTGATGCGATAGTCCTGTTGCAACGGCGTCTGCAACAGCCAGAGCAGGCCGTGGTTTTTCGCCAATACGAAACGGCCCTTGCTGGTCAGGGGCTGGGGCAGGGCGCGCAGGTGTTTTTCCTGGATGAACTGCCCGTGGATCACCTCCGGGCGGGCCAGTTGGTCGCTCAGCTGTTGCAGGTCGAACGCCTGGGCCAAGGGCACCAGGCCGCACAGCAACAGCCAGACACACAGGCGCTTCATGGCAACTTCCTTTCAACGGCTTCGACAAATACCCGCGGCGAGGCCAGCAGCATTTCGCGACTGGCGACGTCCACGGCCACTTGCACTGAACTGGCACGGGTAAGCCGTTCCCCGGTGGCGGCGTCGCTGATCAGGTAGTTGATCTTCAACCGGTTCTCCCATTCCACCAGGCTGGCACGTACGATCAACGCCTGTCCGAACACGGCGCTGCGCACGTAGCGCAGTTGCAGGTCGATCACCGGCCACGCATGGCCGGATTCGAGCATGTCGGTGTAGTTATGGCCGATGTGATCGAGCAAGGCGCAGCGGGCCACTTCCAGGTATTTGACGTAGTGGCCATGCCAGACCACGTTCATCGAATCAACGTCGAAAAACGGCACCACGATCTGCGTCTCGACATGCAACACGCCTTGGCTACGCATGCAGCCTCCAGTGTTGCTCGGCGATGCGTTGCAGGCACAGGCGCAGTTCGCCTTCCAAGGCGCGGTCTTCGATGACCGGCGCGAAGTCCTCGGCCAGTTGCGCGTGCATGGCGGCCAGGGCCGGCGGCAAGGGGCGTGCGTCTTCGGCGCGGCTGCGCAGCCACACGCCCTGGTTGGCGGCCAGCAGCGTGGCGGCGGCGACTTGCTCGGTCAGTTCCAGCACACGGATCGCATCCCGGGCGGCGATGGTGCCCATGCTCACCTTGTCCTGGTTGTGGCACTCGGTGGAGCGCGAGAACACGCTCGCCGGCATGGTGTTTTTCAGCGCTTCGGCGGTCCAGGCGCTGGTGCCGATCTGCACGGCCTTGAAGCCATGGTTGAGCATCGCCCGCTCGGCGCTGGCGCCGGACAGGTTGCTCGGCAGGCCGTGGTTGTAGCGCTCGTCCACCAGCAGCGCGAGCTGCCGGTCCAGCAGGTCGGCGACATTGGCCACCAGGTTTTTCAGGCTGTCCATGGCGAAGGCGATGTGCCCGCCGTAGAAATGCCCGCCGTGCAGCACGCGCTCGGCTTCGGCGTCGATGATCGGGTTGTCATTGGCGCTATTGAGTTCGGTTTCGATGAACGAGCGCAGCCAGTTCAAGCTGTCGGCCAATACGCCAAGCACATGGGGCGCGCAGCGTAGGGAATAGCGATCCTGCAGGCGATGCAGCGGCGCGGTCGGCGCGTCGATGGCCAGGTCCTTGCGCAGCCACGCGGCGACTTGCATCTGCCCCGGGTGCGGCTTGGCGGCGAACAGGCGCTCGTCGAAGTGTTCCGGATTGCCTTGCAGGGCAACGACGTTCAGCGCAGTGATGCGGGTCGCCAGTTGCAGCAGGTAATCGGCCCGGGCGAAGGCCAGGCAAGCCAGGCCGGTCATCACGGCGGTGCCGTTCATCAGCGCCAGGGCTTCCTTGGGCCGCAGCACCAGCGGGGTCCAGCCCAGTTCACGATGCACATCGGCGGCCAAGCGGCGCTCGCCGCGGAACATCACTTCTCGCTCGCCGGACAGCGTGGCGGCGACATAGGACAGCGGCGTCAGATCGCCGCTGGCGCCCACCGAGCCTTCTTCCGGGATCAGCGGCAGGATGTCATGTTCGAGGAAGGCCTGGAGCCGCTCCAGCAATTCCACCCGCACCCCGGACACGCCATGGCACAGCGACTGCAAGCGCGCGGCCAGTACCGCGCGCGTGGCCTGGGCGTCCAGCAGCTTGCCCAGCCCGCAGCCATGGAACGTATACAGATGACGCGGCAAGGCCTCGACGTGGTGCAACGGCACGGCCACTACGCAGGAATCACCGTAGCCGGTGGTCACGCCGTAGATCACGCCTTCCTTGTCCAGCAAGGAGTCGAGGAATTGCGCACCCTTGGCAATGCGTTGGCGGAACGCCGGATCATCCTGCAACTGCGTCGGTGCCTGGCGGTTGGCCAGGGCCAGCACATCTTCGATGTGCAAGGGGCGTTCGCCGAAGGTTACCGGCTCAAGAGTGGGCATCGTCATCGGTCTTCCAGAAAGGGTAAAAGTTGAACCACTGTTGTGGGCCCTGGAGGCAGTACTGCGCCAGGCGTTCGGCATAGCGGCCGGCCCAGTGGGCGATCACTTGTTCGCGGTCGTTGCGTTTCCATGTCACGGCATCGGCGAAGGGCTCGAGGGTGACGCGATAGCGGCCCTCGTGCTTGAGACACATCAGCAGATTGACCGAGCATTTGAGCAGGCCGGCCATCAGCCAGGGGCCTTGGGGGAATGCAGCCGGATGGCCCATGAAATCCACGGTCACGCTGCGCCCGCCGTGCAGCGGCACGCGGTCGCCGGCAATCGCCAGCCACTCGCCGCGCTCCAGGCGTTCGCTCAGTTGCAGCATGATCACCGGGTTCAGCTCGCTGACCTGGATTAGCCGCAGGTGCGTGGCGCCGGCTTCGCCCAGCAAGCGATTGAACTGCTCGGCGTGCTTGGTGTGCACCAGCACGTTCATGGTCACTTTCTCGCCCAACTCTGCCAGCGCCCGACACATTTCCAGGTTACCCAGATGCGCGCCCACCAGCATTTGCCCGCGCGCATCGCGAAGATGATTGCGCAGCAGCGCGGTATCGACGATTTCGATCTGCTCGATGCTCAGCTTGCCGTTCCAGACGTCGAGCTTGTCGAGCAGTGAGTCGGCAAATGCCATGAACTGCCCGAACACCCGCCAGCGGGTCGGGCGCAACTCGGCGCGGCCGCTCCAGTCAGCCAGGCGCTGCTGGTATTGCCAGGCGGCTCGGCGAGCGCTGCGACCAAAAATGAAAAAGTACAGGACGATGCCGTACAGCACCGGGCTCAGCAACCGTCGGCCCAGCACTTTGGCGGCAATTGCCGTGAGTTTCATCAGCCAGAAGCTGCCGCGTTCCTGGCGGTCGGCCCAGTGTTGCTTGTCGGCCTGAAGGCTCATGCTCGCCACCGTCGCCAGAGAATCAGGGGGAAACGCGCCAGCATGCCGAAGAACAACCGGGTGTGCATGCTGGAGATCAGGACGTTGTCGTGGAACAGGCGAAAGTGCGATACGCCGTCCTGGGGGTAGTGGACACGGGTGTGCAGCCAATGCATCGGCTGATTGCGCCAGGCCAGGCGCACGAGGATGTCCGAATCGAAATCCATGCGCTTGCCGATATTGGCCGAGTCGATCAGCGCCAGGGTTGGCGGCAGGGGATAGACCCGAAAGCCGCACATGGAATCGCGAATCTGCAGGGACAGGCTGTTGATCCAGACCATGACGTGGGTCAGGTAGCGTGCGTACAGGCGACCTTTCGGCACGCTGGCGTCGTAGTGGGGATAACCACAGATCACCGCGTCAGGGTGGGCACGGGATTGTTCGATGAAGGCCTTTACGTCGCCAAGGTCGTGCTGGCCGTCGGCGTCCACCTGCAAGGCGTGGCTGAAGCCCAGGCGCGAAGCCTCTCGCAAGCCGGTCATCACTGCGCCACCCTTGCCCTGGTTGACCGCCAGCCGGACCAGGTGAACCCGCTCGCCCTCGGCCAGCCGATCAAGCACGGCGGCGCAGGCCGGGCTGCTGGCATCGTCCACCAGCACGCAGGGCAGGCCATTGGCGAGCAGCGCCTGGACCACAGCCGAGACGGCGGTTTCGTGGTTGTAGACCGGGATGATGGCGCAGGGGTTATGCATGGTTTGCACCTTCCACCGATCTACTTTGCGTCGCTATCCTGTGGCGAGGGAGCTTGCTCCCGCTGGGCTGCGAAGCAGACCCTAGTTCTTGAGAACCCTGGGCGAGCGCTGCGCGCTCGAGCGGGAGCAAGCTCCCTCGCCACAGGAGGGCGGTGTGAGCATTAATCATCGGCCATCCCCAACACAATCCGCCCACTGGAACACGCTGCCGTGTCATTGCGATAGGCGAAATACAGCTTGCCGCGCTCGCGGTCGAAGCGCAGGTGCAGCTGGATTTCATCGCCGGGACGCACCAGTTGCTGGAATTTCAGCACCTCCATGCCGACGAACCGGGGCGGAAGGTCCAGCAATTGCTGGCCAAGGCTCATGGCCCAGTCGACCTGCACGACCCCCGGCAGTACCGGCGCGGTGGGGAAGTGACCGCTGAAGTACGAAAGATCCGGCGGTACGACCAGGCGCAGGTTCCATTCGCCGTCGGTTTCAGTTTGCTCCAACACGTCGGGGGCTTTGGGGCGTGGCGACATCAGCAGGGCTTCGACCTCGGCCTGGGGCAGCTTGCCCTGGGCATTGAGCGGCAGTTGCCGCAGCCAGCGCCAGCGCCTTGGCAAGGCCAGGGTTTCGCAATGGTCGCTCAGGTGCCGGCGCAGACCTTCGGTGACGGCGCGCCGGCCCAGGTTGCGCAAGGCTCGCAGGCCGTTTTCGCTCAGTACCAACAGCGCGCCGAGGGAGGCGCGACTTTCCTGGACCACCCCCAGTCGCGCTTCGCTGACCCAGTCGTGGGCCGCCAACGCCTGTTCCAGCATCGGCAGGGAAATGCGCTTTTCCTCGAGCTTGACGATGCGGTCCAGTCGTCCGAGCAGCTCAAAGCGCCCGTCTTCGGCGATGCGCGCTGCGTCGGCGGTGTGCTCCACATGGCCGACCGGCAAATAGGGCGAGGCGATCAGCAAGGCGCCGTCGCTGTCCTGGCTCAGCGTCACGTCGGCAAAGGGTTGCCACAATCCGCCGCCCTGGCGCCAGGCGATGCCGCCGGTTTCCGAGCTGCCAAAGATTTCCGTCGGCCATTGCCCCAGGCGCTGCTGCAAAGCCTGGGCGGCCTCGGTGGGCAAGGCGCCGCCAGAGGAGAACACCCGACGCACGCAGCTCAAGGCCGGCCAGTCGAGGTTATCGCCCATGCGCTTGAGCAGGGCCGGACTGGCGACCCAGGCGAAGGTGGGGTGCTCTCGGCTGGCGCGTTGCAGGTCTTCCGGGAAGGCCAGTTGCCGACGCACGAAGGGACGTCCAGCACACAGCGGCCACAGTACTCGGAACAGCAGTCCGTAGATGTGCTGGGCGGCGACGCTGCCGATCATGCAGGCCGGGCCAAGGTCGGCGCCCCACAGGTGTTCCAGGGCATGGACCTCGTTGCTCATCTGGCGCAGGGTTTTCTCGATGCGCTTAGGCTCGCCGCTGGAGCCGGAAGTGCACAGGCTCAGCCAGCACTGGTCGAGATCCAGCTCGGCGGCGTCCATCGGCTCCTGTTGCAGATCGCCTGGATGAGTATCACCGGGTTGGTCGGTCAGCCACAGGTCGACGTCCGTCGCCCAGCGCTGGCGTGTCTGCGCTTGGAGGTCGGCGGGAAGCAGGACGCGCACACCGGCGCGCCAGGCGCCGAGCAGGGCGACGGCCAGGTCGGCGGCATCGTCCAGGTGCACGGCCACATGCCGCACGCCCAGGGCCTTGAGGCGGGCAGCCAGGCGCAGTGCCGCATCGCGCAATTGCGCGTGATTCAACGCCGGATCGACAGCGACTGCGCGCTCCGGCTGAGCCTCGAGCAGCATTTGCTCAAGTGTTATCCAATTCATGGGCGGCCTCTTACCCGTTGTCGTATGAGCCATTCAATGGCAAACAGCAGCCCCATCAATCCGTAGGAAATCAGGCCGGTGTACAACATCCACCAGCTCAGCGGCGCCCAGAGGGTCAGGGCGGCGGCGAGCAAACCGTTACACAGGAAAAACACACTCCAGGCCACCGTGACCTGGCGGGTATACACCACCGCTCTGGCCGGCAGCTGCGGCTCGCGCAAGCGGGCCAGGCGTTCGGCTACCGGCGGGCCGTATTTCAGGCTCAGGGAGAACAGCCCGAGCATGAACGCGCTGATCAGCACCGGATACCAGCGCAGCAAGAGTGGGCTGTCGAACAAAGCGAGCAATCCACAGAACACAATCGCCGTGACCGCCATCCAGCGGCTGCCTGCCCCACCTTTGCCGAGCAAAGCCCGGGCCAGCCACAGGCTACCCAGCAGCAGGCCGAACTGCCACGGGGCGAAATGCTCCATGCCGAAATACACCGCAAAAGGGTACAGCAGGCCCGCCAGCAGCAGGCCAAGGCCAATCAGCCGGGTCATGCGGCCGGTTGGACCAGTCGATAGACCGCCTCGACCACGTCATTGACGGTGCGCACGGACTTGAATTCCTCCGCGGCGATTTTCTTGCCGGTCTGGCGCTTGATGTGGTCGATCAGGTCGACCGCGTCAATGCTGTCGATTTCCAGGTCCTGGTACAGGTTCGATTCCAGCGTCACACGCTCTGCGTCCAGCTCGAAGAGCTCGACCAGAGCATCGCGCAGGGTGTTGAAAATATCGTCACGAGTTTGCATGGTCTGGTCTCAGGCTTCGCTTTTTGCAGTGACGAAGGCCGCAAGGCTTGCCACATTGCTGAAGTGGTTACGGGTGTCCTTGGCGTCGGCGTCTATCTTGATGCCGTACTTTTTCTGGATCGCCAGGCCAAGCTCCAGGGCGTCCACCGAATCCAGGCCCAGGCCTTCGCCGAACAGGGTCTGGTGGTCGCCGATGTCACCGACGCCAATATCCTCCAGGCCGAGGGCGTCGATGATCAGCTGTTTGATGTCACGGTGCAGATCGCTCATCTTCGGCGAGCTCCTTGATGAAATAGTGATGCAGAAAATCGTTGAGCCTGCGCGAAGCCTGGGGTGGTGGGCCGAGCGCGGCGAACGCCTGTGGGTCTATATCGGCCCCGATGCGAAAACTGAAGTGCACGCGGCGTTTGGGAATGCGATACCAGGGTTCGGCCTTGGTCAGGGTGGTTGGGTAGACCTTGATGGTGACGGGTGTGAGAATTTTCGCACCCCGCAAGGCAATGGCCGCACCCCCCCGATGAAAGGCCGGCGCCTGGCCTGGCTGGGTGCGCGTTCCTTCGGGAAAGACGATCAGGGTCTGCCCCCCTTGCAAGGCATCGCTGGCGGCGTCGAGCATGTCCATGCTGCCGTCGTTGCTGATGTATTCGGTCGAGCGCAGCGGACCACGGGTAAAGGGGTTGTCCCACAGGCTCTGCTTGACCACGCAGTTGGCGTTGGGCACCAGGCCGATCAGGAACACGACATCGATCAACGAAGGGTGATTGGCGATGATCATCTGCCCGGGCCGCCCGAGTCTTTCGGCGCCATCGATCTGATAAGTCAGCACCCCGGTGCGGGCCATGAACCGGATAAAGAACCAGAACAGCCGCCCGACCGTGCGGCGAGCCCTTTGCCGGTGGGCCTGGGCATCGCCGGGCAACCAGGCCAGCACCGGAAAAACCAGCAAACGCAGGCACAGCCCGCCCAGCCCGAACAGGGCGAAGCTTGCGGCGGTCGCGATAAGGCGCCAGTAATAGGCGTCGCGATGTTTACCGGTCACCGGTTGCGTTGCCAGGTCCATACGCGATTCTTCCAGGCATGTTGGCAGGTGGTTTGGTTGTTCAGCAGCGTACGCAACAGATCCAGGGCATGGGGCCAGTCATTGCCCGGCGACTGGCCGGCCTGTGGGGCCAGGTCCAATTGCCAATCGTCGCCAGGGGTCAGCAACAAGCCCACCGCATAGGGAAACGGCACGTCATCGACCCACGGTGCATAGACCTGCGGCGGTTGTTCCTCGGTGATCACCAGCAATACTGCAGGCGATCCTTCATTCAACAGCGCGGCAGCTTCCAGCACGCCGTGTTCCAAACCGTCGCCATTGGCGGCCAGGGCGGTCATTTCACTGGTTTCGCCGCGCATGATTGACCACAGGCCAATCACCGCGTTATGCACCGACAGGCTGAACTGGGTCGGCGATAAGGGTTGGTCGGCGGCCAGGTCCTTGAGAATCTCGAAAGTGCGCGGGGTTTCGCCGTGACGGGAAATAAAGACCAACGGTAGGTCCGGTCGGCCTTCGGCCAGTGGCCAGCCAACGCTGAAGGCCATCCGCGCCAGGCGGCTGAGGCGTCGACGCTGCATGGCCGGCAGGAACGATACGTCGGGGGCGGCATCGCTGGCAGGCAATACGACCGGCTGTCGGCTCCATGCCAGCCAATCGTCCACGCTTTCGAGCCCAGGGGCCCACGCGCGCCATTGGGCGATACTGAAATTGATCACAGATTCCATCCCACCCCTGCGGGCTTTTTTTTTGTCACGGTTCAGTGGTTTGACCCGCGTCCAACCCTGCATGGCCTTGCGACCCAAGTGGCGCGCATTATCCCGGTGCGGTTGGCTTGTAGCAAATGTTGGTTACATTTTGCCCAGCAAAATGTACGGGTTTGTTCGTTGCAGGTCCTGCATCGGCTATTGTCCTGATCATGAAGCGCCTGTCTGTCGCCTATGTCTGTCATTCTCCGGGCGAATTGACGCTCCCATTGTGGGAAAAGCCACCAATGCTGTAGTCCTTCTACGCAGAAGGTAGCTAAGCGGTGTAACGGCCTACTACACTCGGGAATCTTTGATACACGGAGGTTTTGACATGCGGCGCGTGGTATTCAATCAGAAAGGGGGCGTGGGCAAGTCCAGCATCGCCTGCAACCTGGCGGCGGTCAGCGCCAGCGAGGGGTATCGCACGCTGTTGATTGACCTGGATGCCCAGGCCAATTCCACTCAGTACCTGACAGGCCTGACCGGCGATGACATTCCCATGGGCATCGCTGATTTCTTCAAGCAGACCTTATCGTCGGGACCTTTCTCGAAGAAGAACAAGGTGGATATCTACGAGACGCCGTTCGACAACCTGCACGTTATCACCGCCACTGCGGAGCTGACGGATCTGCAGCCCAAGCTCGAGGCGAAACACAAGATCAACAAGCTGCGAAAATTGCTTGAAGAGCTGGATGAGGATTACGACCGGATTTACCTGGATACGCCGCCGGCGTTGAATTTCTATGCCGTTTCGGCGCTGATTGCCGCCGATCGAGTGCTGATTCCCTTCGATTGCGACAGTTTCTCCCGCCAGGCGTTATACGGCCTGTTGGCAGAGATCGAAGAGCTCAAGGACGACCATAACGAAGGCCTGGAAGTCGAAGGCATCGTCGTCAACCAGTTCCAGGCCCGCGCCAGCCTGCCACAGCAAATCCTCGACGAACTGATTGCCGAAGGCCTGCCGGTGTTGCCGGTATACTTGAGCAGTTCGGTGCGCATGCGCGAATCCCACCAGGCGAGCCTGCCGCTGATCCACCTGGACCCACGGCACAAGCTGACCCAGCAGTTCGTGGAATTGCATGGGTTGCTGGAAAGCGCCTGACTTGCTGGCTATGCAAACCCAATGTGGGGGCGAGCAAGCCCGCTCCCACTGTTGTGAAAAGGCTTCAGATTCCCTGGCTACGCAACCACTCCATCAATTGCGGCAGCGGAAATGCACCGCTCTGGCGCGCCACTTCCCGACCGTCCCTGAACAGGATCAGGCTGGGAATCGAGCGAATCCCCAACTGCGCCGATAATTGCTGATTGGCCTCACTGTCGAGCTTGGCCAACCGGCATTTACCCGTCAGCTGCGCGGCGGCCTGCTCGAACACGGGGGCGAAGGACTTGCACGGCCCGCACCAATCGGCCCAGACGTCCACCAGCAATGGCAGGTCGCCCTTGATCTGGCTGGCGTAGTCGCCTTGCTTGAGTTCGAACGGTTTGTTCAATAGCACTTGGGCCTTGCAGCGCCCGCACTTGGGCTGGTCGCCCAGGCGTTCGGCGGGGATGCGGTTGAGCCCGTTGCAATGGGGGCAGGGGATCAGCATCGGGTCGGTCTCCAGGAAAAATCGTTGGCACAGATTGAACACTATATACAGACCACCACAAAACCTGTGGGAGCGGGCTTGCTCGCGAAGGCGATGTATCAGACACATAGATGTCGACTGATACTCCGCCTTCGCGAGCAAGCCCGCTCCCACATTTAGTACAGTGTTGCCGATTATTTCCCGTTGGTCAGGGTGTTATAGCTGGTCATCAGGTTGCGGTAGTCCGGGATGTGGTTGGAGAACAAGGTTGCCAACCCTTCCACATCGTTGCGCCAGTCGCGGTGCAACTCACAGGCCAGGCCGAACCAGGTCATCAGTTGGGCGCCCGAGGAGGACATGCGGTCCCAGGCCGATTGACGGGTCAGTTCGTTGAACGTGCCGGACGCATCGGTGACCACGAACACATCGAAACCTTCGGCCAGGGCCGAGAGTGCCGGGAAGGCTACGCAGACTTCAGTGACGACGCCGGCGATGATCAGTTGCTTCTTGCCGGTGGCCTTGATCGCCTTGACGAAATCTTCGTTGTCCCAGGCGTTGATCTGGCCAGGACGGGCGATGTACGGCGCGTCTGGAAACAGGGTCTTGAGTTCTGGCATCAGCGGGCCGTTAGGGCCGGTTTCGAAGCTGGTGGTGAGGATGGTCGGCAGTTGGAAGTACTTCGCCAGGTCCGCCAGGGCCAGCACGTTGTTTTTGAAGCGGTCCGGATCGATGTCACGTACCAGGGACAGCAGGCCAGCCTGGTGGTCGACCAGCAGAACGGCGGCGTTATCTTTGTCGAGACGGTTGTAGGAAGTTGTCATGGCGTAGCCCTCATTAAGTTTTGGTTGCCGAAGGTTTCGGCGTGGTTAAGGTTTTTAATGTCGGTATAGCGATTGATCGGTGACTCATCCGGTCGAAGCGCCCGGCTTCAATCCGTGTTGCGTTTCGATGGGTGTAGATTAAAACTCGCACCTTTGATGCGCTAGACTGCGAAAATCCGCCTTAGCGTTCTATTTGGAGAACGGTCATCGAAGACCTCAATACGCTGTATTACTTCACCCAGGTGGTCGAACACCGCGGTTTCGCCGCTGCTGGCCGTGCGCTGGACATGCCCAAGTCCAAGCTCAGCCGACGCATTGCCCAGTTGGAAGAACGGCTCGGCGTGCGGTTGCTCCATCGCACCAGTCGCCACTGCACGTTGACGGAGATCGGTCAGGCCTATTACCAGCGCTGCCTGGCAATGCGGGTCGAGGCCGAGAGCGCGGCCGAAGTGATCGAGCGCAACCGTTCCGAACCCCAGGGGTTGGTGCGCATCAGTTGCCCGACAGCGCTGCTCAACAGTTGGGTCGGGCCGATGCTGACCCGCTACATGCAGAAGTACCCGCGGGTTGAGTTGTTTATCGAGAGCACCAACCGCCGGGTCGACCTGATTCATGAAGGCTTTGATATCGCTTTGCGGGTGCGCTTCCCGCCGCTGGAAAACACCGACATGGTCATGAAAGTGCTGAGCAACAGTACCCAGTGCCTGGTGGGCAGCCCGGATTACCGCGAGCGCCTGTCGTCCCCCGCGTCCCCAGCGGACCTCAACGGTTTGCCAAGCGTGCATTGGGGCGGGGCGCAGCGTGAATATCAGTGGGAATTGTTCGGCCCGGACGGTACCCGGGCGTTGATCCGCCATGAGCCGCGCATGGTCACCGATGACCTGCTGGCCCTGCGTCATGCCGTGCTGGCCGGCATCGGCGTCGCTCACCTGCCTACAGTGGTAGTGCGCGAGGACATTGCTGCCGGGCGGCTGGTGGAACTGGTGCCGGGCTGGACGCCGAAGTGCGGGATCGTCCATGCGATCTTCGCTTCACGACGCGGGTTGCTGCCGTCGGTGCGTACGCTGATCGATTTCCTCGCCGAGGAATTCAGCCACAGCGACATGGCCTAGCGTGGAGGCAGCCAAACCACTGTGTTTTCCATGTGGGAGTGGGCTTGCTCGCGAAGAGGCCGGCACATTCGATAGAGATACCGTCCATCAGGCCGTCTTCGCGAGCAAGCCCGCTCCCACAGAGGCTTACATTCCGGGTTTGTACCAGATTCATCAAGGTTGCCATTCATCAGGTGTGCCGCACTGAAAAGGTGTCGCGGCCTCAAAAAGACACAACGTACCTGTTTGCAACCTCAGGAGGTCCCATGAACCATCCTCAAGACCCAACCACCCCACAGGCAGTGGATAGCCCCAACGACGACGGCTTTGTTCTCGGCACCGCCGGCCGCGACGAAGACCCCAACGCCGCCCCGGCCTACGCCATCGATAGCCGCCACGACCGCGATGAGCTGACTCCCGAAGATGCCCGTGGTATGCCCGGTTACCCCGAGGAAAAACCGTCGGAAAAACCGGCCGACAAGGACAATGCCGAAGCCGAGCCGGGTATCGAGACGCCTGAGCAAGGGAACGATAAGGTGGGGTGAGCTGGGCTCACCTCCACTCACATTTTTTAACGAAGCTCGAAGCATTGGCTAACTAGGCTAAAACGCATTCGGGCGGACGTCCGTCTGAAGGAATGTATCGCAACTTGCGATATTTGCGATCTGTGTTTAACTCTTCCATAGCAAAATGCGATAAGGACGTTGCATGCATGTGATCACTGAGAAACGCATTGGGAGGCCAAGGAAAAATGGCCGCGCTCAGCTGGCGCGCTGGATCAATGGTATCGACTTATCAAGCGCAACAGCCCTGCTGACTTCGCTGCGATGAAGTCCATTTTTCCCGCAACCGATAAGGTCGGTCCGTTACATGTGTTCGATATTGGTGGCAATAAGTTGCGACTGATCGCCGTGGTTCGCTACCGGCCGCAGCGCTTGTACATCAAATGCGTGCTGGATCATCACGAATACGATAGAGGCAAGTGGAAGGAGGAAAAAGGATGAGCGCACTGATAGAACAAGTCGCCGCCCATTGGGAGTTTGTGTCGCCTCTGCTGCGCAAGCCCAAGAGCGAAGAGGATTATGACCGGTTGGCTGCTGCTCTTGATGAATTGTTGGCCTTGGTGGGCGATGACGAAGCCCATCCGCTCATGAGTCTGGTGGATATTATCGGTGAATGGATCGAGGCATGGGATCACGAGCATCGACCGATGCCCAGGGGGAGCGGCGTCGCAGCGCTTCGTTACCTGATGCGTGAACATGGCTTGAACCAGAGCGATTTGCCGGGTGTTGGTACTCAGTCGGTGGTGTCGGAGGTATTGAGCGGTAAGCGTCAGCTCAATTTGAGGCAGATCCGTTGGTTGGCGGAGCGCTTTTGTGTCTCGGTTGAAACATTCATTTGATGACCTGAAATACCAATTCGCTTTTGTGGCGAGGGAGCTTACTCCCGCTCGGCGGCGCAGCCGTCGTAAAGCCGGTTGACGCGGTCTGCCTGGAAGTCCGTGTCAGTCCAGCTTGGGGCGGCTGCGCCGCCCAGCGGGAGCTAGCTCCCTCGCCACGGGGCTATGTATTTGGCAGGAAGGTTACGACGAGCAGCTGATCTCCAGATGCTTGCCCCACTCCGGCGGACGTTGCGCGTAGTTGTCCATGCCCGGTTGTTCTTCGAATGGTCTGCTCAGAACGGTATGCAAGCGGCGCACTTCGTCGTAGTCGCCTGATTCGGCGGCGTCGATGGCTTTTTGCGCCAGGTAGTTGCGCAGCACATACAGCGGATTGACGGCGTGCATGCGGATGCGGCGTTGGTCTTGATCAACAGGGCCTTCGCGATTCACCCGGGCGACATAAAGCTCGCCCCAGGCATCGAAGCCCTTGAGGTCGACGAAATCATCACGCAGGGTGGCGACGGCTTGTTCGGGAGACTGATCGCCCAGCCGACGGAAGAACAGGCTGTAGTCGACGCCGCTGTTTTGCATCAATTGCAGCAGCCGCTCCAACAGTTTCTGGTCATCCTCCTCGGCACTCGTCAGGCCGAGGCGACGGCGCATCAGGTCCAGGTAGTGAGCCTGGAAGAGTGGCAGGTACAAACCGAGGGTCTCGCGCAGGGCTTCGACACTGATGAAGGGCGTCAAGGCCTGGGCCAGGGCGCTGAGGTTCCACTGGCCGATCGGCACCTGATTGCTGAAGGAATAGCGGCCCTGATCGTCGGAGTGATTGCAGATGAAGTTGGCGTCGAAATCGTCGAGGAAAGCGAACGGCCCAAAATCGAAGGTGATGCCCAGGATCGACATATTGTCGGTGTTCATCACGCCGTGACAAAACCCGTAGGCCTGCCATTTGGCGATCAGTTCGGCGTTGCGCTCGACGATTTCACGGAACATCGCCAGGTACGGCTCCGGTTGTTCGCGACACTCGGCGAAGTGCAGGTTCAACACATGCTCGGCGAGGGCCGCTTGCAGCTCGGGCTTCTTGGTGTAGTAGAAATATTCGAAATGCCCGAAGCGCACGTGGCTGGGTGACAGGCGCAGCACCATGGCGGCGCGCTCTTGTTTTTCGCGCCATACCGGGGTGTCCGAACCGATCACGCACAAAGCGCGAGTGGTTGGGATGCCCAAGGCGTGCAAGGCTTCGGAGGCGAGGAATTCGCGGATCGAGGAGCGCAACACCGCGCGCCCGTCGCCCATCCGCGAAAATGGCGTCTGGCCGGCACCTTTTAGGTGCAAGTCCCAATGTTCGCCGGCCTCGTTGTACACCTCACCCAACAGCAACCCACGGCCATCGCCCAACTGCGGGTTGTAATGGCCGAACTGGTGCCCCGAATACACCATCGCCCGGGGTTCGGTTTCGGCCCAGAGCTTGTGTCCGCCGAAAATCTCGGCGAACAGCGGCGTCTCGGCTTCTGCCGGGTCCAGGTCCAGCAGCGCCATGGCGGCGGGGCTGGCAACCACCAGGCGCGGATTATCGATGGCCTCGGGCAGCACATGCGCCGAAAAACCGTCGCCCAGGCGGGCAAAACGGTTATCGAAGGTCAGCGTTTCCAGTGTCTTCATGGGCGTCTCCGGCGGGGCGCCCTCAGGCAACCCGCTATCAATCGAGAATGTCTTGCGGCGGCTCGGGCACCGGTTTGATGCTGGCGACCGCCGAAGGCACAGGCGTAATGGACTTTTTATCGGGCTCGGCAGGCACCAGTTTGTACTCCTGGCCTTGCATGTTCTTCAGATAGATTTCCATCTGACGGAAGGAGATGTTGATATGTTCCTTCTTGAACTCCCGGTTGATGAAGCGGTTGATCTCGTCCAGCACCGGGTTGCGGTCGCCAAGGTCGCGCACGTGCATGCGCAGTTCATGGTCCAGGGTACTCTCGCCGAAGTTCAGGAAGTACACGATCGGTTCCGGTTCCTTCAATACCCGTGGGTTTTCACGGGCCGCCTTGAGCAGCAACTCGCGAACCCGATCCAGGTCCGAGCCGTAATCCACGCCCAGTTTCAGGGTTACCCGGGTGACGGTGTCGGTCAGCGACCAGTTGATCAGTTGCCCGGTGATGAACGTCTTGTTCGGGACGATGATGTCCTTGCGGTCGAAGTCGGTGATGGTGGTCGCACGGATGCGAATCTTGCTGACCGTGCCCGACAGGTTGCCGATGGTAATGGTGTCGCCGATCCGCACCGGACGCTCGAACAGGATCATGATCCCGGAGATGAAGTTGGCGAAAATCTCCTGCATGCCGAAACCCAGGCCCACCGACAGCGCGGCCACCAGCCATTGCAGCTTGTCCCAACTCACGCCGAGCGTAGACAGCGTGGTGACGAAACCAACGCCGGCGATCACATAGGACAGCAGCGTGGTGGTGGCATAGGCACTGCCCTGGGCCAGGTTCAGTTTCGACAGTACGAACACTTCCAGCAGACCTGGCAGGTTGCGCGCCAGGGCGAAGGTGATGCCGATGATGATCAGCGCGCCGAGCATGTCGCCAATGCTGATGGGCACCATGTTCATGTTGACGCCGGTGCCGCTGGTGTATTCGTAGAGGGTGATGTTATCCAGGTAGGAGAACACACTGATCAGGTCCGACCACACCCAGTACAGTGCGGCCATGAAGCCACCCAGCAGGGCGAGACGGATCAGGCGCAGGGACTGTTCGTTGACCTTTTCGATGTCCAGGGTCGGTTCCTCGACCACCGCTTCGCCGTCGCCGGCCTCCTTGGCCGCTTGGCGCTTGGCCAGGGCCCGCTGGTACGCCAGGCGCCGCGCCGCGACTGACAGGCCGCGCACGAAGGTGGCTTCGATCACCAGCCAGAACATCAACAAGTACAGGGTGTTGATCAACCGGTCGCTGAGCTTCAGCGCGGTGTAGTAGTAACCGAAGCACACCGCCACGAACAGCGCGATGGGCAGCGCGGTGAACATCACCCCGACAGCCTTGCGAAACAGCGAGGTGTTCTGGTGCGTCGGGCTGCTCAGTAGCAGGCGGCTGAGTAACCATGCCATCAGGGCGTAGCAAGTCAGCACCACCGGCATGCCGAGTACGTCATCGGCCAGGGTTGCAGGTTGCAACTCGGCCACGGCCACCACGGCCACCAACGCTAATACCACCAGCCCGAGTCGACGGATCCAGCCTTGGAGGAATTCGACCTGGGGTTTCTCCCAGCGGAAATGCAACTCGGCCACACCGCCCGGCGCCAGCACTCGATAAGCGGTGTAGAACACCAGCCAGGCCTGGCCGATCTGCAGCAGCGCTGCGCCGAGGTTGGCGTTCTGGCCGCGGGCGTCAATCTGCAACGCATAGCCACAGAGTGTCAGCGCCAGGGCCACCGGCATCGCCAGCAGGATATTGATGAGGATCGCCTGGGGGGTGTGCCATTGGCTGTCGCGCTTGAAGTGGCCGACGTCCTGGTGAACCTTGTTCAAGCGAGCATAGAGATTCTTGCGCCGCCACAGCAGCGCGCCGATCAGCAGCGCCAGGGGCAGGAACAGCAGGGGGCGCTGGGTCAGGCCATCGGCCAGCTCGCTGAGGCTCGAAGCCCAGGGCAGCGAGTCGATCTGTTTTTCCAGGCGTGCCGGCACGGCACGCATCCATTCGAAATCCAGCGGCTTGTTGCTGGGAATCCAGAACATCTGCTCTTCGAGGGTCGCCCGCAGGCTCTGGGCTGTGCTGAGCAACTGCTTCTGATTGAGCTGCAAGGTGATGGATTCGTTGAGTACCGCGCTCAATTCACGGTTCAGGCGTTCCAGCAAGTCGACACGGGTCAATGCCAGCTCAAGCAGCGCCTTGCGCAGTTGCGGTGTGGCTTGCTCCGATGGCTGAGAGGCCAGCAGGCCGTCGACGTAGGC
Source organism: Pseudomonas sp. Q12-87 (assembly GCF_001269755.1). Taxonomy (NCBI): domain Bacteria; kingdom Pseudomonadati; phylum Pseudomonadota; class Gammaproteobacteria; order Pseudomonadales; family Pseudomonadaceae; genus Pseudomonas; species Pseudomonas sp. Q12-87. The sequence continues at coordinate 7,736 of NZ_LHVI01000035.1, read as the reverse complement.
GCTTGGGTTGCTGAGCAATTCGCGTTGTTGGCTGACTTCGAACTGGTACAGGCGGATATCGGCGATCTGGTCGGCCAGGTTCTGGTCCAACTTCAGGCGCGGCAATGTCTGGCGCTGCTTATACAAAATCTTGGAGAGCAACAGGCTGCCCTTCAGCACGCTGATCTGCTCGTCCAGGGCGGCGTCGGTCTGGGTGACGCTGTCCAGCAATTGCTTGGTCTGCAAATTCTGCTGGGTGACCTCGTTGAGGCGGTCGGTGCTTTTGAGCAAGTAGTCGGAGAGCTTCAGGTTGGTCGAGCTTTCGGTCGCCAGCAGACTGCTGCCACCGGCCTTCTGGGCTTCGATGGATTGCTGGGTCACGGTTTGCTGGGACTGGGCCAGGCGCTTCTGGTTGATCAGGTTTTGCAGGTCCTGTATCTCCTGCTCCATGCGGGCGATTTTTTCCATCAGCAAGTCATGCTGGCCGTTGCCCAGGTCCTGCAGTTGGCTGTTGCCGGCCAGTTCCTGGCGGCGCAGCGGAATCAGCGCATTGAGCGCCGCCAGTTCGGCGTTGAGCTGGTCGCGCTGTTCGCTGCTCAGGGCTTTGCCGGCGTCGCGGCCGGCCTTGAGGATGGTGTTGATCTGCTGAATGCGGGTCTGGCTGCTGGAAATTTCCGCCTGCGCGCGCTCGGGACGGGTCTGGGCCGTGATGATCAGGCTGTTGGCGTCGGCCAAGGCTTTTTGCAGATCGCTCTGCTGGGTCGAGCGTTCCGTCAGCATCTGTTCGAGCTGGGGAATCGGCAGGTTGGCGTAGCGTTGCGCCACCGGCACCACCATGGTGCCCTTGAGCCGCGCCAGCTCGCGCTGATTCTCGATGTTCTGCTTGGGCGCATTGGCCAGTTGCTGTTTAAGGGCGAGCAGCTTCTGCTCGTAGTCGGCCTGGTTGGCGAGCTGGGTCAGCGTCCCTTGCAATACGGCCTGCAGGGCTTTCTGGTCGGCTTCCGGCAGCTTGCGGTCGGCGATCTTGTCCAGGCTGGCCTGCACCGAGGCACTGGTGGGCTGTTCAGCGGCTTGCAGCGTGCAGACAGAGAGACTCAGGCCCAGCAGGGCGATGGCAAAGAAGGAGCGCAGGGTAGGCATAGAGACCGGTCAAGCAAGTGAGAGTGGGAGCAGTTTAGAGGAACAAGCCGGGACCCGGGCGACTTCCTTCGGGGAATCTGACGCCCACTTTGCCGATCTTGTTCCCGTCCATGGCCGCGACAGTCCAGAGGGTGTTGTTCCAGTCCACCTGGTCACCGACCACGGGGGCACCGCCGACTTTCTGGGCGATAAAGCGGCCCAGGGACATGTCCGGATCGATACCGTCCAGCTTCAGCCCGTACAGGGCAGCAACCGCAGCCAACTGGGCGTCTCCTTCGAGTACGAAGTCGCCGAAGAAGCGCAGATCCAGACCCCGTTGCGGTGCCTGGCTGAACAGTTTTCCGAGGGCTGGCAAGTCGTGTTCATGGCCGATAACGCACAGTAAATCATCGACTTCCAGCACCGTACTACCCGACGGATGGAGCAATTGCTGGCCGCGAAACAGTGCCGCGATGCGCGTTCCGTCGGGCATTTTCAGGTCTCGCAGGGGCGAGCCGATGCACCATTTTTCGGCGCCGAGGCGATAGATGAACAACTCCCACTCGCTGGTGACGTGCACTTCCAACGCCGCCCGGGAAATCGGCAGCGGCTCCGGCGGGACAGTCACATGCAGCAACTTGGCGACCCATGGCAGGCTTGTGCCCTGTACCAGCAGCGAGACCAGCACGATAAAGAACGCCAGGTTGAAATAGAGCTGGGCGTGGGGCAGGCCGGCCATCAGGGGGAAGACTGCGAGGATGATCGGCACCGCGCCGCGCAGGCCGACCCAGGAAATGAACGCCTTCTCGCGGCCATGGAAAGCCTTGAACGGCAGCAGGCCCACCCATACCGACAAAGGACGAGCGAACAGGATCATCCACAGCGCCAGGCCCAAGGCAGGCAGGGCAATAGGCAGCAGGTCATGGGGCGTGACCAACAGCCCAAGCACCAGGAACATGCCGATCTGTGCCAGCCAGGCCATGCCATCGAGCATATGCAAGATGCCATGACGGCTGCGCACCGGGCGGTTACCGATCACCAGGCCGCAGAGGTAAACCGCCAGGAAGCCGCTGCCATGCAAGGCGTTGGTCAGGGCGAACACGGCCAGGCCACCGCTGATGACCAGGATCGGATAGAGACCGTTGGCCAGGTTGATACGGTTGACCAACTGCAGCATCACCCAGCCGCCGCCCAGGCCGAGCACCGCACCGATGCCGAACTCGCGCACCAAATGTCCGAGCAGGCTCCAATGCAGGCCGGTTTCACCGCTGGCGAGCATGCCGATCAGCGTGACGGTGAGGAACACCGCCATGGGGTCGTTGCTGCCGGACTCGATCTCAAGGCTGGCGCTGACCCGTTCGTTCAGGCCCTTGCCACCCAACAGCGAAAACACCGCCGCGGCATCGGTCGAACCGACGATGGCGCCAATCAACAAGCCTTGGATCAGGTTCAGATTGAACAGCCACGCCGCCGCCAGGCCGGTCAGCCCGGTGGTGATCAACACGCCAACGGTGGCCAGCGACAACGCCGGCCACAGCGCCACGCGGAAACTCGACACCCGCGTGCGCAAGCCGCCGTCCAGCAGGATGACCGCCAGGGCGAGGTTGCCGACCAGGTAGGCCGTTGCGTAGTTATCGAAAAGAATACCGGCGCCGTCGACACCGGCCACCATGCCCACGGCCAGGATGATCACCAGGATCGGGATGCCCAGGCGGGATGAAAGAGAACTCACCAGAATGCTCGCACCTACCAGCAACGCGCCGATCAAGAACAGGCTGTTGATGGTCGTCGCAGTCAAAGGCAGTACTCCGGAAAGCTGAGGGCGGGCGCAGACTGACCATGCAGTCTGCGTGCCAGCGATTCTAACCTGTTGAAATGTGATGCTGTCAAAAAAGGTTTGGGATTGAGGTACAAGCGCGGCAGCAATACTGTGGCGAGGGAGCTTGCTCCCGCTCGGCGGCGAAGCAGTCGTCGCTTTTGAGGTCCTGGGGCCGCTTCGCCGCCCAGCGGGAGCAAGCTCCCTCGCCACAGAGCGGGTCGATCAGCGATCAACCCGGCAGGTAGGTCAGAGGCTGAACCGTCCGACCATGCTGTTGAGGTCCACGGCCAGGCGCGACAGTTCATTGCTGGCGGCGCTGGTCTGGTTGGCGCCGGTGGCCGATTGCACCGACAGGTCGCGAATGTTCACCAGGTTGCGGTCCACTTCACGGGCCACCTGGGCCTGTTCTTCGGCGGCGCTGGCGATCACCAGGTTGCGTTCGTTGATCTCGACGATGGCCGAGTTGATCGTGTCCAAGGACATGCCGGCACCGCGGGCGATGTTCAGGGTCGATTCGGCGCGTTCGGTGCTGTTGCGCATCGAGTCCACGGCCTGTTCGGTGCCGCTCTGGATGCTGCCGATCATGCGCTCGATCTCGCTGGTCGACTGCTGGGTGCGATGGGCGAGGGCGCGAACTTCGTCGGCGACGACCGCAAAACCACGACCGGCCTCACCGGCACGGGCGGCTTCGATGGCTGCGTTCAACGCCAGCAGGTTGGTCTGGTCGGCCAGGCCGCGGATGACGTCGAGCACCTTGCCGATGTCGCGGGATTCTTCGGCCAGGTTGCCGATCAGCGTGGCAGTGCTTTGCACATCGCCGCTCATGCGTTCGATGGCACTGACGGTTTCCTGCACCAGGTCGCGGCCGTCGCCCGCCGAGGTGGTGGCGTTCTTCGAGGCTTCGGAGGTGCTGACCGCGTTACGCGCGACTTCTTCCACGGCGCTGGTCATCTCGTTGACTGCGGTGGCGGCCTGTTCGATTTCATTGTTCTGCTGGGTCAGGCCACGGGCGCTTTCGTCGGTGACGCTGTTGAGTTCTTCAGCGGCGGAGGCCAATTGCGTGGCCGAACCGGAAATCCGCTGCAAGGTGTCGCGCAGCTTTTCCTGCATGGTCGCCATCGCCCGCAGCAGGCGCCCGGCTTCGTCGCTGCCATCGACCGTGATCGGTCGGGTCAGGTTGCCCTTGGCGATTTCTTCAGCTGCATCCAGGGCGCTGCTGATCGGACGGGTAATGCTGTTGGTCAGCAGCCAGGCGAACAGCAGAGTCAGACCGGTGGCGATGACCAGCAGCGTGACGACCCAATTAAACGCCGACGAGTACTGCTGTGCAGCGCCTTGGTTAAGCGCCTCGGCTTGTCGGTTGTTGATTTCCAACAGGCGATTGATCGCCGCATTGATTGCGTCGGAGTTGGTGAGCATTTCGGAGTTGAGCAGCGCTTGCAACTGATCGATCTGATTGTTGCGCGAGAGGGTCTTCATCCGCTCTTCTAGCTGACGGTACTGATTAAGCAACTGCGCATATTGGTCGTAGGCGGTTCGCTCGTCCGGCGCGCTGATGAGCTTTTCGTAATTGGCCTGCGCTTCGCGGATCTGCTGGTTGCGTTGCTCGAACAGCTCATAGGTCTTTTGCTGGACGTCGGGTTCGCGATTGGTCAGCAGGCGATAGGACAGCACGCGAAGGCGCAGGGTGAGTTGGGTGAACTCGTCCAGGGCCTTGATGCTGGGTACGCTGTTCTGGACGATGGTGTCGCCCGATACGCGGATTTTGCTCATCTGGGTCAGGGCAAATACCCCAAGCGCCAGCATCAGGGCGCCGATCAGGGCAAACCCCAGGAACGCCCGCGGCGCGATGTTCATATTACGTAGAGACATGGAAAGTACCGTGAAGAAGCGCGTCCGTGCGGGGCTGTGACTGGTTACCTGGCTTATCGGTCCTGCGACTGGAGTCTTGAGGGCGATGCGTGCTTTTGTCGCACCGCAACGCGGTCGGCGCGACGAAGGGTAGGAACCAGAATCCTTGTTTACAGTCTTTACAGCTCGCGAGGGAAACACCGCTGCCCTCTGAGCCGTGGCGCTGGCGGTGACTTTTCTTTATCGTACGCGCCCCTTGAAAAAGACTGGAAATCAATATGTTGGAAGCATCCCTCAGCCAGCTGGAGCAACTGGTCAACGACCTGGTGCAACAGAACCGTCACCTCGCTGGACTGAACGAAACCCTGAGCGCCGAACTGGCGAAGGCCAAGGATGAAAACGAAAGCCTGCAACTGAACCTGATGGAACAGGAAGAACTGCACGGCGCCACCGCCGCCCGTATCCAGGCGCTGATCGAGCGCGCCAGCAGCGGTCCCGTCAGCGCATGAAGCATGCCGCCGATGGGGTGACAGTCGTTTCGATCCTTGGGGAAGATTATTCGATCAAGGCACCTGCCGGGCAGGAACAGGCCCTCCTGGACGCCGCTTCGATGCTCAAGGCTGCCCTGGCCGATACCAAGAGGAAATACCCGACGCTGATCGGTGATCGCCTGTTGGTGCTGGCGGCGATGAACCTGTGCTCGCAGCAGATGGAAATGCACAAGCAACATCAGGCGGAACTCGTCCGTTATGAAGAGCAAGTCAGCGCCACGGTCGAGGTGATTGCCAAGACGATCCAGCAAGCCTGAAGTCTTTCAGGACTAAGGGTTGTCGGTGATCCAAGTGTGGGAGCGGGCTTGCTCGCGAAGGCGGTGTATCAGTCGCAATTGATTTGCCTGATATACCGCCTTCGCGAGCAAGCCCGCTCCCACAGGTTTTTCAGGTGGATACAGGATCTATATTCACCCCGGCCTTCTGTGGGAGCGAGCCTGCTCGCGATTGGCCTTCAGCCGCGCCACAAGTCTCGCCTCAGAACCACTCATCCCGCATCTCCAGGCACGTATCATCCCGCGCCTCAAGAATCGCCAGGTCATGATGACAGCCCGGCACTTCCCACGTCAGGAAGTACCGCGCGGCCTGCAGCTTGCCTTTATAGAAGTCGCGGTCCGCGGCATTGCCCTTGGCCAGGCCTTCCTCGGCGCGAATCGCCTGTTCCAGCCAACGCCAGCCAATCACCATGTGGCCAAACACCTTGAGGTACAGCGCCGAGTTGGCGAGGCTGCTGTTCACTTTGCCTTGGCCCAGGTCCGTCAGCAGGCCGAGGGTGACCGTCTGCAGGCGTGCCACGAGGGTTTCCAGTGGCTGGCGCAAGGGTGTCAATGATTCGCGTGCTTGGGCGCGTTCAGTGGTGTCGGCCACCAGGCGGATCAGTTGCTTGAGCCCGGCGCCGTCGTTCTGCGCCAGTTTGCGTCCCACCAGATCCAGGGATTGGATACCGTGAGTGCCTTCATGGATCGGGTTCAGGCGGTTATCGCGGTAGTACTGCTCCACCGGATATTCGCGGGTGTAGCCGTGGCCGCCAAGAATCTGGATCGCCAGCTCGTTGGCCTTCAGGCAAAACTCCGAAGGCCAGGATTTGACGATAGGGGTCAGCAGGTCCAGAAGCTCATGGGCACGTCGGCGCTCGGCTTCGCTTTCCAGTGTGGTGGTGTCGTCGAATAGCCGCGCCGCGTACAACCCAAGGTCAAACGAACCCTCGACGTAGGCCTTCTGGGTCAGCAGCATGCGGCGCACATCGGCGTGCTGGATGATTGCCACCGGGGCGGTGGTCGGGTCCTTGCTGTCGGGCACCCGGCCTTGCGGGCGCTCGCGGGCGTACTCAAGGGAATACAGGTAGCCGGCATAGCCCAGCATCACCGCGCCCATGCCGACACCGATCCGCGCCTCGTTCATCATCTGGAACATATAGCTCAAGCCGTGGTGCGGTTTTCCTACGAGGTAACCGACGCATTCACCGTTGTCGCCGAAATTCAACGCGGTAGAGGTGGTACCGCGCCAGCCCATTTTGTGGAATAGACCGGCCAGCAGCACGTCGTTGCGCTGGCCGAGGCTGCCGTCATCGTTGACCAGGAACTTGGGCACGATAAACAGCGAAATGCCCTTGACCCCCGGCGGCGCGTCCGGCAGTTTCGCCAGGACCATGTGCACGATGTTTTCCGACAACGGATGATCGCCGCCGGAAATGAAGATCTTGTTGCCTTTGAGCCGATAGGTGCCGTCGGACGCCGGCTCGGCGCGGGTCCGAATATCTGACAGGGATGAGCCCGCATGGGGTTCGGTCAGTGCCATGGTACCGAAGAAGCGGCCGTCGATCATCGGTTGCAGGAAGCGCTGTTTCTGCTCCTCGCTACCAAAGCTTTCGATCAGGTTCGCCGCGCCCATGGTCAGGAACGGGTAAGAGGTGGATGCGGCGTTGGCCGACTGGAAGTGTGCGAAACAAGCCTGGGACAGCAGCGTTGGCAGCTGCATGCCCCCCGCGTCGAAGCTGCGCGCAGCGTTGAGAAAACCCGCCTCCAGGAACGCGTCCACCGCCGGCTTCACTTCCGGGATCAGAACGGCTTGGCCGTTTTCGTAGCGCGGTTCGTTTTCATCATTCTTGCGGTTGTGCGGCGCGAAATATTTCTCGGCGATGTTGCGGGCCGTCGCGAGGGCAGCGTCGAAGGTTTCACGATTATGTTCGGCAAACCGCTCGCGCTGGGTCAGGCCCTCGGCATCAAGGACTTCGTACAGCTCGAAAGCCAGATTGCGGGAACTGAGCAGCGTCTCGGACATGGCGGCCTACCTTTTTGGGAATGGGCCGAGTCTAGGCGTGGGGATAGAGGCTGAACAGGAAGATTGATGGCGGTGATGGAGGGGCGAGGTCGACACTAATCCAATGTGGGAGCGGGCTTGCTCGCGAAAGCGGTTGG